>NZ_JBFUGY010000069.1:0-26941 GCF_056402655.1 Bradyrhizobium sp. P3_C3 | reverse complement strand
TCCACCGCCTGGCCGGTAAAGGCATGGGTGCCGTCGACCAGCATACTGGTCGCGAACGACCAGTTGCCACCGGCATCGACCGTGGCGGTGCCGACCTGGGTCGCTCCATCGAACACCAGAACCTTGCCGCCAGCCTCCGCGGTCCCACTCAGCGTCAGCTGATTGGCGCTGGTAATGCCATCGCCCACAACGCTGCTATCAGGCGAGAACGTCGCAATGCTCGGTGCGGCAGGTGGGGTCGTATCAACGACCACACCTTTGCTGGTCGACACAGCGCTGAGATCACCCACTCCGTCAGCAGCCACCGCCGAAAATGAGTGGCTTCCGTCTGTCAACGTGCCAGTGGTGAAGCTCCAACTACCGTTGCTGTCAGCGGTCGCCACACCAATCTGGACTGTCTGGTCAAACACCTTGATCGTAACGCCCGCCTGAGCAGATCCGGCCAGGGTCAAATGATCTGCGTTGGTGAGCCCCCCGGCGCCCGGCGTGCTTGCAGAGGCGAGCGAGATCGTCGGCGCCGTCAGTCCGGCCATGGTCATGGATGCGCCGGTAACGGAGACGAATGCGTAGTCGGATGATGACAACTGCGTCACGCCGGCGATTCGAAAACTGTCAGTCCCCCCCGCATAATGAACGGTCCACTCTTCCCCCACATTCGTCAAGTAAGCGCTAGCATCGTAGCCCTTCAAAATCAGCTTGTCGTGCTCCGCCGTCGTGCTGGTCAGGACGTGAAAGTCAGCTATCGTGTCGTGGCCACTACCGATGCCATAGATGAACGTGTCATTACCCGCACCCCCGAAGAGCCAATCATCGCCACCGGCACCGTTCAAGACGTCATTTCCACTGGAGCCAACCATCCGGTTGGCCAGTTCGTTTCCAGTGCCCGTAAGGCCTCCCATCATAAGGGTCAGATTTTCAACATTTACGGACAGCGTATAAGATGTCCACGCTTCGACGCTGTCGATGCCGTCGCCCGGATTCTCAGTGATCTTCTGATTCACATTGTTTACAACGTATGTGTCATCGCCAGTCCACCCGACCAGCGTATCGTCGTAGTTTAACGCCGTAATCTTGTCGTTCGCAGCGGTACCGTAAACAATATGGCTGCTGGTTGATCCGTTGATCCAGGATGTGATGGTGCCTCCGACCGCCAAGCTTCCTGGCAGCTGGAAGTCATTACTGGTGAACGCTGAAATCGCGGCGTTGCGAAAAACTAGCGTATCCTGGCTTGTCAGCGCGAGATACACGTCGTTGCCGACCTGCGTCATCGCCGCCTTGATGTCGTTGAAGGACGTGAACGCAAAGCCGTTCAGCTGAACGACATCATGCCCGGCGACTGATCCCGGTGTAAAGTCGGTAATGATGTCCGAGCCGTCGCCCGAGTTGATGACGAAGGTGTCGGCACCACCACCGCCTGTCAGGATATCATTGCCGACTCCGCCGGTGATGATATTGGCCGCGTCGTTGCCGATAATGATGTTGGCTTCGGAATTGCCGGTGCCGTTGATCGCTGCCGAACCTGTCAGCGTCAGGTTTTCAACGTAGTCAGGCAGCTTGTACGTGACGGTCGAAATGACKGTATCCACCCCACCGCCGTAGCTTTCGACCACCTTGGCGTTGGGATCGGTGACGATGTAGGTATCGTCACCAAGCCCGCCGGTCATCGTATCGGCACCTCCTGCGCCGCCGAGAAGATCGTTGCCGGTGGTTCCAGTTAATGTATCGGCACTTGCCGTTCCCGCGATGGTGGTCGTCGGAGCTCCGCTGGCCAGAAGCGTGTAGTTGGCGAGTGTATACTCCGGCAGCTGGTACGCTTTGATATAATCAATGCTCATCTGCGCGGTCGCGCTTGGATCCGCGTTTCCGGCCCAGCTTCCGCCCATCGCCAGATTGGCGATCATGTACATCGCTGTGTTCATGTCGGAGGGAGTGGCGACCTGACCGACCTCGACGCCGTCGATAAAATACGTCAGCGTATAGGGCGTCCACTCCACACCGAAAGTATGGTCACCGGCCGTCAGGTTGGCCGTATTTGCCCAATAGCCTTGTGTCGACGTGGTCGACGACAGAAAGCCCCAGTGGGCCTGGTCGGGATCTTTGCCCAGCGCTTCAAGCACATCGAGTTCCGTGTTGAGGCCGCGCGTGTTGATCGGTAACATCCAGAAAGCAGGCCATGCGCCCGCGGTGCCAGGGAGCGAGGCTTTCATCTCGAAGTAGCCATAGGTCTGGACGAAGCTGTTTTCGGTCGTGATCACTCCCGATGAGAATTGATGATTGCCGACATAGGCCGCGTCGCTCGACGGGATCGGTGCTGCGGTGATGACCAGATGGCCATCCTGAATCGAGAATGGATTGAGGCCGAGCGGACTCGAGGCCTGCGTTCCCGGCAATCCTGTAAAGCTAGGGTCGACATAAACCTCCTGCTCACCGGAGAGCGAGTAGCTTGCCGTCCCGCTCCAGGCGTAATTTGTTTTCCAAGTGAGATGTGGATCCTGGCCGGCCGAAAGCGAGTTGAAGTCGTCGCCGAACGTTTGAACCAATCCGGTTGGCGCTGTGACGATATTGACATTGGCGGCCATGAAATTCTGAATGGTCGTGCTTTCAAGAGTAATTCTTTCGCCGTTTCCAAGCGACAAAATGACGTCCGTGCCGACCTGCTGCATGGCGGCCGTAACGTCGGCGATTGTCTTGAAGCTCGTGCCATTGATCTGCAGAACGTCTCCACCGGCACCGGTCTGAAAATCGGTGATGATGTCGTTTCCGTTCCCGGCCCTGACGACAAACGTATCGCTGCCGGCTCCGCCGGTGAGGACGTCGTTGCCCTTGCCGCCATCGATCATGTTGTTGCCGGCATTGCCGACGATGATGTTGTCGAGATCGTTGCCGGTCGCAGGAGAATTGTAGCTTCCCCCTAACGTCAGATTCTCGACATTCGGCGCATTGACGAGGCTATAGCCGTCGATCATGCCATCGTAGATGGTGTCGATCCCCTGACCGGTGAGCTCGACCACCTTCGTTTCGTGATTGTACATGAAGTACGAGTCGTCGCCTGCGCCGCCGATCAACGTAACGCCGTCGCCCATCGCCTGCAGCGAGTCGCTGGTCGCGCCGCCGGTAAGCGTCCCTCCAGCCCCAATCGTCATCCAAGCGGTGTTCGGCGCAGCACTCACAGACAGCGGATTATCGAGAATAACGTTAGCTGAGGTAAGCGACGACAGCGCAACGTTCTGCAACGTAAGGCTTTCGCTCGACGACAACGTGACAACGACGTCGGTGCCCGTCTGCTTCGTGCCGGACAGGAAACTTGCGAACGTTGCGAAGCTGTAGTTCTGCACGCGCAGCAAGTCGCCGCCGGTGCCCGACTGAAAGTCGCTGATGGTGTCGGAGCCGTAACCTTTCGAAACAACGAAGAGGTCGCTGCTGTCACCTCCCGTTAGGAGGTCGTTACCGGTGCCGCCAAACAGCGTGTCGGAGCCCGAGGTTCCGTTGATCAATTGCGAGTAGGTCATGATGGCTGCGTGCTCTCTTTGCACGATGACCATCAAAGGAGCGCCTCAACGGCGACTTACAAATTCGCGAACAAATTGATCAATGAACAAGAACGCCGGAGCGTCCCTTAATGATGGCCTAATACAGGCCATTCGCGAGCCCTTTACCTTCGCGCGCGGCCCGTAATTCTACGGGAGTCCCTATTCGATCGAGGAACCTACTGCGTTCTAGAGGGCGCGTCACGTCTCACCCAAGCGCTTGGTTAGTGAACAGGAGACGCTCGAAGTGGGATGAACCGATCGCCTCTTCGACCGCAACAGAACTCAAGCCAAACTCCCTCAATACGATCGCACCTGCTCCCCACTCGAGCGTGCTGCTGGAGATCGCGTCAAGGCCAGCGTACTTCTTCGGTCGCCGCCCTAACTCGCGCCGCGCCAGCGTGGGATCCGCCACGACCGCGCTCGGATCTCCCGCACGACTCGCCGTCAACGGACGTCGAGTGTCGTGCTGTGCAACCGTGAATAACCTGTCCCATCGTGCATGTGCATCATTCGATTCTCGGAAAAACAATAATGCACGATCAAAACCTTGGGATCAAATATCTAGCCACCTGTCCAAGCAGCTAGACGGCAGGAATTCAGGTGCCGTTTTCTCGCCCTGCAGCATTCGAAACCCCAACGGCTGGTTCGACTATCGCTCGCCGACCCATAAGCGCCTTGCAAAGCGGACTATCGGAATTTCTGAGAAGATCGGACGGAGATCCTTCCGCGCTCACTCTTCCAGCTTCGATGCAGATCACGTGATGCGCGTCGACGACCGTTTCAAGCCGGTGAGTGATCCGGAGTATGGTCCGATCCGAGAACTTGGCTTCAATGGCTCGCCTCACGCTTTCCTCCAGATCTCGATCCAGCGCGCTCAGCGCTTCATCAAAGATCAGGAATTGAGGATTCCGTAGCACAGCTCGCGCAAGCCCAATTCGTTGACGCTGTCCGCCGGAAAATCTCTGGCCTTGCTGCCCGACCCAAGTATCGTACTTCTCCGGCAAACTCTCAATGAACTCCGAGATTCCTGCCAAGGTCAGCGCCTCGATGATCTGCGCGTGCGACGCACGCTCATTCGCCATACGAACGTTGTCGACAACCGTGCCTTCAATCAAGTCTATGTCTTGCCCCGCGACCGACAAGAGGCCCAGCCAGCTCGTTCGTCGCACGTTGTCCAAAGGAGAGCCGTCGATGAGAATTGCCCCCTCCTCCACTGAATACAGACGAAGCAGCAGGTTGACGATCGTTGTTTTCCCAGAACCGCTGGCACCAATCAGTGCGGTAGTCTTGCCCGCCGGAATCCGAAAACTTACGCGATCGAGGGCCCTGGCGGCATCCGTGCGGTAACGAAAGCTAACCTCCTCAAATGATATTCCACGCACCAAAGATCCGATTCCGAGATGGCCTAACGTCGGCGGATCAGCATCCTTCGAGGACAACATTAGGTAGATCGACTTCAATTGAGGTTCGATCTGTGCCAAATACAATAAGTTCCCTTCCAGCTCCCGTATGTGCGGTTGAAGCCTATAGAGCAGCACGACAGCCGTGAGTGTCGTCGCGAACCCGATACCCAAAACATGGGCAAGCGCGACGACCAGACAAAGCACCAAAAGGTATCCCATTTCGGTAAGCGGCGGGACCAGCGCGGCTATTTTAGCCAGGCCAAGGCTGGTTCGGTGCGCCTCAGCCGACGCACATTCGAACCTTTCCTGATGAGCGTCTTCCTGGCCGAAGGCTCGTATCGTACGCATCGCTTGTAGCGTCATGAGCATATGTTCGCCGAGGCGCTGGTGGATTTGCTTGACTTCTCCGCCGAGCACCTGCGCTGGCCTCGCCAAACGACGTATTCCAAGTGAAACACCAAATGACGCCAAGGCAGCCGTTACAGCAATCGTTACGGAAAGGCCGAGCAAAAATGACGCGAACAGCGCGATCGAACAAATGCTGACTACGATCTTTGTGAGGCTGGCGTAAGCGCCGGATATCAACCAAGTCTCTGTCCCGAGCACCTCCATCAGTTGAGCTTCGTCGTGCTGCTGGAAAAAGCGGTATGATGCCGATAAATATCGACCGTGAACGGCGTTGCGAGCAAACTCATTTATCTCTTCTCCGACCCGAGCACTGATCAGGGAGTGAAGAAATGCAAGGAAGGCCCGAGTAACGATGAGAAAAAAAATGATGGCAGCGGTGGCCGTGGGACTAACGAACCAGCGGGCTGCATATTCTAATGCATGCCCAAACAGACCACCGGTCGACATCGCGAGTTCGATTTGCCCCATCGCCAGATAGAAAAAAAGAAGCACAAGCGTGATGCCAACCGTCTCTGCCAGCGAGGACACGAGCCCCAGGATCACAAGCAACGGCGTCACCCATCGCGGAAGCCGCGCCAGCCGCAGCAATAGAAGCAGCACGGCTACCGCGGTGCCCTGTGCAAGCGACATTCTTACCGTGCTCACGTCTTCGCGCACTGTCATTGGCGTGGACTACCGATCATGAACTGCAAGTTCAAGTCTCGGGTTCCACGCCCGGTGAGCTCTCGGAATTTTCGCGCAACCAGGGCCCAAGCTTCGCGCGGCAGGTCGCACACAACGCTGAGGGCAAGCATTCGGTCTTTTCGGGCGAGCAATGCTAGCGTCTCGTAGGCATAAGCAAGATTCCCACACGATAGCGCCCGAAACAGCACCCAACTCCCGTAGTTGCGCAGCCCTCGACTCAATAGCTTCGCGCGAGTAGGGTGCCTTGTAAGCATTTCATCAACGACAAGACTCCAGGAGCGTAACATCCGAGGCAAATTGCTCGACATGTTGTCGGGCAGATAGCGGTATCCGATGAGATATTCCGGAACCACCGAGAAGTGATACTGCTCGGCCACCCTGCAGTAAAACAGAAGATCCTCGCAACCCTGTGCGCCGGCCGCACGCAAGCCGCTTTCAAAGCCATTCGCTGCGAGCAGCGCAGTCCGGCGAACCAAGACTGCGCTTCCATTCCCGACAAAATTTCCAACGAAAATGTCCGAGAGTACATCGCCTGTACAACGAGCCGGGGGTCCATTCATGATGACCGCGCTCTTGCGATCTATCAGAACATACCAACTATATACGAGACCGACCTGTTCTCCGCCGGAAATCAATGCATCGAGCTGTCGTTCGATCTTCCTTGGCGCCCAAAGATCATCAGCGTCCACGAATGCGATAAAGTCTGATCGTGCCTCGGACCATCCTCGATTTCGAGCTGCTGCTACCCCTTGGTTCTCTTGCCTGACAATCCTTACCCGAGGATCCTGCGCTGCATGCTTCTCGGCAACGGCAAGGGTCTTGTCCACCGATCCGTCGTCCACAATAATGATCTCCAGGTTGTTGTGCGATTGAGACCTGATGCTGCACAGTGTCTCATCCATTGTCGCTTCGGCATTATGTGCCGGCACGACAACACTCACGAGGTATTCGGCTGCTGTCATTGGAAGGATCGCATCCAATAGGCAAACTCCTCTGTCGCGAGATCACCTCTTATCTCTAGCCGCGGCAAATCGAGCAGATCGTTGGACAAGCTCGCGACTTTGTTCGCAGTATTGAAGATTGTCTTGTAGCCGCATTCGACGGCCAGAATTCTCAACCGGTCATCGACCAAGCCAAACGGAGCTGCAAGAGAAGTCACCGGCCGCGAGAGCCACGCTTCCAACCGTAGACGCGAACGAATCAGCTCATCGGCGAGACCGTAAGTCGAGAGCTGGTCGTTTCTAGGATGCGTGGCGAGATGACTGCCGAAAAGGACCCCTTGGGCGGCGAGCTCGGCTATCTCGGCTTGGTTGAGCAATGGCGCGCCGGGTCCGAAGTCGTGATCCCAATCAGCTGTTTTTCCAACCTTTTCCGCAACAACGAACACTTCAGCCGTAAAATCGTTCTTTTGCAACACCGGCCACGCATGCTCCACGAAATCGCGATAACCATCATCAAAAGTGATAAGGACGGGGCGCCCTACAAAAGGATGCTTGTTGGCGACGAACCACGCCAGCTGCTCGGAAGTTATCGCATGATACCCATTCCTCCGAAGCCACAGCATCTGCTCGCGAAAGAGCTCCGGGCGAACCCGGAAGCGCGCAAGTCCTGCAGGGCCGTCTGCAGCAATCCGATGATACATCAGCACTGGAGCATGCTGCCGCCTCTCTCTTTGAAGAACGAGCGTTCTGCGCGCCACCGCGCCCCCCGGCACAATCAATCTTGCGACTTCCGTCTCTATGACAGCCGTCACCTCCGCTTTGGTTACGTGGGGAACAGGCGGAGACTCCGTGGCAAAGAGGCGCTTGTATCTGTCCACTCGGTAGAGTTCGGTTTGAATTGACTCGTCCAACGCCAGATCGCCGACTCTTCCGGCAACGATCGAGATCTTCTCGGCGCCGAACGGATTTTCCCAGTCGAATCCTGTCCGTGTCAGATTGTCTTTGAGCACGAACGCGTGAGTCAGTATGAGGCTGCCGCCCGGTCGAAGACTCTTTGCGACCTTTTCAAGCACGGCCTTGAGCTCGTCCTCATCAGCAAGATAGTATAGTACCTCTGAACAGACAATCAGATCCATGTTCGACGGTAGGTCATCGCTCGATAAGTCAATCCTCTTGAAGTCAATGTTGGAATGACGGGAGCACCGGCTAAACGCTCTCGCGAGAGCCTTACTGGAAATATCTGATGCAATCAGACGCTTGACGTTTGGTGCAAGTAGATCGGTGAAGTGTCCCTCCGCGCACGCGAGCTCAAGCGCGTTTCCCGGGATTTGGTCCGGGAGTAGCTCTAGTTGCTTTCGATATTTCTCCTGCTCATAATCCGAGTGGTAGTTCCAAGGGTCCTCTTCCTCGAACAATTCTTCCCAGAAGTGCTCGCGTGGAACATTTCGCCCCAACTCGCAACCTCGCTTCGAACCAGGAGTCGCCAAGGGGACAACTACCTTCGATGCGCCCGAAATCTCGCTGGCGATTTTTCGAAACAAGTCAGTGCGCTGCCGAACGTGACTCCCGGCGGCTCCTTCCAGAAACCATCGACGAAACACCTGCTCGTACATTGCAAGCTTCAGTTGGACGGCCTTGCTGGCACCCTTCTGGATTTGGCGGGAGCGTAGATGATCAGAAATCAGCCTCGTCCAGTATCCCCCCCCCACAGCTCCTAATACGCCAATATCGAGTAGGCGCAGGATGTGTGGGCCATCGCAAATATACACATACAGGCGATCGATGGAGCCAGTTGGATGGACACGCGGCAACCAACGAAGGTCGACTCTGATCCCAAGGGTCAACGACAGCTCACGCGGCGATGCGAGATCGTCATAATCCAAAATCTTGCGTTCGAAACTATACTGGATCTTGCGCGCCCATGCAGGAGCGCGACAGGCTAGCCCAATCGCCTTGATCAAATCTGTTAGCTGCGCCCCGTATTGATTCCAGCGACCAGCCAGCTTGGCCGGCACAAGCTGCGTCCCTACCATGATCGAGTCCAGCAGGATATTGACTATCGCATCGTCCGAAGTGGCCGATCTTGGCCATGCAGCGAGCGTCTCCTCCATCGCAGCGCTCCTGCCGTTGCGGCCGCAATCAAATCCGGCACACCACAATGCAAAATACGCATAGGCTGTGATAGGATCAAGCCTCGAGACGCGATCGCTCGTGACCGCACGCAATACCTCGGGATCGCTGGTCCTCGCCGAACGAGAGCATCCCTGCTCAATGACGCGGCGCGCGTCTATAAGCATACGATTAACGTCTTGCGTCAACGAACTGTCGCTTGCCCAATAATAGCTCAGTTTTTGGTCGACATGAATCCAGCTTCCGCCGGCATGAGCAAGTTTTTGCCAGAGGTCCCAGTCCTCACAGGTTCGAAGTGCCGTGTCGAAGCCTCCAACATTCAGAACGGCAGCTTTGTTCACTAGGACGCTATGGATCGCGGTGGCGCAGGTTCGATTGAACTCGGCAATCGGATCTTCTTGTATTCTGCCATCACCACGGAGGGGAGACTCGCTTCCATCGGGAAACACCCGACAGTAGTTGCAATAGGCCGCTACCGCTTCCGGACTTGAATCGAGGGCAGCATTCATCAGGGAAAGAAATCTTTGATCAATCCAATCATCACTGTCCAGAAACAGGAGCCTGTCGCCTCTGCATTTTTCTATACCCACATTTCGGGACGCCGAAGCACTCTTGACGTTTGTCTTCAAAGCAACAAAGCGAGCATCTCTCGCAGAGTAGCTCTCAATAATGTCGGGCGTAGCATCGATAGAACAATCATCAATCAATATCGCTTCCCAACGCCCATCAGTCTGCTCAATCAGACTCTCAAGCGCTCTACTCAAGGTCAATTCTGCGTTGTGCGCAGGAATGACTATCGATACGAGTGGGTCGGAATTCATTTTCCGCGTCGTCGCTGATGATAAAAGCGGAGGCCCGACATATATCCGAGGAGCTCCTCCCGAAGAAAACGGTTTCCCGGATTATTTGGCCRAAGAAGCTTGCTAAACAAGCGAGCGCAATACCACCTTGGCGTATAGTAATAGGCCTGAAGGCGGTTCGTTATGTTTCTGGTGTATTCGTACTGCACCATAAGAGCGGCGGAATGGCCACGCATGTAATGAAATATTTGGCTCGACAGGCCTTCGATTGTTTTTCGATGAAAGTGAAACGCAATAGATTCTGGAGCGTAGCGACAAATGTGGCCATTTGCCAATAATCGATACCAGTACTCTGAGTCTCCTGAGC
Source organism: Bradyrhizobium sp. P3_C3 (assembly GCF_056402655.1). Taxonomy (NCBI): domain Bacteria; kingdom Pseudomonadati; phylum Pseudomonadota; class Alphaproteobacteria; order Hyphomicrobiales; family Nitrobacteraceae; genus Bradyrhizobium; species Bradyrhizobium sp. P3_C3. The sequence goes on along the minus strand of NZ_JBFUGY010000069.1, from coordinate 16,678 downwards.
AACCTGCCTGACCCACATCCAGCCTTTCGTCGAAGAATCCTACTTCATGAAAGACATCCCTACGAAATGCCATGCTGGCCCCCGCTCCGATGTCCCAGGAAGGAAAGACCCGAGTACGGTGGGACTGAAAGAGTTGAGGATCAAAATCTTTCCTTGCATACCCTTTGACAAAGCTCCAGTACGTCTCAAAATGACGTTGGGCTTCGGTGGCTAGCTCTGCTGGCAGAACCAAACCGGTGACAGCGGCAATCTCGGGGGCATCAAACGCCGCAACGAGTTGTTCGAGCCAGCGTGGATGGTGGATTACATCATCGTCGGTGTACACGACGATTTCGCTCGTGGCCCGTTTAGCGCCAGTGTTTCTTGCGATATCAAGTCCAGGTCGGTCCTCCCGAACATAGTGGACGCCTGCCGCCAAAGCGACGTCCCGCGTTCGGACGTCCCTGGACGCATTGTCTACTACAATAATCTCACGAGGAGTACAGCTCTGCTTTGGCAGAGACGACAGACACGTCCGAAGCTCCTCGGGACGGTCCCTTGTGCAGATCACGACGGACGCCGAGAGAGTACCCAATCGTCTCATTTCGGCTTCAGCCTTGATAGCCGAAAGGAAATCCGAATTTATGTGATCGATCTTCGTATTAGTCTTCTTGCCATCGTGCATCATGACGTGGCCAATTGGTCGGTCGGCATACCAGAAGACGGTCATCCCCTCTTCTAGTTTCGTCTCCACGATATCGGCCGAAGATCTGACAACGACGTGTTTGACACCCGATCCAAGAGGTAAGCCATCGATATCATCCGCGTACTCCATCTCCCGCCTCGTCAGATCTGAGGTCGGCGGTCCCGCCACTTGAGCGCCGTCTCGATGATGAAATCGATCTGCGAATGCTGCGGTGTCCAGCCAAGCTCCCGCTCGGCCTTGGCATAGGACGCAACGAGAACAGGCGGATCTCCCGCGCGTCGCGGACCGCGCCGGATGGCTGGCTCATCGCCCGTAGCACGCTTTACCGCCTCGATCAGCTCCAATACGCTAGTTCCAACTCCGGTACCAAGATTGAAGACGTGCGTGCCCGCGCGATCAAGCAACATCCCACCCGCAAGCAAGTGCGCCCGGGCTAGGTCGTTGACGTGAACGTAGTCCCTGATTGCACTCCCATCAGGCGTCGGAAAATCCGTCCCGAATACGGTAAAGGGCCGACCCGGGTTCCGCGCGGCTTCGATAGCCAGCGGAACGGCGTGCGTCTCGGGCTCGTGTTGCTCCCCGATCTCGCCGTCAGGATCGCATCCGGCGGCGTTGAAATACCGCAACGAGACTGATCCAATGCCGTAGGCACTGCCATAATCCTCCAACATGCGCTCTATGATCATTTTCGACCAACCGTACGGATTGATCGGCAATTGCGAATGCGACTCGTCGATCGGCAGGGTGTGCGGAACACCGTAACTCGCACATGTGCTGGAGAACAGAAGGCGGCGGCATCCCGTTGTGCGCATCGCTTCTAGCAGAGCGAGCGTACCCGCAGTGTTGTTGACGTAGTAGCGTGCCGGGTCAACGACAGATTCACCCACATAGGCAAGAGCAGCAAAATGCGCGACCAAGTCCGGCTTACATGTATCCAACGTGCTGCGCACCCGCTCCTCATTTCGGATATCGCATTCGATCAAGGGCCCCCACCGCACGGCCTCTCGCCATCCTCGTGAAAGATTGTCGAGAGTTACGACATTCCAACCGGCGTTCGCGAACGCTTTGCAACAATGCGAGCCCACATAGCCTGCGCCTCCCGTTATAAGAACGGTTCTTGTCATGCCGCACCAGTTCCTTCTGCGCGCAGCAAATTGTCAAAATAGGCTATCGTCTCCTTGAGGCCTTCGCGCAACGGCACGGACGGAGCCCAGCCAAGCGCATCGCGTGCCTGACTGATATCGGGCTGCCGCTGCCTTGGATCGTCGATCGGAAGTGGCTTGAAATCTATCGAAGACTTCGACGCAGTCAGTTCGATGACAGTCTCGGCCAGCCCCATCATCGTAAACTCGACGGGATTCCCCAGATTGATCGGTCCAGTTACCTCATCGTCCGTGCCCATTAGCCGCATGAGACCATCGATCAGATCGTTGACGTAACAGAAAGAACGGGTCTGCTTCCCATCGCCGTAGATCGTAATCGGCCGGCCGGTGAGAGCCTGCACGATGAAGTTTGAAACGACCCGCCCGTCATGGAGCTGCATCCGCGGACCATAAGTGTTGAAAATGCGCGCAACCTTGATCGCGAGATTGTGCTGGCGCCTGTAATCGAAAAATAGCGTCTCGGCGCAGCGCTTGCCCTCGTCATAACAAGAGCGCGGACCAATTGGATTTACCCTCCCCCAATAGGTCTCGCTCTGCGGGTGCACCTCCGGATCACCGTAGACTTCCGAGGTTGAGGCCTGCAGGATTTTCGCCTTAACTCGCTTCGCCAAGCCCAGCATGTTGATTGCCCCATGCACGCTGGTCTTCGTCGTCTGCACGGGATCATATTGATAGTGAATTGGACTGGCCGGACAGGCCAAGTTGTAGATCTCGTCCACCTCGACATATAGGGGAAACGTAATGTCATGTCTCATGAGCTCAAAGTGAGGACACCTCAACAGGCCAGTCACGTTCTGCTTAGAGCCCGTGTAGAAGTTGTCGACACAAAGAACTTCGTGTTGGGCGTTTACTAGTCGCTCGCATAGGTGCGAACCTAGGAACCCCGCACCACCGGTAACCAATATCCGCCTTGTTCGACTCGCCACGGAACAACCCTCTGTAATTATTGTCATTTACTCTATTGTCGTCCAATCGTCGCAATTTAGCCGGCTTCGCGATAAAATCTCTATTGGATTGCTTTCAACAGTACAGTTCAATTGCGATTAAGCATTAAAACAGTATGGCGCGTTCTCGGAGTTTGCTGACCAACAGCCTTGTCTCGATCGTCGTGCCAGCCTTCAATGCTGCGAACACGATCCACGAGACAGTAGTCAGCGCGCTAAATCAAACTTACCAGAATATAGAAATTATCATAGTCGATGATGGCTCCTCGGACTGGACGGGATCAGTTGCGGCCGTTCTGATGCGCTGCGATTCAAGAGTACGGTATATCTACCAGCACAACGGCGGCGTGGCGTCTGCGCGCAATCGGGGAATTGCAGATGCGCAGGGAGATTTTATCGCCACACTTGATGCCGACGATCTCTGGGACCCTACGAAGCTAGAACGACAGCTTGAGCGGTTTGAGGCAAGCAGCCCCGAAACCGCGCTCGTATACGCGTGGTGCTGCTGGATCGATGATGACGGCAACGTTACCGGTTCCGCTCCGCCAATCCGGCAAGAAGGCAGTATCCTTGGGCAAATGTGTCTGGGCAACGTCGTCATCAGCGGTAGCAATGCTCTGATAAGGCGAGAGGCATTGGTCGGCGCAGGCGGCTTCGATGAGTCACTTCGCTCCCGCGGAGGCCAGGGGTGCGAGGACTGGAAGCTGTATCTCCGGATTGCGGAGCGACACGAGATAGCTGTGGTGCCGGAATATTTGATCGGTTACCGCATATCTCCTGGTTCAATGTCAGATGATTTTCGGCAGATGATGAGATCGCGTCGGATGGTAGAAATTGAGTTCAACCAAACGCACCCGGAGCTTGCCGGCCAGTTTGCGCGTGGCGAGGCGATACTCGCCTGCTCGCTAGCCCTACGAGCAATCGAGCAAGGGCAATTTCGTCATGCACTGGCGCTGATCACTAAGCTATCGCGCAGCAGCCTCCAGACGAGCATCGCGTCCCTGATTTGGCTATTGGCCGGCCTAACTCGGCGTGTGCTAAGATGGATTCAGACGGGTACTCGAACTCCATCTAGCAAATTCCTGCCGGCATCTCCGCATAGGAACGACCAAACACGGTGCAGCCGATCGAGCAGCTAGAGGGCATTTGCACGTCCGGGCAGACCACTACCGGCTGCCTTCCAATAATCTGCCATCACTTCGTATTGTTTTTTCGGACGCGAGCTCATCAGTCGGATAGACACGAGCTCGGCGAGCTTCGGCCAAGATTTCCCCCTTGGAAGATTTTGCCACCGCAGTCCATTGATAAACGTCTGGCCTGCAAGGACCGAATGTTCGGATGCTTCCAGACGGCAGAACGCCGTTTGGTGGCATGGCGATTTCTTGACCGCCCATTTCCCTGGTCCCTTGCGACAGCGTGAGCAGGAGTAGTTTGGCGTCTGGAGGTACATTCCTAAAGCGGATCTCGGGATTCGGAAAAAGCGTGATACAGCCTCCCGCGCTCTGCCAGGAAAAATCAATGGTCATTGGTTCGGCCAAAGCTGCACCGAAGGCGGAGATCCAGGCTGCGAATGCACAAAGCAAGAGCTTGAAAAGCATGATGCCCTCTAGTTATTCAATAGGTGTAGCATATGCAGAAAGACCCCGGTCGAAACTATCGGAGAGAGATGCCATTAATATCCGGTTTCAGCCAGAAATTGGGCGACGCCAGGCGCAATCAAGAGACGGTAGTCGCGAGTAAGACAAGAGATCAAGCGTCAAATGCACTGAACGAACTCACGAAAGCGGTTTTGGCAACGCTAGGATCAAGCACTCTGCTCTTGGGACCGGAGCAATAAGGTCCCAGGTGCCGCGAGCACGCAAAATTTCTGCCGCTATTAGCGGTTAATCGAGTCCCTCAAACACAATCAAAGGGTGACGGGTCATGTACCCCCAATTGGCAAACAATGAAATCGCGCGTCCGGTAGGTGTCCATTGAAGATTCTGGTTCATGACTATGCCGGCCACCCCTTCCAGGTCGATCTGAGCCGCGAGCTTGCCTTGCGAGGACACCAGGTTACTCACGCCTATTTCCACGGCGACCATGGCCCTAAGGGGCGCCTTCACCGCACCTCGTCTGACCCGGTCGGCCTGTCCTTCAAAGGCGTAAGTCTGCCGCGTCCGTACGACAAGACCTCCTTTGTAAAACGCCGTTTTGACGACGTCGCGTATGGCAAGGCCGTCGCACAACTGGTTCTGGCGCTCAAGCCCGACCTCGTCATCTCGGGAAATACGCCCACCGAAGCCCAATCGGCAATCGTGAAGGCATCCCGCAAGAGCGGCGCATCCTTCGTGTTCTGGGTTCAGGACTTCTACAGCATCGCCGCTTCAAAGCTGCTGCGAAAAAAGATGGGCGCCGTCGGCGCAGGGATCGGCGCTTATTATTCGTATCTCGAACGTGGGCAGTTTGCCAATTCTGACGCGATCGTGGTGATCACCGATTCCTTTGCTGATGTTGCAAAAAAGTGGGTCAGCGCCAAGGACAAAGTCTTCACCATCGAGAACTGGGGGACACTAAACGAGATTTCCCCGCTCCCAAAGGACAATGACTGGGCACTCCGTCACGGGCTCGGTGGCACCTTCAACTTCCTTTATTCGGGCACGCTCGCACTGAAGCATAATCCTCAGTTGCTCGTCGAACTTGCAAAGCAGGTAAAGGGACAGGCAAATGTTGTTGTCGTCAGCCAAGGCGTAGGCGTCTCCGAGCTCGAGCGGGCAAAGAACGAGGAATCGATCGACAATTTGATCCTGCTGCCGCTGCAACCGTTCGCTGATCTGCCCAAAGTTCTTGCAACGTCGGACGTGACAGTTGCAACGATCGAACCGGATGCCGGCATGTTTTCTGTTCCCTCCAAAGTGCAGTCATATTTCTGCGCCCAACGCCCGGTATTGCTGGCGGCGCCAGCTGAAAACCTTGCTTCCCAAGTGGTCCGCAAGAACGGAGCGGGCATCGTCGTCGATCCGACCGACAAGGGAGGTTTTCTACGTTCCGCAATCCAATTGATGAAGGATGATGCCCTTCGCATCGGAGCGGCCGAGAGTGGTAGGAAATTTGCTTTGAACAATTACGACATCAAACGGGTGACCGATCGTTTTGAGACTGTATTCCAATATGCTATCGATGCGAGAGATGTGAGAAAGGGAACTTCATGACTAAGACTGCCCTGGTGTGCGGCGCGGGTGGGTTCATCGGCGGGCACCTGGTCAAACGGCTTAAGCGGGAAGGATTTTGGGTCCGCKGCGTCGACCTGAAATTTCCGCCGTTTGCGGAAACCGAGGCGGATGACTTCGCCGTTGGCGATCTCCGCGATCAATATTTCTGTCGCCAGATTACGGATCGGCGGTTCGACGAGGTGTACCAGCTCGCCGCGGATATGGGCGGCGCTGGCTATATTTTCACCGGCGAGCATGACGCCGATGTGATGCACAATTCGGCCACCATCAACCTCAACATGCTCGATGCCTGCCAGAAGCGGAATGTGCGCGGGATGTTCTATTCCTCTTCAGCCTGCATGTATCCCGAACACAACCAGATGGATCCGAACAATCCGAACTGTGCCGAGGATTCCGCCTATCCGGCGAACCCCGACAGCGAATATGGCTGGGAGAAGCTGTTCTCGGAGCGCCTCTACCTTGCCTATAATCGCAACCATGGCATGCGCAATCGCGTCGCGCGCTATCACAACATCTTCGGGCCGGAAGGCACCTGGGACGGCGGCAAGGAGAAGGCACCAGCCGCGGTGTGCCGCAAGGTTGCCCAGGCTACCAACGGTGGCGACGTCGAGATCTGGGGCGACGGCACCCAGACGCGCTCCTTCCTCTTCATCGAAGAATGCCTGGAAGGCACGATCCGCCTGACCCGGTCCGACTTCGAGGGCCCCGTCAACGTTGGCTCGGAAGAGATGGTCACGATCAATCAGCTTGTCGACATCGTCGCCGATATTGCGGGCAAGAAGCTTCACAAAAAGCACATCCCGGGTCCGCTCGGTGTGCGTGGCCGCAATTCGGACAACCGGCTGATTGGGCAGAAGCTCGGCTGGAAACCTAGTGCTACGCTACGCTCTGGCCTTGAGAAGACCTATGAATGGATCGAGAGGCAGGTGCGCGGGAACAAGGAGCGGGCAAAAGCGGCTTAAAACGCCTCCGGATCTGACCATTTGAAAGGAGATGAAGCGCAGCCAGCCCGCTGGCGGCGCTTCATTGTTGGCGGCGAATTGTCGTCGATGCAGTGGGGCTGGTGAACTCTTGACAGAGGATGCCTGCGACCATGCAAACATTCGCCCAGGCTTCTGGTTCTGTGGGCACGAGGGATCTCATGATGCAGCACCCGACCGGCACAGACGCGAAGATCGGAGTCGTGAATGGCTTCCGCGGCATCGCCATTCTCATGGTGGTTCTCCACCATCTCTTTATCCCCTACGCGGCAAAGGACCCACTGCACACCGGGCAGCTCGACCCGAATGGCCTCTTCGCAGCCTTCATTGCAAATGCCTGGCTCGGCGTTCCTCTCTTCTTTGTCCTTTCCGGCTTTGTGCTCTATCTCCCCTACCGCCTCGGACGTCGCAATATAGAGAGCCTCGCCGATGTTCGGTCGTTCTATCTGCATCGCGCCCACCGGCTCTTGCCCCTCTACTATATCGTCGTCCTTGTAACGCTGACGCTGCATGCGCAGACCGGCGTCGGCTCTCTCCGCTGGTATCTCGAGGCTGGCGGGCTTCTTTCAACGCTGTTCGTGTTTTCGCCTCACGGGTTCATGCCGCCGTCCAACATGGTGCTCTGGTCCGTCGCCGTCGAGATCTGGTTCAGCCTGCTGTTTCCTGTCTTGATCATCGCTATCCGCCGCTGGGGCATTGGCACCGTCGTGGTTGCGGCGCTGGTGGCATGTTCAATATTCAACTTCATTGGCGGCTCGATTCCGGTCGCGAACATCGGCTCTTTCCGTCCATTCACCAACGGCATATTCGGAAGCTGCTATCAGTTCGTCTTGGGGATGTTGGTTTGTGATGTCTACGTGCGACAGCTCGAAAATCCAAAACGGCCTGCGTCGAGTCTCCCGTCGCTGCTCTCAGGCCTCGTGCTGGGCGGGCTCGGGCTCTATCTGACTCACTACGCGCCTTGGCTCGCAGTGCGAGTTCTGGGCGGCATGATGTTTTCAATGGCTTTTTCTCTCTTTCTCTTCGGCAGCCTGTTCGCCGGCAGCCTCTTCCGCTCGCTTTTCGAAAACTGGCCGCTGCAACTGCTCGGCTGCATGTGCTACAGCATCTACGCTTGGCACGGGATCGTGATGAACGACATGATACCGCCTGACACTTCACTGCTGGCAGATACGCTGCGGCTCATGGCTCCGTTCACCGCGCTCATCCTGGCGCTGAGCGCATTGAGCTATCGGTATATCGAGTTCGGGCATCGGCGAGACTGGAAGGCGCTATTCCTGCTCGGCAAAACCGAGGCTCAACCGCAAATCGCCTCTGCCCCTCTGCCCTTGCCCTCCGAATGGCGCACCTCACAAGGAGAAATAACGTGACCAGGCCCGACCGCGGGTGTGATGCATGGGTGTGCCGCGGGCGGCGGCATCAGCCACCCTTTGATGCCGGATAGATTTGGTGGAAACCACGCGACGCCAGTTGGTTGCCGGCGCGGCCGGGATTGTGTGCCTTGCTGGCGATCTTCGTGCCATGAGCTCACGGGCCGATACGCCAGCCAACGCTGTGCAGACTTCCGAGACCGAAATCATCATCACGATCAACGATGCCACTGTCGGAAGCGAAGACCGCGCGGCATGGGTCCCCGTGACATTGAGCGTGCCGACCAACCGCACCATCGCGGTGGAGTATTCCGCCCGCACCAGCACCAGGAATGCCGCAGCCAGCCGTAGCGAGCCTCAAGCAAACACCCCGCGCACGATCGCGCGCGGATACCTGATCTTTCAGCCCGGCGAACAGCAGAAGACTATCGAGGTTCCGCTGCAGCACCCGCTGCTGCCGGGAAAATCGATCGATGTCGAACTCACCGATTACTTCATCTACCCGCAACACGTGTACGCGAGCAGGATCGGCACGATCGGATCGAGCGTCGGCACTCCGCAGATTGCGTCCCGCAACGACATGACCGAGCTCCCTCCGTTGCCGCCGAACGGCACTGTGGTCTTCTCGGACGACCTCCGCGCTCCCGATTTCGCCAGCGACAGCGGATTCCGTGCGGACGGAAAGCCATGCTGGCAAAGTCGGCCTTCGCATGGTCGTCGGCAAGATGGGAACCGGGAATTGGGCTACTACGCCGACCCATCGTTGAATCCCGAGGCAACGGTTTGGGACATCGCCCCATCGACCGGACATCGCTTCATCCAGGCCGAATACGTGCCAACCGGGCTTTCCGATGGAAAGGGTGGGAAGCTATCGCCCGGCTGGCAGCCGAATGTTCCGTTCAAGTATACCGCTGCGATGATTACTTCACTGACATTGTTCAACAGCATCACAACTGGCAGCTATGTCGAATTCGAGGTGAAGCTGAGCAAGATTGCGGGAAGCTGGCCGGCATTGTGGCTTAAGCGGGCTAACAATGAGTCGCCGCTTGAGATCGACATAGTTGAGGCCTTCATCAAGTCGTCCGACTACCCCGTTGACGCCATCACTTCAAGCATCCATTGGGGCGGCAAGCAGGGACATCGGACCTACGGTGCATCAGTGCCCCTCACTCATCTCGAACAGGGTGCAGATATCTTCTCGAGGTTCAATCGCTTTGGCTGCCTTCTTGGCGAGAAACAAATCACCTACTACTTCAACGGCAAGCCCTTTTGCGCGATGCCCAATCTGGTAGGCATCGGTTCGTGGTATATGTTGATTGATGTAGCGGTGGGCGGCGTCGTTGGCGAGCCACCAGAGCCAAACATGTTTCCTGCTCGATTTCACATCGCAAACATCAGGGTCATTCAATTTGGCTGACGTCGACAGACTTTTATTTCGGGCTAAGGTCGATTGTGATTGGCAGGGCAAGGGTCCAATCGCAAGGTACGCTTACGACTCCACGGTTCACCGACGAATATCTCAAGACAAGCAAGTCTTGAGAACCGGCGTTTCCTTATCGCTTGGTTGATTGACTATGCCACCAAAGAGGACTGTGCTCGTCTATCGCAATGAGCTACTGCCGATTTCCGAGACCTTCATCAAGGAACAGATCCTTGCTCTCACCGACTGGCGAGCAGTGTTGATCGGTCGCCGAAAATTGAACCAATTGCTGATAGATAATTTGGACGTCAGGCTCGTCGGACCGACAACTCGAAACTTGCAAAGCAGGTTAGTATGGAGTGTGTATAGGTTTTTCGGCACCCTTCCTTCCCACCTAAGACGCACTTTGCAGGCAGAGCACCCCTCATTGGTTCATGCCCATTTTGGGCCTGATGCGCTGGATGCCTGGCCGATTGCCAAGGCACTAAATCTACCAATGCTAGTGACGCTGCATGGTTATGACATCAATACCGATAAGGATTGGTGGCGAACTGGAAAGGGCGGAGCGAAGATGGCAACTTACCCTGAGCGCCTCCTTGCGCTGGCCGCGCAGCCGCGCGTAGGATTTATTGCAGTCTCGGACGCCATTCGCCGGCGCGCTATCGAGTTTGGCATTCCTGCAGCAAAAATTGATGTTCACTACATCGGCGTGGACATCAGCAGGTATACGCCGGGCGCGATCCCTGTCACGCAACGTCAGCCACATGTCGTTTTTGTCGGCAGGCTTGTCGAAAAAAAAGGCTGTCGATACCTAATCGAAGCCATGGCCATGGTGCAGAAGGAGGTACCGGCCGCCCGTCTTATCGTAGTGGGTGACGGACCGCTCCGCCCGGAACTTGAACACTTGGCGCAAACATTAGGCGCTTACGCAGATTTCCGTGGACCACAAGAGGCCGATGCCGTTAAGCGTGAGCTCGATGCAGCCCGCGTGTTAAGCCTTCCAAGTGTAACAGCCGAAAATGGGGATGCCGAGGGCTTCGGTCTCGTGCTATTGGAGGCTCAGGCGTCGGGCGTTCCGGTAGTAACGTCGGCTCGCGGCGGAGCTGCCGAAGGTGTCCGCGACAGTGTGACCGGTTACTCGTTTCCTGAACGCGACGTCCGAGCACTTGCGGCGCGGCTGTCCAGCCTTCTGAAGGAAGAGAAAGTCTTGCAACAAATGGCTGAGCGGGGACCGCCGTATGTTGCGGAAAAATTCAATCTGTCTCACTGCGCGAAACGTCTCGAAGCGCTCTACGACTCTTATGTCGGCTCTCCGCGTTGATGAAGGATAAATCGTGACAACTAGCTTCCAGAATATTCGCCACGTGATTGGTCAGATTCCGGTCATAGGCGCGATCGCAAAGTCCGTTTACCGGGTCGTTGTCCCGCGGGCCGCGAAACTGCAGTTTGCTTCATCTGGCCAATACTGGGAAGATCGGTACAAGCACGGGGGGAACTCTGGCGCTGGTTCATATGGCCGGCTTGCTGAATTCAAAGCAGCGACGATCAACAAATTCGTTGAGGCTAACAATATTAAGACTATCGTCGAGTTCGGCTCAGGAGACGGCGCTCAACTCGAGCTGGCGCGTTATCCCTCGTACACCGGCGTGGACGTTTCTGCGCGAGCCATCGAACTCTGCCGAGACCGATTCAAGAGTGACCCATCAAAGCGTTTCATCTTGGCATCGAGCTCTGAGGCAGACACTGTTACCGCCGAATTGGCGATGTCACTCGACGTCATCTATCACCTTGTGGAGGACTCGACATATGAGCACTATATGGCGCGACTCGTTGCGGCTTCCGAGAAGTACGTCTGTGTCTACAGTAGCAATGCCGATAGGACATCGCCGGACAAGCACGTTCGCCACAGGATCTTCACCAACTGGATGAGGGAGAACGCTCTGGCGTGGGAGTTGATCTCTACGGTCAAGAACCCGTTTCCTGAAGATCCAACGGAGCCCGATGGAACGTCGTGGGCGGACTTTTACTTCTTTCAGAAGCGTTAGACGATTACGCGGGGCCTGGTGTGAGAGCCAATGCAATCAGAGATTATCTGATGAAACCGAGCGACGCCGTGCGCACGAATGGAGCGCTGGTTTCGGTTGTCGGCTCATTCATCGGAGCCACACTACCAGACGATGTTGACTCGTTTATCCACGACGGTGTTTGCGTCGATCCACGAAATAATACTCCGATGGAGATGGATGCTTATAGCCTCTATCTCGGCCTTAGAGCGCTCGAGCAGACCCAGGGAACGTCTTTTAGCGAACAACGCACGCGTTTGGCAAAAGCTGTTCTCCGGCGCATGTCCGATTGCGACGGGTTCTGGAGCCATGGAGCTTGGACTGGATCGCCACGCGAAATCCACATGCGGTTCACCGCGGCGGCAGTTAGGCTGCTGACTGAGGCGCAGCTTGACGGCCTCGACGTCCCAACTTCGTTGATCCTCGACGCGCTGAAACGCCATTTGACCTTTGCCGAGCCACTCTCGTCCGGGACTTGGTTCCTACACGATTCGTTAGAAGCTGCCGAAACTAGGATCTCCCATCCGCATCTGGTCCGATCAAACAATGCCTTCGGCTCGACTCCCCTTAACTGCCTGGTGCTCAACACGCATGCGGATACATTACTGACTATTACGTATGTTCTTGCCCATGCTAAGGACATAGGAGTGGACGACCGCCTCTCGCTCACTTCATCACTGACCTCGGGAATTGCCGCCCTCAAACTGGTACTCCATACTCCTCAAGGAATTGTGCGGCGCTGTTTCACTGCAATTGATAGCTTAGTCAGAGCCGGTCTATTTCAGACCTACGCGTCAAGGTCATTTTTGAATCGCGCCATCAAGAATCTCATCTTGCGGCTGTATTTTCCTCTACGACAGCGCTTTCGATCATGGCTTCCTACATTTGTTTTTACCGATGGCTACACCGAACGCGACATCTCGCTTCCTGGCACATCCTTTGAGTATCACTTAGTCAATCTATACGATCTCAGCCGCCTTTTGGCTCAACTGAAGCGATCTGATTTAGTGCGTGATGCGAAATTCGTCGAGACGTGCGAAGCCATCGTTGATCGCGGTCTCGACTACGCTATTCGCGGACCGTATTGGAACTATTTGAACGCTGCAACCGAGGAAAACACGCGCTCGATCCTTCTATGTGAGACTATCATTGGCAGGCTGGACGCACGGGACGATCAGCCAGTGCCTGGCCACTGGATAGAGGGATACTGCCGGATCAGGAGGCGGTTGCCTCCTACCCCAGCACTAGCTGGTTACGACCCTGTTCTCGTACAACCCGCAACGCAGAAGGAACTCAACTCCAGCAACTTGGATATCATTCTCTTACCCAGCGGGAAGCGATTGGAAATCGATTACATAGCGGAAACGTTTAGGATCGAACCATTGGCTTCACGCAAAGCCAAGACGTCTTGAGCAAATGAGCCTTACCGAACGTGTAGCGCACGGGCTATCGTGGAGCTTAGCCGCCAGAATCTTTACGCAAGGATTCCAATTCGCGTTTGGACTTGCTCTGGCCCGCCTGTTGACGCCAAGCGACTTTGGCGTAGTCGGCATGGTCTTTGTTATCACGGGTTTTGCCCTTGCCTTCAGCGATGCAGGCTTAAGTTCGGCTCTTATATACGATCAAGAAGCTTCTGATTCGCACTTTTCAACAGTGTTTTGGCTTCAACTAGGCGCTGGCGTGTTTCTTACCGCAGTGTTTTACGTCGCTGCGCCCTGGATTAGCTATTTCTATGAAATGCCGGTGCTTGAGCCGCTGTCGCGCCTGGTTGCGTTCACATTTGTCGTTCAAGCGTTAGGCCAGACACATTCGGCGATGCTCTCAAAGCACCTCCGCTTCAAGCAACTTGCCGTGGTGAACATCATTTCGACAGTCGCGTCGGGCGCCATAGCTATCATTCTAGCTTGGCGTGGTTACGGCGTCTGGTCGCTCGCATGGCAGGGACTTCTGGCTCCGGTCCTCACGACGTTCCTTCTTTGGCTTCAGTCGAGGTGGAGACCGAGTTTTGTGTTCGATCCTCGCGCGGCGAAGAATCTCGGACGATATGGTCTCTATCTTCTTGGTCACACCTCGATAAACTACTGGCTTCGCAACGGCGATAAGCTCGTCATCGGCAAGATCATTGGAGCGCACGATCTAGGCATATATACCCGCGCCTATACCTTGATGCTGCTCCCTCTGAACAATATTGGCGCTGTACTCGGACAGGTCATGTTCCCCGCACTGTCCCAGCTGCAGAATGATCTTCCTCGGTTCAAAAGATCCTACTTGTCTGCACTTCAGGCCATTGCGCTCATCACGTTTCCCTTAATGATTGGCGTTGCCGCGCTTTGCGATCCGCTCGTGATTTTTCTGCTGGGACCCCAGTGGAGCGAAGTTACTCCGATTCTGGAGATATTGAGTCTCGTTGGACTCGTGCAATCGATCATCTTCCCCGTCGGTTGGGTGTTTGCCGCACTTGGTAAGACGAAGGAACAGTTCCATCTGAGCATTGTACTCGCATTCGCGTTCGTCGTCGCCGTTAGTGCAGGGATATTCTTTGGCATCAAAGGGGTGGCATATGCTTACGCGTTATGGACCTTACTCTCAGCTTGGTTGAACCTGCGCCTCGCCGGCAGCTTCATCAACCTGCCCATGCGAGAAGTCGTTAGAGCCGTGATAAAAGTCTTGGTGATGGCCATAGTGATGGGCGCCATTGTCTTTGCCGTCGACCGCAATTTCTTGGACAGCTACCCCAATTTCGTCAGGATTGCCTCCGGCTCGGTCATCGGAATTGTGATCTATCTCGGGCTTTGTATGCTGACTAAGGATACCGCCTTTGTCCGAGTAACTGGTTTCGTTTCCGCCCGCTTTCTGTAGTAGCGAAGAAATGGGCCCTCTGGAGTGGCTGACTTGACGATCTCCGTCTACATCCCGACCCACAATCGAGTTGACCTGCTGGCATCGGCTGTCAAGTCGGTTCTTGGGCAGCAATTTACCGATCTCGAACTCATTGTCGTCGATGACGCTTCGACGGACGGCACGGCCTCGTTTCTGGAATCGATTACGCGCGACGACAAGAGGGTCCGCACCTTGCGCAACGACAGCCCTCGCGGTGCGCCGGGTGCGAGAAACCGTGCCATCCTGGAAGCGACGGGGGAGTTCATCACAGGCTTGGACGACGACGACACTTTTGAGCCGCAAAGATTAGGCGCGCTCCACGATTGCTGGGCCGCGTACGCGCGGCACAACATGCTCGTTTCCTGCCTCTATACGCAGGATGTCATTCTCAGTGGCGGCAGGGAGCTATTCGTCACGAAGAAGCAGGGAACCGTAGAACTCGCCGATCTCGTTCAAGCAAACCATATCGGAAATCAAGTCTTTGCCCCCGCCACTGTTTTCCGGGAGGCGGGACTTTTCAACGAAAAGCTGCCTGCTTGGCAGGATTTCGAGTTCTTCATCAGGATCGTCAAACAATTCGGACCGGCCCGCTTGCTCGACATGCCGCTCTATCGCTTCGATGTCACGCCCAGTCGGAATCGAATCTCGACCAAGCAGGACAAGGTGAGAACGGCATATGAGCTGGTCTCAAACCTTCACTTCCAAGACAATGCCAAGGCGCGACAGCAACTGATGTTGCAGGTTTTTTCCTCATTCTATGGGATCAGGCCGACGCCGAAGGACTTCGTTCGCTTTGCGGCCCTGGGATTTTGGCCGCGCGGCTGGGCAACTCTATCGAAGAGAATGATCTGGTCATAAATCGTGTACCCCCGAATTAGCCGGGCATCTATGTCGGCAAGATGCGCCGCGCCAGCTGATCCCTAGGCTTGCGTCGTGTCGGCCGACCGCTCGCGCTTCAATGAACGACCTGGGATCGGCATACTCGCGGTCAGCGCACCTGGAGCGACAGCAGGCGGCACGACAGCGCCTTCTCGGGCTGCACGATGTCGGTGCCGCAGGCCACCGGGCTCGGCAGCACCTGCCTGCCCCCCTTGTCGCCGCTCACCTCGGAAATCAGCTTCGCCGTCAGAGCGAAGGATCCGGGACGCACGACTGCGGGCAGCGAGATCTCCACGACGCTGGCGCCGTCGGATCGCTTCTTCAGAGATGCCGGCTCGAGTTTCGCATTCGCTGTTGCCGCGGCCGTCCCGTTCGCCTGGTCAACAAGAGAGGCCTGAAGCGTCCTGTTCGACGGATATCCCTCGGGCAGCCTGATCGGGATTTCCACGGTGACCGACTGGGAGGCACCCAGAGATGCCGCACCGGCACTGACCGGCTTGCCGCCGACGTTGCCGACCTTCAGGAAGGTCGGCTTCGGCATGTCGTTGATCGTCGTCGAATAACCGAATTGCTTGGGGTCGGGCGTGACTTCGCTCGGCCCGCATTGGCGCGCCCCTTTGTCGGACTCGGTGAACTGGCAGACGCGGACATAGTCAATCTTGAAGGCCTGCGGAAATGCCGCCTCATCGATCCCATGCCGGCCCGCCCATTCGCTGCCGCCGACGGCGAAATTGAGGTCAACATGCGCGGGCGGCCCGAGCTGGCCATCCTTGCGCAGCCATTGATAGTTGCGAGTGTAGATCAGCTTACCATCCCAAAACAACGAGACCTTGTCGGGAGCCCAGAGATAGCCGGCGGTGTGCCAGCCGAGATTGAGATCCTCGCTCGCGTACAGGTTCTGAAACTTGGCCAGGAAATTCCTGTCGACGTAAGTGTACTGCTTTTCGTTGAACGGACCGATTACGTTGGAATGCAGCGAGTTTGCCTTATCCTCGACCCCGTTGATCACGAACTCGAAAATGTCCGCCTCGGGCGGATGCCAAGTCTTGCCGTCGAGGTCGTAATCGGCCTCGAGCCAGAAG
>NZ_JBFUGY010000068.1:0-27129 GCF_056402655.1 Bradyrhizobium sp. P3_C3 | reverse complement strand
GCCAGTGGCGCGGAAAAAGCTTCATTGGTGGCGGGCGACAAGCGGTGCGAACGGTATTGTTCATGGGAGCGATGACCGCCAGACGTCACAACCCCGTCCTCAAGGCCTTCTTTGAGCGCCTCGTGGCCAATGGAAAGCCGAAGCTCGTTGCCCTGATCGCCGTCGCCCGCAAGCTGCTGACCATCCTCAATGTCATGATCAGGACGAAAACACCATGGCAACCCGCTTGACAGCGAACACAGTCGCTCATCCGGCGCTTCGCGCCACCTTCTCCCACAAGGGGAGAAGGAAAAGGCAGCGGTATCAAGGGCTGCAAAAAATTCCGACCACGCTTTGCGCGTCAGAAATCGCGCCGCCTGGCGCAATGCAGCGTATTGCGACGACGATTGCGACCTGGCGCTCGAGACAATCAAGTGCGGCTGCAACAGTGGGCGCAAGATCAAGGACGGAGGATATGATGACACTCAATCGCGACCATGCTGCCACGACGGACCACGAGGCGGTGGCAAAGAACGTCGAGGCATTTCGCCTCGCCCAGATCGCGGCCGATCCGAAGGCCCTCGGCGCGCTGTGCGCGGACGATCTGAGCTACAGCCATTCCAGCGGCTTCCTCGAGGATAAGGCGGCCTTTATCGCCAACGCCACCGACGGCAAGACCGAATTCCTGTCGATTACGTACAAGGATCCAACCATCAAGATCGTTGGTCCCGCCGCGATCGTGCGCTTCCACTGGTTGGCCGAGATGATGACCGGCGGACAGAAAGTGGCAAACAGCCTTCACATCCTGATGAACTGGCTGAAGCAAGGCGACGAGTGGAAGTTGTTGTCGCGCTCCGCGACGAAATTGTGATTGCGATTCTTTCCCTCTCCCCCTGCGGGAGAGGGTGGCTCGCCGCGCGGCGGCGAGACGGGTGAGGGGTATGCTTCCGCGAGTAACTCTCTCGCTTCCGAATGCGCCGATAGAACCCCTCATCCGGCGCTTCGCGCCACCTTCTCCCACAAGGGGGAGAAGGAAAAGGCAGCGGCATCAAGGGCTGCAAAAAATTCCGACCACGCTTTGCGCGTCAGAAATCACCAGCGGAAGGCGCCTACGCCGCTTCCTTCACATCGCCGTTAACCAGCTTACGCGCGGCACGCTCGGCTTCGCGTGCGTTGCGGAAAAGCTGGCCTTCAAGGCGATTGAAGCGGTGCGACGAGGCGAAGAAACAATAGCCTCCCTGAGAACGAACGACGATACCTGCGGTTTGCGAGTCGACTTCGATAATATAGCTGTCCGACATGGTCCGTGGATTCCCTCAGTGCGGGCAAATAACGGCAGTCCTGCCCAAAGGTTCCTGAGCATTTTGTGGCCGTTTCCACCCCGAATCGACACGCAATTGAGTACGCCGGGACCTCATCCGTTTTATGACTTGTTCTTGGCGAAGCCGCGACGCGATGACTCAGTCGCGCCGCGTTTGGCGTGCCGCAAGTTTTCGTGAGATGGGGCAGAGCGTCGCGCGCGATTACGTCGCGATCGGCGGATCGTTGCGCTGGATCGCTTGCGGACGGCCGTCATCATCGATCGAGACGTAGGTGAAATGACCGTCGGTGACGAGGATCGGCTGGAGCTCCCTGCGCCGTAGCGCCCAGGCTTCGAGATGCACGGTCATCGAGGTGCGGCCCACGCGGACGAGATTGGCATAGACCGAAACGAGATCGCCGACATAGACCGCTTTGCGAAAATTCATCGCCTCGATCGCCACGGTGACCGTACGCGACCTCGCGAGCTTCGATGCGAACACGCCGCCGCCGACATCCATCTGGCTGAGCAGCCAGCCGCCGAAGATGTCGCCGTTGGCGTTGGTGTCGGCGGGCATTGCCAGCGTGCGAATGCAGAGATCGCCGCGCGGCTCGGTGTCGGACTTTTCGGTCATGTCGGTCTCACTTGAAACTGTCCCAGCCCGGGTCGGGCGCAAAGCGCCCGCCGAATCGCTCGGCCAGCGCGCGCAGGGTGGATACGACATTTTCCACGCCGCGCGTGCGCGCATAATTCAGCGGACCGCCGCGGAAGGGTGCATATCCCGTGCCGAAGACCATGGCGCCGTCGACCGCATCGGCATCGTCGACGATGCCTTCGCGAAGCGCCGCGACGCAGACATTGGACATCGGCAGCACCAGGCGGTCGATCATCTGGTCGGTGACGCGCGGGCCGGTCTCGGGCAGCGGCGCCTTCTCCGCCTTGCCGTCCTTCCAGGTGTAAAAGCCCTTGCCCGTCTTGCGGCCGAGCTCGCCCTTGGCGACCCTCTCGCGCAGCCAGTCCGGCGTCGGCGGGAGGAGATCGCCGAACTTGGTCCGCAGCATGTCGCCGACGTCGAGGCAGATGTCGAGCCCTACCTGGTCGGCGAGCTCGATCGGCCCCATCGGCATGCCGAACTGCTCGGCCGCGGCGTCGATGAGGCGCTGGTCGATCTTCTCGTCCAGCATCACCATCGCCTCCAGCATGTAGGGCGTCAGCGCACGGTTGACGAGGAAGCCGGGCGAGCTCTTCACGGAGAGCGGCAGACGGTCGATCGCGCCGACGAAGGCGAGCGCCTCCTTCAGCACCTGCGCGTCGTTGCCATCATGGCTGACGACTTCGACCAGCTGCAGCCGCGACACCGGGTTGAAGAAGTGCAGGCCGACGAGGCGCTCGGGTCGCGCCAGCGTGGTGCGCAGATCCTGGAGCGGAATGCTCGACGTGTTGGTCGCAAGGATCGCGCCCGGCTTCATTCGCGGCTCGAGGCCCGCATAGACTTTCTGCTTCAGTTCGAGCTTTTCCGGCACCGCCTCGATGATGAGATCGGCGTTGCGGACACCCTCGCCGTCCATGTCGGGGACCAGACGATCCAGCGCGTCGCGCACGTCGGTCGGCCTGCGGATGATCTTGCCGTAAAGCTCGGCGGCGCGCTTCACCGCGCCGCCGACCGGCTCCGCCTTCATGTCCGCGAGCGAGACGCGCAGCCCCTGCCCCGCACACCAGGCCGCGATATCACCGCCCATGGCGCCGGCGCCGATGACGTGGACATGTTTGACCGCATTGCCGCTGCCGGCGACCTTCTTCATCTGCTCGCGCAGGAAGAACACGCGGATCAAATTCTGCGCGGTCGGCGTCACCATCAGCCTGGCGAACGAGGCCTGCTCGGCCTTCAGCATCGCGGCCTTGCTGCCGCCATGGGTCTCCCAGAGATCGATCAGCGCGTAGGGCGCCGGATAATGCTCGCGGGGCGCGGCCTTTGCCGCCTCCGAGCGCATGCGCCTGGCCAGCAGCCCGCGCACGGGACCGAAATTCGCCGCGTGAGTCAGAGGGCCCGGACGCGCCCGCTTCAGACGGCCGAACAGCGCATCCTTCACCGCGTTACGGACGTGGCGCTCCTGCGTCACGGTATCGACGAGGCCGAGCGATCTGGCGCGGCGCGCATCGATGGTGCGGCCGGTCAGCATCAGGGCCATCGACTGGGTCGGGTTCACCAGCGCGGTGAAGCGCGCGGTGCCGCCGAGCCCGGGATGCAGGCCGAGCATCACCTCCGGGAAGCCGAAGCGCGCGCCATCGATCGCAATGCGCGACTGGCAGGCCAGCGCGACCTCCAGCCCGCCGCCGAGGCAGAAGCCGTGGATGACCGCGACCGTCGGCAGCTTCAGCGCTTCCAGGTGATCGACCACGGCATGCGCGGCGCGGATGCGCATTTCCACCACTTCAGGATCGGACGCGCCGCGGAATTCGTTGACGTCGGCGCCGGCAATGAAGCCGGACGGCTTTGCCGAGCGGATCACGAGGCCTGCGGGGCGTTCGGTCTCGATCGCCGCAAGCACGGCATCGAACTCCTCCATCACGTCCGAGGACAGCGTGTTGGCGCTGGCATCTGCGCGGTCGAACAGCAGCCAGGCGACGCCGTCGGCATCGCGCGTCAGCTTGAAGTGCTTGTAGGGGCTGTCGGTCGCGGGCCTGGGCCCAAGCTCCAGCACGCAGTCGCCGAGCGCGGTCATGATCCTGGAATCCATGGTCACACCGCCTCGATCAGCATGGCGCCGCCGAGTCCGCCGCCGATGCATTCGGTCGCAACGCCGCGGCGCGTGCCGAGCCGCTTCATCGCGTTGACGAGATGCAGCACGATGCGGTTGCCGGAGGTGCCGACGGGATGGCCGAGCGAGATGGCGCCGCCATCGACGTTGAGCCTGTCACGGTCGATCTCGCCGGCCGCGCCGTCGAGGCCCAGGATCTCGCGGCAGAATTTGTCGTCGTTCCAGGCGGCGAGACAGCCGAGCACCTGCGTCGCGAAGGCTTCGTTCAGCTCCCAGGTCTCGACGTCCTTGACGGTGAGGTCATTGCGTTGAAGCAGCGGCGTCGCGGACATTACGGGTCCCAGTCCCATGATGCTGGGATCGAGCGCGGCCCAGTTGCTGTCGACGATAACAGCCTTCGGCGTCAGTCTGTGCTTTGCGACCGCCGCGTCGGAGGCGAGGATCACCCAGGACGCACCGTCGGTGATCTGCGACGAATTGCCGGCGGTGACCTGGCCCCAGGGGCGTTCGAACACCGGCCGGAGCTTTGCGAGCGTCTCGGCCGTCGAGTCCGGCCGCACGCCGTCGTCATGGTCGAAGAATTTTCCGTCGCGGGAGAACGCGGTCTCGACCTCGCCCTTGAGAAAACCTTCGGCCTGCGCATGCGCGAGCCGGCGATGGCTCTCGGCGGCATAGGCGTCGGACTGTGCCCGCGTGATGCCGAAGAGATGGCCGACGACCTCGGCGGTCTGGCCCATGTTCAAGTCGGTGATTGGATCGGTGAGCCCGCGCTCCAGGCCGATGATCGGCTTGAGATAGCGCGGCCGCAGCTTGAAGGCGGCAGCGAGCTTCGCGGCCACGCCCTTGGCGGTGGCAAGGCCGGCGAACCAGCGCACACCGGAATTCGGCCAGACCAGCGGCGCGTGGCTCAGCGCCTCGGTGCCGCCGGCGAGGACCATGTCGGCATGGCCCTCGCGAATGTAGCGGTAGGCCGTATCGATCGACTGCATGCCGGAGCCGCAATTGATCTGCACGGTGAAGGCGACCATGTCCTCGCCCATGCCGAGCCGGAGCGCGGCGACGCGGGCCGGGTTCATCTCGTCCGCGATCACGTTGACGCAGCCGAGAATGACCTGATCGAAATCATCGGGTGAAAACGGCTGGCGCGCCAGCAGCGGCCGGCCGCATTGGACGGCGAGATCGACCGGCGTGAACGGTCCCGGCCCCGAACGCGCTTTGAGAAACGGCGTCCGGCTGCCGTCGACGATGAAAACCGGTCGTGCCATCAGCTCGCCGCCCTCTGTTCACCGAGTTCCTGGAAGAACTGATGCACATCTCCGGTTTTCTTGTAAATCGGCGACAGCGCTTCGGGCGCAAAATCATCGACCTCGATCACTTTTGTGACGGCTTCATGAGCGGCCGCAAGCTGCTCGCCTTCGGCCTGCGTGATCACGCCCTTGGCGACGCCATCCTTCCAGTCGCGGATGTGCGCGGCCCGCATGCGCTTGGCGATGGCATCGGTGCCCGCAACCAGCTTGAACGCGCGCTCCAGCCGGGCAAAGCCGCCGTCGTCGTCGACATGGGCGAGATCCGGCGTGAGACGCTCGCGCGCGGCCGACGGCTCCAGCACGAGACTTGCGCATTGGTGCACGACACGGTCAGACGGGCCGAGCACCCGCGCGCCGAAGGGCTGGACCACGAGCTTGAGGATAACAGCGACAAAACGGTTGGGCAGATTGGCGAGGATCTCGGCAAGCCGGTTCTCGATGGTCTTGAAGCCGGTCGCCATGCACCATTCCAGCGCAGCAAAATCCTCCTTCTGCCGGCCCTCGTCCTGCCAGCGTTTCAGCGCGGCCGAGAGCAGATAGAGCTCGGAGAGGATGTCGCCGAACCTCGCCGACAGCATCTCCTTGCGCTTGAGCGCGCCGCCGAGCGTGAGCAGCGCCATGTCGGCGCAGAGCGCAAAGGCCGCGGAGTAGCGCGCGAGCTGGCGGTAGAATGGCGTGGCATCACCCGCATCCGGCGCAAGCGCGAAGGCGCCGAAGCTCCAGCTCCGGCCGAACGCACGCAACAGCGTCTGGAAGCTGTGGCCGGCATGTTTCCAGAACGCCTTGTCGAACGCGGTGAGCCCGCGATCGCGATCGGTGTCCGCAAGCGCATTCATCTCGTCAAGCAGATAGGGATGCGCGCGGATGGCACCCTGCCCGAACACGATGAGGTTGCGGGTCAGGATGTTGGCGCCCTCGACCGTGATACCAACAGGCACGGCGCGGTGCAGATTGCCGAGATAGTTTTGCGGACCGTCAATCACGGCCTTGCCGCCATGGATGTCCATGGCGTCGTCGACCGCGGTGCGCATCCGCTCGGTCGCGTGCAGCTTCATGATGCCGGAGATGACGGCGGGATGGATGCCGGCATTCAGCGCCGCGCAGGTCAGCCGGCGCGCCGCGTCGAGCTGGTAGGCGGTGGCGACGATGCGCGCGAGCGGCTCCTCGACGCCCTCGAATTTGGAGATGGAGATGCCGAACTGCTCGCGGATGCGGGCGTAGGCGCCGGTGGTGCGGGCGGCATAGGCGGCACCGGCCGCCGACAACGACGGCAGCGAGATGCCGCGGCCGGCGGCAAGCGCCGTCATCAGCATCTTCCAGCCCTGCCCGAGTCTCTCCTTGCCGCCGATGACGTAGTCGAGCGGGATGAAGACGTCGCGGCCCCAGTTCGGGCCATTCTGGAACACCTGCATCGACGGCAGATGACGATGGCCGATCTTGACGCCGGGCAGATTGGTCGGGATCAGCGCGACGGTGATGCCTAGCTCTTCCTGGCTCCCGACGAGGTGGTCGGGGTCATAGGCCTTGAAGGCGAGGCCCAGCAGCGTCGCGACCGGGCCGAGCGTGATGTAGCGCTTGTGCCAGTTGAGCCTGAGGCCAATGACCTCGCGGCCCTCGAAATCGCCCTTGCAGATGATGCCGGTGTCGACCATCGAGGCGGCGTCGGAGCCGGCTTCGGGGCTGGTCAGGCCGAAGCAGGGAATGTCGCGGCCGTCGGCAAGGCGCGGTAACCAGCGCTCCTGCTGCTCTTTTGTGCCGAAGCGCATCAGGAGCTCGCCGGGCCCGAGCGAGTTCGGCACCATCACGGTGACGGCCGCCGCAATCGAGCGGGTCGAGATCTTGCGCACCACTTCCGAATGGGCATAGGGCGAAAAGCCGAGGCCGCCAAACTCCTTCGGAATGATCATGCCGAAGAATTTTTCGCGCTTGACGAAATGCCAGACCTCCTGCGGCAGGTCGCGCCATTCCCAGAATATCTTCCACTCGTCGAGCATGGTGCAGAGCGCGTCGACCGGGCCGTTGAGGAAGGCCTGCTCCTCGGGGGTGAGCGTCGCCTGAGGCACCTTCAGCAGCTTCGACCAATCGGGGTTGCCGGTGAAGAGATCGGCATCCCACCAGACGTCACCGGCCTCCAGCGCCTCGCGCTCGGTGTCGGACATCGCCGGCAGCACGCCGCGCGCCCAGGAGAAGATCGGCTTTGTGATGGTGTCGCGGCGGAAGCTCATGGCTGACCTCATGCATCGGCGCGGTTATCGGCATTTTAGCGGAAAGTGGCCGGGGTAAGTGAACACTTCGCGAGCAAAAAGACGCGAATTGACGCGGCCGGGCGGCCGCCCCGGGGGCCATAACGGCCGGGACGTGGGGGCAGTTCCGGGGAGGGGAATCGGGCTGAATGCCCCGTTGTCATTCCGGGGCGACGCGCAAGCGTCGAGCCCGGAATCCATAACCAACATCGGGAGTATGGATTCCGGGCTCGCGCCTGACGGCGCGCCCCGGAATGACGTGTGGAAAGAGCGGTCGCCCGGATCAGTCCGGCCGCACCATCTCGAACATGTTTTCCGGCTTGATCTCGAAGTAGTCGCCGCGACGGCCGGCGCGGACGATGGGGCGGGCGGCGGCGGTCTGGTAGACGCCGTCCTTGATCATGGCCTTGTCGATATGGACGGCGACGACCTCGCCCAGCGTCAGCCAGGCATCGGCCTCCTTGCCGTCGGCACCCTTGAGGCGGACGATGTCGGACACCTTGCACTCGAAGGCAACCGGGCTCTCGGCCACGCGCGGCACGTTGACGAGCTTGCCGGGGACGGCGGTCAGCCCTGCGAGCTTGAACTCGTCGACCTCGGGGCCGACATGCGCGGCGGTCGCGTTCATGTGCTTGGCGAGATCCATGGTCGTCAGATTCCAGACGAACTCCCGGGTCTGCTCCATGTTCGACACCGTGTCCTTCCAGTTGGTGGAGGAAAACCCGATGATCGGCGGCACGTAGCAAAAGGCGTTGAAGAAGCTGTAGGGCGCGAGATTGACGTGGCCCTTGGTGTCGCGGGAGGAGATCCAGCCGATCGGCCGCGGCGCGATGATGGCGTTGAAGGGATCGTGCTTGAGGCCGTGGCCCTTGGAGGGCTCGTAGAAATAGAGGTCTTTGTCGGTCACGCGCTGCTTCCTTTTCGTCATTGCGAGCGCAGCGAAGCAATCCAGAATCCCTCCGCGGAGACAGTCTGGATTGCTTCGCTGCGCTCGCAATGACGGAGTTTGTTGGTCCGTCATTGCCCGCCATCCACCCGTTAAGGGCGGCGCTAAGCAGTTTATAGGGGAAATTCCAGCGCCCGTCAGTGGCGCGGCGACAGACCCGCGATGACGAAATCGATCATCTGGTCGATGGTCGGGCCCGGCTTGGTGGCGCACTGGGCGATCATCTGGGGGTGGAAGAAGCGCATCATCGCGGTGCAGGCGCACATCGAGGCCAGTTGCAGGTCCGGCGCTTCGAACTCGCCGGACGCGACCCCTTGCGCGATCACCTGGCCGATGACACCGGCAATGCACTCCATATGGGCGACGCAGACGTCCCAGTCCTCCTGCATCGCGATCTCGACCATCTCATGCAGCTTGTTATCGCCGACATAGCGCTCGGTGTTCATGCGATGGATGGTGGTGAGCAGCTCGCGGAAGCGCGGGAGCACCGGACCAGGCCTCGCCACGATCCGCTGCGCTTCGATCTCGACCTCGCCCATCAAGGCCCGCGCCACCGACTGGTGAATCGCCTTCTTCGATTCGAAGAAGCGATAGACATTGGCGGGGCTCATCCTGAGCTCCTTGGCGATGTCCCCGACCGTGGTCTTCTGGTACCCGATCTGGCGGAACAGCCGCTCAGCCACCTCGAGGATACGATCCCGGGTGTCGCCTTCGATATGTTCCGCAACCAGTGTCATGTGTCAGGACTCGTCCATCAGCAGTCTTCTCATTTATTCAGCCGCTTCAGCAAGCGGAATTGCGTGCTGGTCATCGCTCCCATGCTGCGGCGCGGCAGGCTGCTCGGGGGTGCCCGCCTCGTCCAGGCTCTTCCTGAACCACAGGGCGTAGAGGCCCGGCAGGTACAGCAGCGTCAGGAAGGTCGCGACGAACAGGCCTCCCATGATCGTGATCGCCATCGGGCCCCAGAAGGCCGAGCGCGACAGCGGGATCATGGCCAGGATCGCGGCGAGCGCCGTCAGCACCACCGGCCGGGCGCGGCGGACGGTTGCCTCCACGATCGCCTCACGGCGGGTCAAGCCGTGGGAAACGTCGGTCTCGATCTGGTCGACCAGGATGACGGTGTTGCGCATGATCATGCCGGCGAGCGCGATCAGGCCGAGCAGCGCCACGAAGCCGAACGGGGCATTGGCGACGTTGAGGCCGAACGAGGCACCGACGATGCCGAGCGGCGCGGTGAGGAACACCAGGATCAGGCGCGAGAAGCTCTGCAGCTGGAACATCAGCAGCGTCAGCATCACCATGACCATCAGCGGGAAGAGGATGAAGATCGAGGCGTTGCCCTTGGCGGATTCCTCGAACGCCCCGCCCGGCTCGATGCGGTAGGCCGGCTCGAGATTGTCCTTGATCGCCTTCAGCTTCGGCGTGATCTGGCTGGTGACGTCGGGTGCCTGCACGCCGTCGACGACGTCGGAGCGCACGGTGATCGCCATGTCGCGGTTACGCCGCCACATGATCGGCTCCTCATGGGCATACTCGATCTTGGCGATCTGCTGGAGCGGCACGGCGACGCCGTTCTTCGAGGTGATGGTCAGATCGCCGACGCCGCCGAGATCGAGACGTTCGGACGGGACCGCACGGGCGACCACGGCCACCTTCTCGATGCCGTCGCGAATGGTCGTGACCTGCGCACCCGAGATCAGCATCGACAGCGCCTGCGAGACGTCCTGCGGGGTCAGGCCCATGGCGCGGGCACGATCCTGGTCGACGACGAGCTTGAGGTAGGGCGACTGCTCGTTCCAGTCGAGCTGGACGTCCTTGACGCTCTTGTTCTGCCGCATGACGTCGCGGACCTGATAGGCGATCTCGCGCACCTTGTTGGCGTCGGGGCCGATCACGCGGAACTGGACGGGGAAGCCGACCGGCGGACCGAAGTTGAAGCGGTCGACGCGCACGCGCGCCTCGGTCAGCATGCCCTCCGCAGCCGCGTTCTCGATCTTGGCCTTGATGCGCTCGCGCGCCTCGACGCCCTTGGCGACGATGACGATCTCGGCAAAGGCCTCGTTCGGAAGCTGCGGATTGAGGCCGAGCCAGAAGCGCGGCGAACCCTGGCCGATATAGGACGTATAGGTCTCGATGTCCTTGTCGTCCTTGAGCAGCGTCTCGGCCTTCTTCACCGCCTTCTCGGTGACGTTGAAGGCGGTGCCCTCGGGCAGGCGGAGCTGGAAGAACAGCTCGGGCCGCTCCGACAGCGGGAAGAACTGCTGCTGGACATGGCCGAAGCCGACGATCGAGGCGATGAAGACGCCGACGGTCGCGGCCACCACGGTGATGCGGTGGTTGACGCACCATTGCACGATGGCGCGCAGGCCGCGGTACATGCGGGTCTCGTAGACCGCGTGCGGATCGTGATTGTGGTGCACCTTGATGTTGGGCAGCAGCATGACGCCGATATAGGGCGTGAAGATCACCGCCACGAACCAGGAGGCGACCAGCGCGATCGCCACGATCCAGAAGATGCTGCCGGCATATTCGCCGACCGCGGAATTGGCAAAGCCGATGGGGAGGAAGCCAGCGGCCGTGACCAGCGTCCCCGTGAGCATCGGAAACGCAGTGGATTCCCAGGCAAAGGAGGCCGCGCGAAAACGGTCCCAGCCCTGCTCCATCTTCACCACCATCATCTCGACCGCGATGATCGCGTCATCCACCAGCAGGCCGAGCGCGATGATCAGCGCACCGAGCGTGATGCGGTGCAGATCGAGCGACATCATGTTCATGACGACGAAGACGATACCGAGCACCAGCGGCACCGACAGCGCGACCACGATGCCGGTGCGCCAGCCGAGTGCCAGGAACGAGACGAACAGCACGATGACGAGGGCTTCCATGAAGGAGTGCACGAACTCGCCGACGGCGTGCTCGACCACCTTGGGCTGGTCGGCGATGAGCTTGACGTCGATGCCCTGCGGCACCGCCTTCATGAACTCGGCGGTGGCCTTCTCGACCTCCTTGCCGAGATCGAGGATGTTGGCGCCCTTGGCGGTGACGACACCGATGCCGATCGCGGCCTTGCCTTCCTGGCGCACGATGAAGCTCGGCGGGTCGACATAGCCGTGGGTGACGGTGGCGATATCACCCAAACGGAACACGCGGCCGTTGCTCTCGACCGGCGTCTCGGCCACGGCCTTGGCGCCATCGAGCGCGCCGGTGACGCGCAGCGGCACGCGCTGCGACGAGGTCTCGACCGTGCCGGCCGGGGTCACATTGTTCTGCTTGGCGAGCGAATCGAACAGTGCCTGCGGCGTGATGCCGAGAGTGGCGAGCTTGGCGTGCGAGAATTCGACGAAGATGCGCTCGTCCTGGTTGCCGTAGACGTCGACCTTGGTCACACCAGGCACCTTCAACAGGCGCTGGCGGAAGCCTTCCGAGACCTTCTTGAGCTGGGCATAGTCGGCGCCGTCGCCGGTCATCATGTAGAGGATGGAATCGACGTCGGAGAACTCGTCGTTGACGACGGGTCCCAGAATGCCCGAAGGCAACTGGCCCTGCACGTCGGCGAGCTTCTTGCGCAGCAGATAAAACAGATACGGCACGTCCTTCGGCGGCGTGGAATCGCGGAAGGTCACCTGGAGCGCGGTGAAGGCCGGCTTGGAATAGGTCTGCACCTTCTCGAAATAGGGCAGCTCCTGGATCTTCTTCTCGATGGGGTCGGCGACCTGCGTCTGCATCTCCTGCGCGGTCGCGCCCGGCCAGATCACGGAGACGTTGACCACCTTCACCGTGAAGAACGGATCCTCGGCTCGCCCGAGCTTCTGATAGGAGAAGAAGCCGGCGACGCCGAGTATGATCATCAGGAACAGGACCAGCGTCGGATGGCTGACGGCCCAGGCCGAAAGGTTGAAGCGCTTCATCGCACTCTCCAAAGATGGTCCAATTGCAAAAAAACCACAGCCACTCTGTTCAAACCGTCGTCGCGAGGCAGCGAAGCAATCCAGGGGGCTGGGCAGGTTCTGGATCGCTTCGCCGCTTCAGCCCCGGCATTTGCGCTTGGGCCGAAACTCACCTCACACGACGTGACTCGTAAACTAGAAGGACAGTGACGAGACGATCCGCACCCGCTGGCCCGGATCGAGCTTCTGCACGCCGAGCGCTACGATCTTGGCGCCCTCTTCGACACCGCTGGTGATGATGACGTCGTTGCTCTCGTAGGACTTCACCACGACCGGCTTGAGCGTGACGGCGCCATTGTCGTCGACGACGTAGAAGGAGGGCTTGCCGCCTTCGTTGAACAGCGCCGACAGCGGCAGCCGCGCGACGCGCTCCGTCGCGGCATCCGACAGCGTCAGCGTCGCGGTCATGCCGAGCGAAACCTTGTCGTCGGCCTCGGGCAGCGAGAACTTTGCAAGATAGGTGCGCGTCGACGGATCGGCCGTCGGCGCGATCTCGCGCAGCTTGGCCGCATATTTCTTGTCCGGCTCCGACCAAAGAGTGACGCTGGCGGCGCCCGACTTGGCACGTCCGACCAGCGTCTCAGGGATCGCGACGACCGCTTCCTTCTCGGCAAAGCGGGCGACACGGATCGAAGTCTGGCCTGCGGCAACCACCTGGCCGGGCTCGATCAGCGTTGCGGTGACGACGCCACGGGCGTCGGCGTTGAGCGTCGCGTAGGAAAGAGAATTCTTGGTCAGCTCGACCGAGCGCACGGCTCGGTCCAGACGCGCGCGGGCCTCATCGGCGGCGGCGCGGCTCGAATCCATCGCCGCATCCGTAGTCCAGCCCTTGGCCTTCAGATCCTTGGCGCGCTGCTCGGCCGCGGCGGCCTGGGCCAGCACGCCGGTCGCAGCGGTCTGCTCGGCGACGGACTGTTCAGCCTGGAGCTTCAGATCGACCTCGTCGAGGGTCGCGAGCGGCTGGCCGATTTCGACGGTCTGGCCGACCTCGACCAGGCGCTTGGCAACCTTGCCGGCCACGCGGAAACCGAGATCGCTCTCGATCCGGGGCCTGACGGTGCCGACGAAGCTGCGCTCCGGCGTCTCGGCATCATAATGGGCGGTCGCGACCAGAACCGGCCGGGGCGGCTCGGCCTTTTCAGCGACGGTGTCATTGCACCCGGCCAGCGCCGCGGCCATCAGGGCCAGCGAGACACCCGCCAAGAGCTTGGAATAGCAGGACAAAACTGACCGAACGAACATCGGAGGACACTCCCGCGACTGCAATGAGAGGAATGTCGACTAATCACTGATAAAAGTCAATAATCGTCAGTCATCAGGAAAGCGTGATCGTTAAGGGGTGGTAAGGATTGGTGAGCCTTGTGCCGCTGGCAACGCGCACCATTTCTTGATAGGGTTACATGTAACCAACGGAAATACATATGAGCCCTTCAAAGCCCAAGCCGTCTCGTATGAAGGTGCAGGCCCACCGCGATCGATTGCGTGCACAAGGCCTGCGGCCGATCCAGATCTGGGTGCCGGATATCCGCTCGCCCTCCTTCCAATCGGAAGCCCATCGCCAATCGCTTGCGGTCGCAACGAGCTCACATGAATCCGAAGACCAAGGCTTCATTGATGCCG
Source organism: Bradyrhizobium sp. P3_C3 (assembly GCF_056402655.1). NCBI lineage: Bacteria > Pseudomonadati > Pseudomonadota > Alphaproteobacteria > Hyphomicrobiales > Nitrobacteraceae > Bradyrhizobium > Bradyrhizobium sp. P3_C3. The sequence continues at coordinate 13,028 of NZ_JBFUGY010000068.1, read as the reverse complement.
TATCCGATTGGACCGATGAATGAAGCGAGGTGAGGTCTGGACGGTGGCAGGCGGCAAGGACTATGCGGGCAAGCCGCGCCCCGTCGTCATCGTGCAGGACGACAGCTTTGACGCGACGAACTCCATCACTGTCTGCGCCTTCACGACCGACGAAACCGAGGCGCCACTTTTCCGGCTCAAGGTCGAGCCGAACGACGGCAACGGCCTTCGAGCTCCGTCTCGACTTATGGTCGACAAGATTACTACAGTGCCAAAAGCCAAGGTAGGAACGTTAGTGGGACGCCTAGACGATGACGACCTGCTGCGTCTCAATCGCGCTATTCTGGTGTTTCTCGGACTGGCTGGTTCGCAGAGAAGCGCCAGTGCAGATTAGCCCGGATGGAGCGCAGCTCAATCCGGGGCCTGCAGGCTGTAGCACGAGCAGTCCCGATTTCGCTTCGCTCTATCCGGGCTACGCAGCGGTGAGTGCTGCTCTACCGCCCCTGCCCGGCGAACTCGTGCTTGCTCTCGTGGCCGCCGACAAAAACCAAAATGCCGGCGATCAGGGGCAGGACGGCCAGCACCAGCAAGCCGGTCGAGGTCTGGCCGGTGGCTTCCTTGACCCAGCCGATCAGGTAGGGACCGCCGAAGCCGGCGAGATTGCCGATCGAGTTGATCAGCGCGATGGCGCCGGCCGCCGCCGTGCCGGAGAGCCAGGCGGTCGGCAGCGTCCAGAACACGCCGAAGCAGCAGAACACGCCGATCGCCGCGACGGTGAGCACCACCATCGTCATGGTGGGATCGGTGAGATAGGAGGAGGCGGCAAGCGCGACGGCCGTGAGTAACAGCGGCGCGCCGACATGCATGACGCGCTCACGCGTCGCATCGGAATGCCGCGCCCACAGGATCATGGCGATGGTGCCGAACAGATACGGGATCGCGGTGACGAAGCCGGTCTGGGCGTTGGTGAGGCCGAACGCCTTAACGATCTGCGGCAGCCAGAACTGCATGCCATAGAGCGCGCCGACGAAGCCGAAATAGACCAGGCTCAGCATGATCACCTTCGGCGACGACAGCGCTTCGCCGAGCGACAGATGCTTCACCGCCTGCTTGGCCGCGATTTCCGAATCGAGCCTGGACTTGAGCCAGGCCTTCTGATCGGCCGAGAGCCAGTCCGCCTTCTCCGGCTTGTCGGTGAGATAGAACCAGGTGACGATGCCCAGCAGCACCGAGGGGACGCCCTCGATGATGAACAGCCACTGCCAGCCCTTCAGCCCCATCGCGCCGTCGAGCCCGAGCAGCAGGCCCGAGACCGGCGCGCCGATCACGGTGGAGACCGGCACGGCGATGGCGAAGGCGGCGAGGAAGCGGGCGCGATACTCGGCCGGGTACCAGTAGGTGAGATAGAGGATGATGCCGGGGAAGAAGCCGGCCTCGGCGACGCCAAGCAGGAAGCGCAGGACGTAGAAGCTCGTCACGCCGCTGACCAGCGCCATCAGCGCCGAGATGATGCCCCAGGTCACCATGATGCGGGCGATCCAGCGGCTCGCGCCGAACTTCTCCAGCGCCAGATTGCTGGGCACCTCGAAAATGAAATAGCCGATGAAGAAGATGCCGGCGCCCCAGGAGAAGATCAGCGGCGTGAACTTCAGCTCCGCGTTCATGGTCAGCGCGGCGAAGCCGAGATTGACGCGGTCGAGATAGGAGAAGAAGTAGGCCAGCACCAGGAACGGAATCAGGCGCCAGGAGATGGCGCGGATCGTCGAGGTCTCGATTCCCGACTTGGCTGAGCCGGCGGAACCGGCATAGGTCGTGGTCTGGCTCATGGCTTCCCCCCGGGGTTGTTGCTTTTATGGGCTGATCCGGGGTTTTCAGCATCGCCGCGAAAGAGTCAATGGAGCAAGCAATGCACGGGGCGCAGCCGGATAAACCTGTTGCGCTGCGACGGAGGTCGCTGACCCGCGCCGCCCTTGCGCTGGTCGTGATCGCCTGCGGGCTGTCCTTGCGCTGGTACGGCTTTCCGCTCGACCTTCCCGCCTTCGTCGTGAAGTATGGCGGCTCGCTGCTGTGGGCGACGATGGTGTTTCTGCTGGTCGGGGTGTTGCTGCCGGGGATATCACGGAGCCGACTTGCAGCCATCGCCGTGGCGATCGCGATCGCCGTCGAGTTCTCCCGGCTGGTGCATGCGCCCTGGCTCGATGCGTTTCGGCTCACCACCGCGGGCGCGCTGCTGTTAGGACGGATCTTCTCGCTGTGGAATCTGGTGGCCTATGCGGTCGGGATTGCGTTCGGCGTTTGGATTGACGGTCTTGTAGGGTGGGCAAAGGCGCGTTAGCGCCGTTTCCACCATTTTCCTTCGCGGACCACGATGGTGGGCACGCTTCCGCCTTCGCTCTTCGAGCTACGGCGGACAAGTCGCTTTGCCCACCCTACGAGACCGACGCCGAGTGGCCGGCCTTCACTCCGCGAGCTGAAACCGCTCGAAGCGATCGAGCTCCTCCTCGATCACGCGCTTCAGCTCCTTGCGCCCCGCCGTCTTCTTCCCCTGCCCAACCCAGGTCCATTTCTGCATCAACAGCTTTTTCGCCTGCCTATCGGTCTTGAGGTCAAGCGCCGCGACGATCTCGTCGCCCACCAGCACGGGCAACGCGAAATAGCCGAGCTTGCGCTTGGCCTTCGGCAGATAGGCTTCGAACAGGTGGTTGTAGCCGAAGAACAGATTGGTGCGCTTGCGCTGGATGATCAGGGGATCGAACGGCGAGAGGATGTGAACGAGATCGGGCGCAGCGCCCTTACCCGGCTCCAGCGCCGCAGGCGTGGCCCAATGCTCCTGCTTGCCGGCGCCTTCGATCGCAACGGGCACGAGCTCGCCGCGGCGGACGCGCGAGGCGACCAGCTGAGCGATCGCCTTCTTGCTCGGCGCATCGAGGTGGCAGATCGAATCCAGGCTGACCACGCCCTGCGACCGCAGCGCGCGGTCGAGCAGATAGGCCGTGATGTCTCTCGCCGACGCCGGCTTCGGCAGCTTGTCCCAGCCGAAGTGCCGCGTCATCAGCTCATAGGTCTTGAGCATGCCCTGGCGCGCGCTGACGGTCGCGACGCCGGTGTAGAAGGCGAGTTGTAGCGCGCGCTTCGAGGGTTTTCGGCTCTGCCAGAGATGCTCCTTCTCGGTGAGCACGTCGTCCTCGATGTCGCGGATCGTCAGCGGACCGGCACGCAGGAGCCGCATCACCTTGCGCGTATCGGCCGGCTTGACCGAGGCGTACCATTTGTGCCCCTCGCGCCGGTGCTCGCGCATCGCCGGCAGGAAGAAGCGAAAATCGTTCGCCGGCACATAGGACAGCGCATGGGTCCAGTATTCGAACACGCTCCTGTCGACGCTCTGGGCCTGGCGCAGATCGGCACGCCGGTAGGACGGGATGCGGCTGAACAGGATGTGGTGGTGGCTGCGCTCGATCACGTTGATGGTGTCGATCTGCACATAACCGAGATGGTCGATCGCATCCGCCACCGCGCGCGCGCCCTCGCCGAACGGCGCGCGCTCGTCCAGCCGCTGGGCATGCAGCCAGATCTGCCGGGCCTGTGTCGCGGGGATCGGAAAGGGTTTGGGCGCGCGTGACATTGCAGGAGGCAATGTAGCCGGATTCGCGCCAGGAAAAAGAGAGACGCCAAAGAAGCTATCTCAAGAAAAAGCCGCGCTGCCAACTGCTGACAGCGCGGCCGAACCGTGCGCGCCTCGCGCCTTACTTCATCGACATGGCCTTCTGCGCCTTCATTTAATGCATGCAGGCGCTCTTCATCTTGCCGTTGCTCGCAACGGTGTTGGCCATGGCTGCGCTGCGAGGGTGAAAGGCCTCAATTGCCGTTCTTTTGCACCTTGGGCCGGTCACCGAGGCTGCCGGTGGCAACGTCAGGCTCGCAGGACGCTTTGCCACGCCCCTCCGCCTGGCAGCGATAGACGCTGCCGGTGAGGCGGTCGACCAGCCACATGTTCTCGTCGTTCGGACCGTCGAGGCCGACGTAACGGCTGCTCAGCCCGGTGATCAGCGTGGACAGCAGGATCGCCACCGCGATCATCGCCGCACCGATATAGATGGGCATTGAGCTCAGAAAGACTGTCCGATCCGGCGGGCCGCCACGATAGAACTGGTAATCACTCGGCCTGGGCACTGGACTGAACTCGGCTCCCTTCCTCGGCGGTTATTGGACGCGGAGTCCTGCTAGGCGCCCAACTGGCCGAATTCTTGTTCGCACGCAGGCCATCACGCGACGGCTTTGCGACGATCGGTGAGCAAGGGTTTCCGGAACAAATTGGCGGCCCGAGCCGGGCCGCCTGTTGCTTGCCTGCCGGCTCAGCGGCGGCCGAACAACCCGCCCATCATACCGCCGAACAGACCGCCGGGGCCGCCTGGCGGACCGGCACCGCCACCGCCGTAATGGCGCCGGCCGCCGCCGCCGGAGGACCGGCGACGCGCCGGCTCGTCGTCTGCCTGTTCGGAGGAGGCCGCGCGGGTCGAGACAATCTCCGACAGCAGGGCCTTGTGCTGGAGCTTGTTGAGGTAACCAGTCGCAGGATAGCCACGGGCAGCCTGCCACCGCCTCATCACGGAACGGGTCTCATCGTCGAACTTGCCCGTCGCCTTGACGTCGAAGCCGAGCCCGGTGAGGCGGCGCTGCACGTCGCGGCGCTGGTTCTTGTCCAGACCGATCTGGTCTTCAGACACCCGGTTGGCTTCTTCCGTAAAGGTCGCGGGATCGATCCCGGCCGAGAGGTTGCGGGTGGTGATGGATGGACCATCCTGCAACGCCGCGATGCGGGCGAGCGCGATCGACTTGAACGTGCCATTGGGATAGCTGGTGAGATAGGCGTTGAGCTCCTCGACCTTGTTGGAGTCCCTGATCGAGCGCCAGAACTCGAGCTCGACGTCGGAGCCTTGCTTGCTCGCGGCCGACACCGGTGCGTTCGACGGATCGGTCGTGGCCGCAGCCGGCACGCCAACGGGATTGAGATAGACGTTGCCCGTCAGGTTGGTGTGCCCCCAGGGCAATTGCCCCTTGCTGGTCTCGTCACTGACCTGGGCGCGGACCTTGGTCATCTCTCGATCCCGGGCTGGGCAATGTTGGCGACGAGCGCGCGTGTGAACGGGCTGTTGGTGCCGGCCTCGCCGTCGAGTGCGGTCTGACCGGGGCCGGTGGCAAAGGCAATCAGCGTGCCCTCGCCCGACTTCATCTCGGCAAGACCGGTCTGGACGTTGACGGAGCGGGTGGCCTTGGCCGAGCGGATCTTTGCCGCGAACGGATTGTCGCGGCAGGCGTCGAGGAACACGAGCTTCACCTTCGCGTCCGACATGGTCTGATCGAGCGTGAGGTCGACATTGATCGCCGCGCCCAGCTTGACGTCCATCTCGGATTTCAGGTCGGCGTCGACCGGCAACAGGTAGTTGACGCCGTTCACGGCGATCCCGTGACCGGCATAGAAGAACACCGCGACATCGGCGCCTTCGCTCTTCTTGCCGAACTCCAGGAGCTTCGCGGTCATGGCATCGCGGGTGAGGTTGGCGCCCTCGACGACGTCGAAGCCGACATTGCGCAGCACCCTGGCCATCGCCTTGGAATCGATCGCGGGGTTGGGAAGCTGCGGGACGTTCTTGTAGGCGGCGTTGCCGACCACGAAGGCGACGCGCTTGTCCGCGAAGGCCGCGTTGCCGCTGACGAGAAATACTGCGATTGAAATTGCTGCGATCAAGAAGCGCATGATCATTCTCCCCTGATCCAAACTTCCTCGCTGCTCTCGGTTCGACCTGAGCCAATCCGATGAGAGCAATCTGATCCAGTTCACAACGACGCACTGTGATCTGGATCACTCGGGGATTTCTGCTGCTCGAACCGAGCTGAGAGTCGCTGCGACGGTCGCTTTTCGGGCTGCTGACGCAGCCGGCAATACGGCTGGTGACGAACAATGGCCGAAAGATTGTACCTGCGCGGGCTGCGAGTCCAGCCGGTTCAGCAATCCGCTGTCGATACCGAATGAGACAGCGCCCGGTGGCAGGGCACCGCCGCTGGCCCGACACGCCATGGATGCCGATCGGCGCCGGCGCTAGGATGCGCGGGTCATTTCGGCCATCTGGAATGTGACACGCATCACATCGAGGCTGTTGAACCTTCCCTACGCTCGCAACATCAAATCGCCATCAGGCGTAACAGCGAGGATACGATAATGACCCGTTTTGATAAGTTTTTTGGACTGAAGGCGATTACCCTCACGGCCGCGCTGTCGATGACGGCCGGCCTGGCTTTCGCCGGCGATAACGTCTCCGCCAACCAGATTCTGGATGCGCTGAAGCCGAAGCCGGCGACCCGCGGCCTGTCCGTCGGTCCGCAGGCCGATCCGACCGCGCAGGCCAAGGAAGCGACGTTCCTGAACACGGTGCGCAACCGCTCGACCCGGTCGCTCTCGATGGGCGAGCGCGAGCAAATCGCCGAGCTCGCCGCCACCAAGCCGAAGATCGATCTTGAGATCCAGTTCGACTACAACTCGGCCGACATCGCCAAGACGTCGGTGCCGTCAGTGCAGGCGCTCGGCAAGGCGCTGTCCGATCCTTCGCTGAAGGGCTCGACCTTCGTGGTCGCCGGCCACACCGATGCGATCGGCGGCGAGGAGTACAATCAAGGCCTCTCCGAACGGCGCGCCGACACCATCAAGAAGTACCTGGTGCAGAACTATGGTCTCAACGGCACAGAGCTCGTCACCGTCGGCTATGGCAAGACCAAGCTGAAGGACACCGCCAATGGCGCCGACCCGATCAACCGCCGCGTCCAGGTCGTCAACATGGAAGCCAAGACGACGGCGTCCAAGTGAAATTGTCCAAGTGAAATTCAAGTCATCGCCGCGTGAAACACGCCGCCTGCCACGATCGTGACAGGCGGCGAATTCAAATCCAGCTCTGGAACAGCATCAACCGGTTGAACGTCTGCATGGACGTGCCGATGAAGGCCGCCGAGATCGGCAGCATCACCGCAAAGCCGATCGCCGCGACCCCGACATAGGCCCACAGCAGCCAGCGCGGCAGCCCCTCTCGTCGCAGCACATAGACCAGCGCGAGCGACGCCACGGTTGCGGCCGGCAGATAATAGTAGAGGAAGCCGAGCGTGCGTGGCAGCAAAGCCCAGGCGAGCCAGGAGCCGAAATAGAACGTCGCGATCAGGAACGCATCCCAGCGGCGAGCGACGATGAAGTCGCGCAGCACGACGGCGAGCGCGAGCAGCGCCGGCCACGCGACCAGCGGATTGCCGAGGAAGACGATCGCGGAGACATTGTTCTCCGAGGTCTTGTCGAACAGGAACCACACCGGGCGCGCGAGCAGCGGCCAGGATGGCCACGCGCTCATATAGGTATGGCCGGCGATCGCGGTCGTGGTGTTGTCGGCGAATATCCAGCGCTGCGCCTCGATCAGATCCGGCAGCGACGCTCCGTAGAGCGGCACGAAAGCGGCAAGATATGTCAGCGCCGGCAGCACGGCGAAGCAGAGCGCGACGTGCTGCACGCGAAGATCGGGCCAGAGATCGGGCCGATACCAGTCGCTCGGCTTCGCGTCGGCGAACAGCGTGCGCCAGCCCTGCATCAGCCGGATCACCGCAACCACAACGATGCAGATGCCGAGCGGAAACAGGCCGCTCCATTTGCAAGCCGCGGCAAGGCCAAACAAGGCGCCCGCGAGCGCGAACAACGCATGCGGGCGCTCTCTTCGAAAGCCGTGCATGAAGGCGGCAATCGCGAGCAGGCCGAATCCGAGCGCGTAAATGTCGAGCATGGCGATGCGCGCCTGCACGTAAAGCATCTGGTTGAAGCCCGCGATCGCCGCGGCGGCGATCGCGGGCCCTTGCGCGGAGAACAGCGCGAGCCCGCACAGATAGATCGCGACGATCGCGAGCGCGCCGAACAAGGTCGACGGATAGCGCCAGCCCAGCGCATTGTCGCCGAAGGCTGCGATCGATGCCGCGATCAGCTCCTTGGCCAGCGGCGGATGCATCGGGTTGAGCATCGGTTGCGATAGCGTGGGTGCCAGCATCTGCCGTGCCGCCGGCACGTAATGCACCTCGTCGAAGACGAACTTCTCCGGCGCCGTCAGGCCGATCAGCAGCGCGAGATGCGCGACCAGGAAAATCGCGACAGCGATCACTGCGCTCTGCGACACCTTCGGAACCGCGGGCAATTCGAACGGCTGCTGTGGGGCTATTTTGCGTGGCAAATCTGCTTCACCGCGGAGAAAAACAAAGACGGCACTTTTCATTGAACGCATTCTGCCGCAACTGTCACTAAGCATAACGCACGTCCAGCGCCGCTTGTGATAATTTCGCCACATCAGAAGCGCGCGCGATCCGGTACGATCAGGGACATATCGATCGGTTGCGAAATGAATTTGCGTTTCTGGCTTTTCCCCACTCTGTTGTCGGCACTCGTCTGCGCGACGCCTTGCGCGCAGGCACAGACGCGCGTCGGCGAAGCCGTCGTGATCCAGAACGACGTGGTGCGCGTGGCCACGACCACGACGCCGATCAGTGTCGGCGACAGCATGTTGCGCGACGAGACCGTGCGCACCGGTGCCGACAGCGCCGCGCGCTTCGTCATGGCCGACAGCACCAACCTCTCGCTGGGCCCGAGCGCCACGCTGAAGCTCGACCGCACCGTCTTCAACGACGAGCACAGCTATCGCGACGTCGCGATCCGCATGACCACAGGCGCATTCCGTTTCGTCACCGGACATTCGGAAAAGACCGCCTACAAAATCACGACACCGCTCGCGACCATCGGTGTGCGTGGCACCACGCTCGACATCCTCTCCCAGCGCGGCCGCTCCGTCGTCGTGCTTCAGGACGGCGCCGCCAGCGTCTGCACGACGAGCTCCCAGTGCGTGCAGCTCACCCAGCCCGGCGACACCGCAATCATCACCTCGGCCGGCGGCAAGGTCAGCATCACCAAGACCAACACGCCGCCCTGGACCTTTGCCGCCAACTGCGCCGCAAGCGCCGGGCTGTGCTCGGTCAACCAGTATGCGGACGCCTCGCCGACCATCACGCCTGCCGTCCACGACGACGGCATGCTGTGCGGGCGGTGATGATGGCGAAACTCGACGTCAGACGCCTCGTCCTCGCCGCCGCGCTGACCGCAACCGCTGCGTTTGCGTTCTTCGCGTTCAATGCGCGACCGGCGGCAGCGCAGGCGGCTTGCGAGTCCGGATGCGGTGGGCCGGCGCCCTTACCGTCGCCGACCTATTCACCGTCGCCGTCGCCGACACCCACACCGACCCCCTCGCCTTCGCCAAGCCCCTATCCGTCGTCCTCGCCGAGCCCGTATCCACCGCCTCCACCTTCGGGCCCGACCGGCGCGGACTCCAGCGGCAATTCGATCGGCGGCCTCGCCAACCATCGCTTCAACCAGATGATCACCAACCGGGTGCTCGGCACGGTGCTGCTCGGCGTCAACGAGCAGGTCAATTGCAGCGACTGCATCAGCGCATTCGGCTCCGCCGGCTCGTTCTCGGCCGGCATTCACGGCCGCAAGGAGCTGACCAACAACCTGTCGCTGCTCGCCGGCATCGCCTACACGCAATACAGCGAGGGCGGCTACAATATCACCAGCGCGCCGATCGGCGCCTTCGCTCTGCGCTATGACTTCACCGACTGGGGCTCGTCGCGCCCGTTCTTCGACGTCGGCACCATCCTGACGCCGTGGGAGAAGGCGCGCTACACCCGCAGCTACAACACCAGCCTCGGGCCGGTGAGCGTCACGGGCTCGACCAACGCGTCGAACTACGCCGTCTATGGCCGGGCCGGCTGGATGAGCCGCGTGTCCCCGCGCGACGAATTCGCGGCCTCGATCGAAGTCTGGCAGCTCTGGCAGCGCGTCTCCGGTTATTCGGACAGCGCCGTGGCGTTCAATCCGTTCGACGCCACCATTGCGACCGGCACCGACCGCACCAGCCTGGTCAAGATCGGCGGCCAGTGGACGCACCTCTTCGGCAGCAACATCGAGACCAACATCAATGGCGGCTGGGTGCAGTCCTTCGCCAGCCATGGCGGCATAGTCGCCACCGTGACCGGCGACGGCCTGGTGGTGCCGACGATGGGCAACCAAGGTTGGTTCGAATATGGCGGCCGCCTCGGCTTCCGCGTGCAGAAGGGCTGGATCGTCGACCTGTTCGCCAACGGCACGCTGGGCCCGCAGCCGGTGGGGAACACCATCCATGGCGGCGTGGGGCTGCGGATTAATTACTAGGGCGGACCTCGCCCCAAATTCCGCTGTCATGCCCCGCGAAGGCGGGGCATCCAGTACGCCGCGGCCTATCGATTGACCACTAGCGTCTCGGAGTACTGGATCGCCCGATCAAGTCCGGCGATGACAGTGAATATGTGGCTAGAGCATGCCACCTCACGCTGCCGACTTGCCCTCGAACGCGCGACGCAGCACTTCCACATCGAGCTTGACCATCTTCATCATGGCTTGCATCGCGCGCGCAGCCGCGGCCTTGTCTGGGCTCGACAGGAATTCGAACATCACCTTCGGCACCACCTGCCAGGATACGCCCCAGCGATCGCTGATCCAGCCGCACTGCTGCTCCTTGCCGCCATGAGCAAGGAACGCGCTCCAGACGCTGTCGACCTGAGCCTGGTCGTCGCAATGGATCATCAGGGAGATTGCGTGGGTATATTCCACCTTCATGCCGCCGTTGAGCGCGACCAGGGGCTGCCCGGCCACCGTGAACTCGACGACGAGCACGGAGCCTGTCTTGCCGGACGGGCCGTCCGAAACGTTGCGCTGGACGTGCGTGATTTCCGAGTTCGGAACGAGCGACACGTAGAACTTCGCGGCTTCCTCGGCATCGCCGTTGAACCACATGCAGGGCACGAGCTTGGACATCGTGAATGCTCCTCTTGGGATGGTCGATGTTCGTTGGCTTCGGTCAGGCGTTCGCCATGTCGGACTGCGCGGCGAAGGCTGCCATGTCCATCCAGTTCACGCCCCACATATGACCATCCGGATCCTCGAAGCTGCGGCCGTACATGAAGCTGTACTCATCCTTCGGGCTGGGATCGGCCACCCCGCCCGCGGCCTCGGCCTTGCCGACGATATGGTCGACCTCGTCGCGGCTGTCGGCCGACAGGCAGAGCAGCACCTGGTTCGAGGTCTTGGCATCCGCGATCGGCTTCGGCGTGAACTTGCGGAATTTGTCGTGGGTTAGGAGCATGGCGAAGATGGTCTCGGAGAAGACCATGCAGCTCGCCGTCTCGTCGCTGAATTGCGGGTTCCTGACCGCACCGACCGCCTCGTAAAAGGCCGTCGCGCGCTTGAGGTCGGTCACCGGCAGATTGACGAAGATCATTTTGGGCATCGGAGGCTCCTTGGGCGGGGTTCTGCCCAAGGACGGATGGCCCAGCAGTCATCCGACACGGCTTCCGGATATTTTTTGAAGGCTGTGCCCTGCGTGGTTCTGTCGCACAGAACCAGCAGGCTTTCAGGCCCTTACTTCTTCTCGTTGGGATCCCGGTGCACGGGGTCGATCCACAGCACGGTCTCGGGCTTCTCGACCGGCTCGATGTCGAGGTTGATCGCGACCGCCTCGCCGTCGCTGCGCACCAGCACGCATTCCAGCACCTCGTCCCGGCTGGCGTTGATCTCCTGATGCGGCACGTAAGGCGGGACGAAGATGAAATCGCCGGGGCCGGCCTCCGCCGTGAATTGCAGGCTCTCGCCCCAGCGCATCCGCGCCTTGCCCTTCACCACGTAGATGACGCTTTCGAGATGGCCGTGGTGATGCGCACCGGTCTTGGCGTCCGGCTTGATGCTGACCGTGCCCGCCCACAATTTCTGCGCGCCGACGCGCGCGAAATTGATCGCGGCCGCACGGTCCATGCCGGCCGTCGACGGCACGTTGGTATCGAGCTGATTGCCGGGAATGACGCGCACGCCGTCATGTTTCCAGCGATCGTCATGATCGTGGTCATGGTGGGAATGCGTGTGGTCATGGCCGGTCATGGGACTTGCTTTCTGTTGGTTCCGTGCGCGGCAAGCTAACCAAAGCGGGCCTATCAAGCCATACCCAAAATCGGAACTCTCGTAGTCGGCAGGCGTTGTTTTCGCGAGCCAACTGGAAGGAGAGTTTCATGGGTAGCACGAGCGACAAGATCAAGGGCACCGCCAACGAGGCCATCGGCAAGGCCAAGCAGGGCATCGGTGAAGCCACCGGTTCCGATCGCCTGAAGGGCGAAGGCGTGGTCCAGGAAGTGAAGGGCAAGGGCCAACAGGCCATGGGCGACGCCAAGGACGCCGCGAAGGAAGCAATCGATCGCGCCGCGGCTGCGGCAAAGCGCGCGGCGGAGTGACGCGCGTCAATCTGAAAGTGAAAAGACCGGCCGCGAGGCCGGTCTTTTTGTTTTGCGCTGATCTCTATCCGTCATGGCCGGGCCTGTCCCAGCCATCCACGTCTTGGCTGCACGAAGGAAAGAACGTGGATGCCCGGGACAAGCCCGGGCATGACGACGTAGGTTCACTTCACCGCGAGCAATTCCACGTCGAACATCAATGTCGCGTTCGGCGGGATCACGCCACCGGCGCCGCGGGCGCCGTAGCCGAGCTGCGGTGGGATGATCAGCGTGCGCTTGCCGCCAACCTTCATCGTGGCAACGCCCTCGTCCCAGCCGGCGATGACACGGCCCTTGCCGATCGGAAACTCGAACGGCTCGTTACGGTCGACCGACGAGTCGAATTTCTTGCCCTTCTGGCCGTTCTCGTAGAGCCAGCCGGTGTAGTGCATCACGCAGATCTGGCCGGGTTTCGGCGAGGCACCGGTGCCGACAACGTTATCAATGGTCTGCAAGCCTGAAGCTGTGGTCATGGGTTTTCCTGCGGTCTGGGCCGAGGCCGTGGTGGAAACGAATGTCGACACGCTGCCGATCACGGTGATCGCAAGTGCCGACATGATGGCGAGGAGTGCGCGCTGGAAACGCTGCATAAGAGACCTTCCGTTTGAGGCGGAAGGTGTCTAGCGCAA
>NZ_JBFUGY010000067.1:0-28203 GCF_056402655.1 Bradyrhizobium sp. P3_C3 | reverse complement strand
GTCAGCGACTGTTGCCGGGATTGCTGCTAGCGCCCTGTTGGGGCTTGCAGGTGTCACTCTCAATCCAGCGCCAGCCCAGGCGGTCGTGTACTGCCAGTACGTTGAATATCCGGTGGGTTGCGTTGCCCGGGCAGGCGTCGTGCTGAGGCCTCGTCCGGTGGCGCGCGCTGCGGTCCGTCATAACGCCGGTGGCAATGCAAATGGCGGCGTCAATCGCGTTGGGGCGGGGCGGTAAAGGCTTGTTCGCGGTCACGAGCGAGAAAGAAGCCGTCACCGCTTCGTCCCGGTGGCGGCTTTTTTATCGTCCCGACGCGGACAGGCGACCGAATAGCGAACGGGCGGGACATCACAGCCACGTGGCGGCGACTTTTTGGAACCAAGTCAATACATGCGCAGGAGCTGCGGCGCACGTGCGCCGCAAGGGCTATGCCGATGGCCGCAGGCAACAGATCCAATGTCCGGCGCGGGCAGCATTTCAGGATGAGATCACGAGGTTGACCGCCTTGGGGCCTTTGCCCTTCTTGTCCGGTTCGACCTCGAATGTAATGCGCTGTCCTTCAGTCAAGTCCTTCAGTCCGGCCCGCTCGACTGCGGTGATATGAACGAACACATCACGGCCGCCGTCATCGGGATTGATGAAGCCATAGCCACGCTCTCCATCGAAGAACTTGACCGTACCAACCATGGACATCGCGAAACCCCTCCCCCCGTATTGTAGGCTCGCCATGAAAGCGGACGACCTATTCTTCGCCGAGCCAAACCGAAACGCTTTCTAGGACAGCGCGCCTGACCGGCAAATTGCCCTTAGGGACAATTGCAAGCTTCGGTTCGGTCGCCTTTTATGGGCGCGCGAATGGCGTCGCGCAGGGACAGGGAGGCGCTCATGGGGTCGATGGAAGAGTTCATCCACTATGCGAATTTGATCATCGCCAAGCGGCAGCTTGCCAATCCGAGCATCACGGACAAACACCGGCGGATGCTCGCAAGGCTGGTCGCGCAGGAGGAAGCGAAACGCTTTCACGAAGAGGACGGCGGTCACGCTGAATGCTAGTCCGTTGCCTTTCCCAAATTTGCTGGCTATCGCGTCAATTTTCGCTCATCAGGAGTTTTAGCATCGCATCGCAGGCAGCTTCGGCCTCGTCGAAAGTTTTAAAGGGCGAGCCGGTGATCCTGATCGCGCTGCGGCCTTCATAAACAGGACGCCACGACGCCAGATAACCGGCGCGTCCGTGAAAGCCGGGACGGCAGGGCTTTCATAGCTGATCACGAAAGAATAGCCGTCGCTGTTCGCGCTCCATATTTCCATCTTCTCGACGGCACGCTCGAACTGCAGGGGCATGGCTGTTCACGAGTATTCAAGCAATTCCCGAAGGATCCAAGTCTTTAAAAATTCCCTCCCGGCGTGGTCTGAAGAAGTCGTGCCGCACCGATGGCAATTCAGCTTGCCTATTCACTACAGGGCTTGATCTGGATCAAGCTGCGAGCACCTGCAGACGCTCGTGCCTGTTGGGCCGTCACGCTATCCACCGCAATCTGTGGCGGCTTGCCTGCCCATCGTGTCCGGGCGGAGTTGCTTGCTATCTCTGCGCCCCGCGATATTCTCGATGTGTATCTGAACACTAAGCGTGATCTGTTGGTTGTGCGCAATGGTCTGCCAATTCCTGACGCGTCAGGTAGATGGCGTAAGAAGAAAAAAGTAGCGAGCGTTAGCGAGGACATTAAGCTCGCCGTTGAGAGGCAGGGCTACTACATGCGGAAGCTAACGGACTTCAACAAGTGTTAGTCCGCAAAGCGCATGTGCAACCTCTTGTCTGATTGCGGTTGCTGGCACAAGGGTTCAGCTCGTTACCGACAGCCTGCGAGGCTCGCTCTTGTCTACGAGGTCGACGTTCATAGCCGCCTCACGATGGTAGTCCGAAGATCGGGAGCTGCTATCTATTAGGCGCGTGCTGCAGGCCCAGAGGTTGCAGCGCAGTCACCCCGACCTCGTCCTCGCAGGACGTCGTCCCGCCTTTTCGGCGGATCCGCTGAATTGCTAATTGATCATGCGGTCGCCTCTTCGCGGGTCCATCGGAACTCGCTTCCATCTGCCCAGATCCGATGCATCACGATCGCTAATTTTCGTGCGACTGCTACGACCGCTCGGCGAAGGCCGCGTCGCTTGGCCACCCTTACACCCCAAGCTTTCAATGCGGACCAACGCTTGGTGCGGGTTAGAAGTGCAAGCGCTGCCTGATAAAGTATGGTGCTGAGCATCACATCGCCACACCTCGAAATAGCGCCATTCCGATCGGTTTCCCCAGATGCGTATTTGCGTGGCGTAAGGCCAAGATGCGCGCCAACATCGCGGGAGCGTTGAAAGCGATCCGGGTCATCAATGGTTGTTAGAAACGTGATTGCCGTCAGTGCACCTACGCCCGGTATCGTCATGAGCCGCTGACATGTCGGTTCGCGGCGTACTATTTCAAGTACCATCTTGTGCAGGACGCCGTACTGTTCACGCAGCGCGGCTCGAGCCACAAGCATTGGGCGCAGCATCGCCGCGAGTCGTGGATGGCCATCTGTGAGTTCATTAGTCTGCTGCTCAAACGTCGCTTGAGGTATACGACCAGATAGCTTTAAGCCGAAGACGCGTAAGACGCCGCGAATTTCGTTCTCGATATCGATCTGCTTGATCAAAAGCGTCTTGCGATTGTTGAGAAGCATTCGTAGCTCCTGGCTCACGTCACCCTTGATATGAACAACGGTGTACCAGCCGACCCGCATTACCTGTGCAATGGCGCGAGCGTCGTTTCGATCGGTCTTAATCGGCATCGTCTTAGTCACGCCACGCAGTCTTCGGGGATCGATGCAGACTGCGTGTAAGCCGGCAGCACGCAGTTCGCTGTACAGCCAACGAGCGAGACCACCAATCTCAATCCCGATCTTGACAATGGGCAATCCGCTTTCGTTGAGCCAGGCACCAATAGCCTCCGGTTCCGAAAGTGCCTTGCCCTCGCGAATGACGACGCCATTCTCGTCCACAACACAGATAGCCGTCTCCTTTAGCGAAACATCCAGACCGACATAGTGCTTCATGTTCCCGCTCCTGCTGCCACCGGCTCGCCGGCTTCCCTTCCAGGCTGAGCCTTTCGAGCAGCAACCGCAATCACCCCATCTACAGCATCACCACAAACCAAGCCGCGATCATCGCCCTATTCCGCGTCGTCAACCGCTATGTCGGCAACCTCGCGCCGATGCCGGTCGTGTTTCCGGATCACCCGGTGGTGCGCAACACCGACACGGGCCGCGAGCTGGCCATGATGCGCTGGGGCATGCCGCCGCCACCAAAGTTCGGCGGGCCACCGGTCACCAACATCCGCAATGCCGTCACCGCACTGGCGAGCCTGGCTGAAGCCGGAGAACCGCGGCCTTGTCCCGGCTAACAGCTTCTCCGAGCAACGTCCGCTGCCGGGTGATGCGCTGAGGATCGTGGCGCGTGGCGCCGAAGGAGGACTAAGGCCGTCAAATGAAAGTCGCCGTCGATCGACCTTACCGATCCCCAAAAATCTGCCCGCAAGAGTCTTGAGATCGCTATGCAGTCTAGCTCGGCAAGCGCGCGGCATCGCCGATTAATTTCTTGAAGCCGAGCATTTCAGGCGCTCTAGGTACCGTTTTCTGTCCGCGGCACCCGCCAGGAGATGTTCGGCAATTTCAAGTGCCGAAGGCGACTTCCGCTGATGGAAACGGACGTCAAGCAGCACCTCGTCCAACGCGCGGCGCAATGTGGCTATCGTGGATGTATCGTAGCTCATGTCGGTCGTGTAGCCCGCGCTGACAACAGTGAGATGGCTGCCAAAGGACGCCAGGTCCGTTTGGCCTCTTTACGGCCGCGGTCACACTGAAGATCAAGAATTGTCCGGATTTTATACCCGTTCAGTCGTTTGGTTGTCGCAGATCGATGCACCTACAGCGCCGAAGGCCTCCAGCCGGCGGATTTTGGCTTCGGCGCCAGCGTATGCGGCTCGTGCGAGATCGGATCGAGGGGCGGGCCTCTCCGGGGGCGTCGGCCGCCTCAACCCGAGTCGTCGCGCCCCTGTCCGATCTAGTAGGCGCGACGAGGCCGTCGATAGGCTGGTTCCCGTGGCACTTGTGCGTTCGCAAAATATGGATTGGTAACGCACATGGCGGAGAGGCCCGATGCATTGGCGTGGCACTGCGCCATCGAGCTATAGCCGCAGTAGAAAGTTTCGCCTCCGCCCCAGTACCAACGTTGTAGGCAGATCGGTGCATTCCCGCCATATGTTTGGGCCTGAGTTGGTGCGGCGGTCAAAACCGCGATCGTTGCCCAGATCGCCAAAGCTGGAATGCGCATCAGAATTTCCTTACGGATCGACGCCATCGCATCAGCACCTCGAACCAGACAAAGCCTATTGCTTCAGATCAATTCACATTCGCGCCGACAACATTGCTGGGCCGGAGAAACTCGCAATGCAGGATGATGCTTACTGTCAGTCAATCGGTGCTGCCAAAGGCACCCCACAATATACGAATTGTCGACTGACGGTAACTCAGCAGCGCGAAGACAAACATAATACAGCGTGGGCAGCAGCAATCATATCGGAAGGGAACAATTCCGACGGGAAGCATGCTTTTTGTTGGGGGCGGGTGTCAAACCATGCCGCGATTTACGTGCCAACCGGTCTTGTCGTGATGGCGCTGCGAAATGCGAGAGGCGAATTAACGGTGGAAATGGTTTGCGTACCCTCGCCGACGCCCTGAATGGTGAGGTCGCCATAGTTCAAAAGGCGGCCAAGAACGCTTTGATTGACATCGACGCTCTCAACTTTGTCGAGGCTCATCTCAAAGGTCCGCCTCTTGATGAAACCGGTCTTGTGGACGACCCGCATGTTGGTAACGTCGGTCTCGGTGGTCCAGCGGTGGAACCAAGCCGTCGCCGTCCAGTACAATGCCGCAAGCCCAGCGACCGCCGCCAATACCAACCAAACCAACGTCAGCGCGTCGGCGGCGGCCAGGCGCCACAGCACCAGAAATGCGACCGCCGCGATCCACGCCCCGATTGCAGGCAGAAAGTACACCCAGTGTTCGTTGGTCGAATACAGCACCCTTTCGCCAGGCTGTAGGATTTCGTCAATATAGCGCCCCATACGCCTACCCTGAGTTTACCTATCACCGCAGTAATATGCGCCATTTTAAACCGAGACAGACCTTGATCTATCTCAAGCCTTCCAACGGCCAGCGCCGGAAACTCGCGTTGCTTTCACACGAGAGCCGGACCCATCTCCTGCCGTGAGAAGTCGGGAGGTTAGGGACGGTTAAGGGAGGTGCAGAATGATTAGGTTGATTGCTATTGCTGGCTTCGCCTTATCGGTCGCAGTATCGGCGCAAGCCATGACACCTGCGCCGATTACTCCTCCGCCCAACGGCATGATCACGGAAGTCGCTGCTGCCTGCGGCGCGGGTAGGACACGAGTTAACGGTGTGTGCGTCGCAAGAACGACCGTCCGCCATACCCGTCGAGCCGTCCGTAGATGTGCGACCGGAATGACTTGCTAGCGCGCTGATGGCTTAAGCGGTGCAACCATGAGGGCTGAGACGACCCGAAACTGTCCCTAGCGGCATTCTGCGCTCAATGTTGCCCGAAGCCGCTGAAGGAGCGGCTGCTGGGTGTGATGGTCGCCGCACATGATCCAGATTAACGCTGTCGCTCGACTGCCACCAAAAATGGCGCATGGCATTTAACCCAAGACGGGTATTCACCGTCGAAGCGGCGGGGATCGCCACCCTCGTTCCCAGCGTGGCTGCGCTCTCCGTCGTCCTGTTTTGGTAGGTTCAGCCAAGAGGAAGTCTGATCCGGAACATCGCGCCGCCGTGATCCCGTTTTTCTGCTCATACTGCCCGCTGTGCGCTTCAAAACAATAGTGCGCGGCGATCGACAACCCCATGCCCATGCCCTCCGTCTTGCTGATGAAAAAC
Source organism: Bradyrhizobium sp. P3_C3 (assembly GCF_056402655.1). Taxonomy (NCBI): domain Bacteria; kingdom Pseudomonadati; phylum Pseudomonadota; class Alphaproteobacteria; order Hyphomicrobiales; family Nitrobacteraceae; genus Bradyrhizobium; species Bradyrhizobium sp. P3_C3. Next base: position 22,227 of record NZ_JBFUGY010000067.1, on the reverse strand, counting down.
GGCTCAAACACCGCTTTCATTTGTCTTGGGAATGCCCGAGCTGCGATCCGAGACAGTTAGCTCGGCAATGTTATCGACGGCGCGAAGTCCGGATGCTGATGATGTGGTTTTCGGTAGGCGTCCTTCATCGCGTCCATCCCGTTCACAACAAGGTTCAGAATGACTTGTTGAAGTTGAATATGGTCGCCAAGGATCGGAAGCGCATCCCGCGTGATCATGTTCGCCATTTTGAAGTTCCGGCTAACAGCCAACGCGGAAAAAAATCTGATCGTCTCTTCCACAACTAAAAGCATTCCCGTCCCGCCCCAAGGGTCCCCAGTCAGTCCGAGTACCGTAGCGGCTCGACCAAACGATGAACAGGCAAAAACGGGTTGTTATCAGCCCGTGCTGCGGCTGCTAACGAGCAGGAGGCTTGTGGACGGCGTGCGCTCGGACGGGACTGGCCGCGCGGAACAGGCAAGCCGCTACAGATTGCGGTGGATGACGTGCCCGCCTACGCCATGGGCAGCGCGAGATGTTCCAAAACGAACGATTGCCGCCTAGTTGACGTGGATCAAAGCCATCGTTTTCCGACTGTTGCTAACGATGGCGTATCGCATTTGACCCGCGAAGGGATTTCTCATAGATGGCCTGCATGCCAGAGCGGGGTCTTGTTCTTGTCGTCGATGACGACGCCGGAATGCTGCGGAGTGTAACGCGACTGCTGCGGCAGTCTGGCTACGAAACCTTGCTATTTCCTTCGGCGGAAGCCTTCTCAAATCACAACGATTTCGACGGGGTGACCTGTGTCATTCTCGACATCGACGTGGGCGGCGTTTCGGGTATCGAAGTGAGGCACCGTCTCAAAGCAGCGAACATTTCTGTGCCAGTCATCTACATCACCGGGAACGACAGCCCAGCCGTTCGCGCGGCTGCGTATCAATCCGGGTGCCTCGCCTATCTGACAAAGCCATTCTCGGCGAATTCGTTGATGGAGCCGCTGCATAGGGCGGCGACGGGGTTGGCGTAGCGCGCCCACTATCCGACGGCTGGCACGGTTCGATGAAAGCCGGGAGGACGCCGCCGCGCGGCGAGACCATGATGGCTGTTTGGGCGGGGCTCAACCACTACTCCTCGTCGTCTGGCCACACCAGCACGACCTTGCGACCGAAGTGATCCGCCAGCGCGTGAGCAAGATCGTCTATCCTGTCAGCTTCGTCCCGCTGATCGGCTGACACTTCTGCTTCTGATTTCGGCACTTCCACGATCCCCCTACTGCGTCCCCGGAACCGAAAATCGTAGGTCTCCGTGATCGCTCTAATTATGACGGTCGAGGGAACAACCGCGCATTTCCAGCCGGTGTGACAAATCTGCACGGTCGCCGGGGCCTCCAGACCTTCCAATGGAGCGGCGCGCCGCTCCGCTGCCGGTCAACGATTGGGCCAGCAAGCATCACCGCGACCGCGACCACAACGGCGATCACGACGATGAAGATCAGTGGCTCGGTTGCGCAGCCTGATCGCCTGCCACCGGATTTGCAGTACCGCCGGTCGTCAACGCCACGTCAGCATCACCGCGCCCGCGATGGTGATCATCACCGCCAGCAGCATCAGCACCTCAAGGTTGGACATGGTCCCCATCGGGATCACTCAAGGTTTAGAAGCGACTTCTAAACTCGTCAGCCCTGCTCATCCATGCTTTTTGGGTGTCCCTTAGGGCACAGGACCCTTCCGCCGGGGTGCGCGAACCGCGCCCCTTCAGCCTTTGCAATTTTCGATTTTTGAGTTTCACTCGCCGAATTCTCGTTATTAAAAGGTCGCGAGATGGCGCGTGATCTGTTCGAGGCCACGATGCAGAGATGGGCGCGGCTCAACCCAGCGCAGCGCGAGCGGTTCTTCCAGGCGGGCCTGAAGGCGGCGCTGCGCCTTGAGCGCCAGGAATTCCGCGAATGGCTAATGCGGCGGCTGATCGAGCCCCCGCTCGCAGCGCCGGTCGATCCGGCCCGCTTCGCCATCTCGAAGGCCGACATTGCGCTGCTCATGAAGTCGGCGGGCGAAGCACCGCTCGAATAAGCGTCCGCTATCAGACAGTTTCGCGGCGTGCCGTCTCCGCAACGCAATCTGGATTTCGTCCGGGTTGAATATATCGTAGGGCTCCGTTCTGCGGTTCCCCCACGAATTCACGCCCTGAGAGGACCCCAGCCCCGATGGCGTCCCGCAAGAGGGTCCCTCACCGTCACCGCATCGACTGTCACGCGCGCTTCGTGCTTCGCTTGATGCTGACGCTCAACGACCAGTCCCGTGCCGTGTCGATGCAGGAGCAGTTCGCGCACAGCAGGCGGGCGTCCTTGCCCACACCGCGAACATCAGCGAGATGCGACTTGGTCGATGACTGAGCCTGCCTGCGCAACCCGTTGCGACCACGCCGCACAGGTCTGGTGTGGTGGAAGCGCAGCGCCTGTTCGTCGGCAAAGCCGCATTGCTCGCACCGGCCACCCTTCAGCGCGATGGCTCTGGCCTTCACGTTGCGGCGGTACTCTCGGTGCTTGCTCTGCTTCATCACGCGGGCCGTCATGGTTGCTGGCGGCATTCTATCCGATCCTCACCACGTTGATCAGGTAGTAACACCACCTCTAGCCCTCGCGACGAGAGGAAGTGGCATCGCGCCCGTCGTTAACGCTCCCTTCACCATGTCCGAGCATCATCGGTCCCGTCCTTTCTGGGACACGGTGTTGCGTGCGTGAGCGAGAAGGAGCCGTCACCGGGGCATCGGTGACGGTCTTTCGTCGTCTAATGCCCGAAACCTAGACCCATTCGTCCGGGGAGAACTCGATCTGTGCCGGGGCTCATCCATCTCGTTGACGACGACCAGTCATTCCGGACGGCGATAGAGCGTCGCTTGAAGCAGGTCGGGTACAGCGTGGCGACCTACGCTTCCGCCCAGCAGTTGCTCGACCGGCTACCGAGCGATAACGAGCCAGGCTGCATCATTCTCGACGTGCAGATGTCCGGCTTGGACGGTCCGGCTCTGCAAAAGCGGCTGAGCGAACTCGGGTCATCGCTGCCGATCATTTTTCTCACCGGCTATGCTGACACCCCGACCATCGTACGGACGCTGAAGGCGGGTGCGCACGACTTCCTCACCAAGCCGGTACAAGGCGATGAACTGCTTCGCGCCATTGAGAAGGCGCTCGCACATCAGCAAACATGGCGCGATCAGCAGAGCGCCTTGGACAGCATTCGCGCTCGCCTCGCGACGCTGACGCCGCGCGAGCGGCAGGTTTTCGAACTGGTCATTCGCGGCAAACTCAACAAGCAGATCGGCCACACGCTGGGAGCGACCGAGCGCACCATCAAGGCCCATCGCCACATGGTGATGGAGAAGATGCAGGCTCAAAGCTTGCCCGAGTTGGTTTCGATGGCCGAGCGGATCGGCATTTTGAACGACCACAACCGAGACCGACCAGCGAGCTAATTGGTCAAGATCGCGCGCCCAGCGTCATCGCCAGATCAGAGATACGATTGACGCCACACCAAGAGCGGCGATTGCCCAGATCAAAGCATTGATCCGCAAGAACTGACCGCGTGTCATGATGCACCTCATGGAGGCCTAATGGCGAAGCAGTTCAGCCGAAGAGCGGCAAGGCGACGATAACGGGCGTCCCGCCACCCACCATGGGACCACGGGAGGTTCGCGCCGTCGTCATCACTGTCTCAATCTTCCTTTGGCTGCACGTCGTCGGGGTACACGTCTGGCGGTTGGACGGTCACTGGCGGGGATAGCTCGCCAGCTTCGTCTTTAAGTTTGGAGGCGGCTTCAATAAGCCCGACAGCAACAGCCGGATCGGAGGTGGCCTTTGCCATTTTGAGCAGCGCCGCTGCCGCTTCGCGCGCGTGGTAGTGGTTCTTGGACAAGGTACGCCAGCCCCAAAGTTTGGCGCACTAACGCTGCAGCCTGAGTTTCCGTTCCGCAGCGAAAGTATAAAAGTGAACCGAAGAAAGCGGATTCGTCAGACACCAAGGTCACAGGACGGCCCGAACAACCCCGCCAGCGCCCAAGAGGGCAATCCGGTCGATCGCATGCGCGGACTCGCAGGGGACGCCCTGGTGGGCGTCTGTCCCGTCGCACATGTGAAGACGCGCACGGCCCGCAGACGTACCAGAGCGCGTCCCAAACGCGTTAGATCGCGTCCCTGAGAGGGATCAGTGCCTGAAGATCGGGAGGTTGCAACCACAGCCAGAAGCCCTGCGATCTTTCCTGTGTAAAGCCCGTGCGCGCTGTTTGTCTGGAACGTATATCGCTGGCGGCCTCGCCGTCGAGAAACGTCGCTTGAGAAATACGATAACCAATTGAAACAACACGGTCTTTCTGATTGATCCGAATTATCGATCGACATTGTTGCAAAAGTCGAAAATCGAACAACCGTAAAAATCGCGAAAGCTAATCTCAAGGCCTCTCCGCTGCTGCAGCGGTTGTCAGTGCCATTATGGAGATCGGGGATCGATTTTGGATCAGTTGATATGGTCCCTCACGTCGGCGCCCGCAAAACGAATTAGTGGTTTTAAGAATTTTTGTTCGACGCACCAAAAAGAGTTTTGCAACAATATCCTCCGGAAGCGGACTCCAATCTGCGCATTGAGTACATGCCCTGCCTACTTGACCCATCCCGGTCGGGGGTCTTCGGCTTCAGGCTTTGCTTCACCGGTTGTTCACTGGCACCTTTGCTACCCGTCGCGAATGTTACAGTGTCTTCGTCGCAACACCTCTTTTGTTTCATTCGGAGGAGCATACTTTGGACTCGCGCTCCGATTTGCTCGGTGCAAGCTTTGCGATGGACCGGGCGGGCCGATTGAGCAAGCAATCAATACTGAGGAGCCCGGCAATCCCGCAGGGCGCGAATGCTCTGCGGGAATTCCGGTAGTCGGAGAGGCAAACAATGACGTTCAGGTCGTTGCTCATTCTCGTCGCCATCTGCTTTTCGACAACAGCGCTCGCTCAGAGCGCGTCCCCAAAGGTAGGCAACAGGCCGGCGGTTCAGGCAAAGCCGAAAGAGCAGACCGGCTGCAAACTCGTTGGAACGGTCCGAGGCACAAAGCTATGGGCCGGTGATTGTGTAGGAGTTGAGCTGCTCAAGGGCACGACGGAAACGACCCCGCCCGATCAGAAGGAATGAAAGCGGCCCCGGCGGGGGCTGGCTTCGCGCGGGGCCGCTCACTCCCCTGCACGCAAATCTATCGTAACTGTAAAAGTTCGCACCAGGCACGCCATCCTGGCATGGGCGCAAGTGCATGAAATTATGGAAGCAGCGCTAACGCGATGAAGACAACGATGCTTTCACGAACGGCCCTCTTGCGCGAAGTCCGCTTTTCCAGCGTGCAGCTCGTTACTTTAAGTTTCCGGCAGTCGATACCAGCGCGTGTCACGAAACGGTCGCATGGAACTCTTAAGCGAAATTAAGACTTTGCCCGAGTTTTGGTTAGCGAGTGTGGTTTCCACGCTACGGCCGCTCCGCCTTGTCTCATCTACCAATACAGTTGGAGTCGCAGGCATTCCTGCCTAGCCCCTTCGGGGACAACGGAAGCGGATTTGAGGAAAGCAATGAAGAAGATTTTGGTAAGGGCTATTGGCGCAATGGCGCTGGCGGCTAGAAAAACCCTGGCATGCCGCCGACAAAGAACACTTTCTTGAATTTGACGTTGATGTCGAACGCCGCGCCGCCACCATCAGCGTAGATGCGGCACTATACGGACCGCCGTTGTACACCACGTTCTCAACGCGCTTATCGCCTCAATATCTAGCCGCCTTACCGGAGCGAGCCAAGGCAGTCGGCGATTACTGACCCGGCCGGAGCTACAGGCGGTTGGCGGGAGAGACCTTTGTCGGGGTTCGTGCGATTGTCGACGACGACGCGCGTCGGCCGCAAGCCACCACGCCCAACCGTTGATGTCCAGTTGTGCAATCGTCGATTTACGGAACTTCGCGGCGCGAGATGCGCATTTCCAAATTGGCGCGCGGGATCATCTGATCTGCAATCGTGAGGGCCGGACCATGCGCAGCAAGAGTTTCAAAGGTCTCGGGCTGATATTGACGACCAGCCGCGTCAGTTATGTACACGTCCCAACCCGCGTCGTGAAGCGCGAGCGCGCGCTCGACTGCTGAACGAGAATTAATTCTCAACGTCTGTTGGACGTTTCCGTCTTTTGACGAGTGGATCGTGAAGGTCAAGGCTACCTCCTCGCTTCCCTGCGGATGGAGCCCAACACATCGAGCAAACGACAACAAGAAAATTGCATCTCGCAACGCGGCAGCTGACTGAGCAAGCGCAAAGCACACTATTCTTGCTCGGCATACAGTCGTTCGGATGAAGAGCGATCCGCCGGGCGCTCCGTAAGTCTCCAGCGCTGTCTCGAGCGCGGGACCTTCCACGCCCACCCTCGCCGCCCGTGCACTTAGCAACCCAGCGCGGTAATAGCGTATCTTACGTCGGGCGGGCGCTTTTTGTGCTAGGGTATGCGCGTGACGCGCAGCGCCGGACGCCGCCAACAGGAGGGGGAGGTTCACCCCGCACACCATTGCCGCGAAAGAAAATCCCAACTGATCTGCGGTCGCTCGCACGGGGCCACACCGCGCTATGTGTCAAGGTGTTGGCTGGGATCGTCAGCCAAGAGACCGTGCCACCGGCGGCGCGCGTGGCGGCGGCAGGCATCCTGCTGGATCGCGGCTGGGGTCGACCGATCCAGCCGCACACTGACGAGGATGGCGGGCCGATCCGGGTCATCATCCGCCAGATCATCGATTCCGGCAGCGAAGCCGAGCCGCTGCTGATCGAACATGAAGCTCTGAAAAAATAGGCCCTTCGATCAGCCTGCACCTTGTTGCAATCGAGGTGATTAGCACAGGGCATTCCGCCCTGAGCACGGGCGGAATAGTCGGCTTGTGCTACCCCTGACCATTGGACATCGTTTGCTCCGTTGCTTCCAGAAGGCTATTTGGCGACCACTCATGCGTTATTTCAGCAGGCCAGTGGGTAGCCCCTAACCACGCTGCCCCTCTGTGAATCTCCGGCCGCCCATGGCGCGGCAGGTGCGCCTCCTCGTGTGTCGGCTATTTGCAAAACACCAATACGTTCGATATGGTGTTTTGCAAATGCAGGCAGGACATGGTCAGACACGACGGCAAGTATGTCAGTTACCTCAGAGTTTCGACCGGTAAGCAGGCTCGATCTGGCCTAGGCCTCGAAGCGCAGCGCACGGCGGTCACCACATGGCTCAACGGCGGCCGCTGGAAGCTGGTCGATGAAGTCGTCGAGATCGAATCCGGCAAGAGCGACAAGAACCGGCCGGCATTGCAGCGGGCACTGGATGCTTGCCGTCGCTACAAGGCTAAACTGATCATTTCGCGGCTTGATCGTCTGTCGCGTGATCCGGTGTTCCTGCTGAGCCTACGCGATGCCGGGATCGATTTCGTCGCGCTCGACATGCCGGAAGCCAACCGCATGATGGTCGGTATCATGGCAATGGTCGCCGAACAGGAGCGCGAGGCCCTCAGCCAACGCACAAAAGACGCGCTGGCCGCCAAGAAGGCGCAAGGCGTCAAACTCGGCAATCCGCGCCCGGAAACGCTGACCTTCAACGATCCCGCCGCCGCCGCCGCCGCCGCCGCCAAGTCCGGTGCTGCGGTCCGTGAACAAGCGGACCAGTTCGCCAAACTGATTCGTCCGATGTTGCAAGGCGAACTCGCCGGGCTAAGCGCCAACGCCAGCGCACATGAACTTAATCGTCGCGGCGTTCGCACCGCTCGTGGCGGCAAGTGGACGGCGCGCGCGGTCATCAACGTGCGCAGTCGCCTCGCAGATTGAGGCCCACCTCCCGTGAACGGATCGGAATCGTTCAGCGGGGGGTGGGGAGATACCGGGGTATAGGTCCGGATTTGATCAGGCTGGGACTCCGGTACCGGTCATTGAAGCTTGTTTTCGCCCACAGTTGATTGCCCGACGGTGGCCGCCGGTCGGTAGGAAATGAATGCGAAAATCGATGCTCCGCTCGGGTTGTTACCGGGGGCAATATGCCCCCCGATCAATGAACCAAAGGTTCAGAACGGCGGATCGTCCTCAAACTCCATCTGACGCTCGAGGCCGCGCTTCGCGAGGCAGATGCCACGCTGAACAATATCGAACGGGACATCCCCAAACTGCGATTCAACGATGTCGGAGATGACATTGTCCAGCGTCGCCCCCGTTCGAGCGCGCTCTTTCAGCAGTGCATCACGGATGTCCCGTGCCGTCATTGGCCGACGCGATCGGGCCAGTTGGTCATGTTCCAATTGCAAATCGGTCGCCGCGCTGCACAGGCGCCGGATAGTCAGCACCAACACCGCTTCGCATTGCGAGGGCTCCATGTGATGCTCAAGCTTGAACTTCAACCAATCATCCGCCGCAAACCAAGGGGGGCTCGCGGTGACGCACATGTTATACAGTCGCCGAGCGAGATCGGTAGTGTCCATGGTTTTGTCTCCTAGGTGTTGCCCGGCAGCCGGCCGGGTGCGGTTTCAATCCCGATCGCGCCGTCGCATCAGCGCCGACCGGGTGTGATCGAGCGGAGGCAGGCGCTCCCAGCCATCCGCCTCAAACCTCGCAACGTCGGCATGCCGGACGTAGCGGCACACTGCGGAGGAACCCGGTCGAGCGGCTGTCACGCTAGATGTCACGCGAAGCCTGTTGCGATGGGCGCGCTGCCTACACCTCTCGGAACAGAACCGCGAACTGGATCGCTGTGGCTCGTAAGCATTCCGGCAGTGTTCACACAGCCGGAATCGTAATTCCGGCGTTGACCCCTTCGGGTGAAAGATCGGTCCCCCGGCATGATCGACTGAGAATCGATACCAAGCGCAATTCTCCTTGCCGGTGTGCTTGGAGCCCTCAATCCATTTGACCCGGCCGATTGCCACTATGTCCGTGGCATAGGGCAAAAAGGGTGCTGCCTGTTTGGTGTGCGCCCAATCCGCATCCAGAAGCAGCCAAGTCGGCCGGATGCTCTGGAAGTGCGCGATCAGCCTGTGCATCAGGTTGCGAGACCAAGGCGGGTTCGTGATGATCACGTCGGCTGCGCCGTAATGGTCGAGCGCAAGCGCATCCTGACCGCTGCGGATGTCGCCGCTGTAGACGCAAGCCAGCCCGAAAGATTCCAGATGCCGGACAAGGTCGCCATTGCCCGCACAGGGCTCGGCAAAGCTCTTGACGCTACTAAGGTACGGGATCAGCGGCACCACCGCATCGAGTGGCGTCGGGTAGAAATCAGCCTCGCGGCGCTCGAAGTTGGATCGCTTGCCCATTAGCCAGCCCCTAGGGTCAGCGATAAGGCGGCGGCTACCGTCGCCTTCCGATCCGCATGCCATGCTGCCCAGCAGCGCGAATGCAGCCAGGCGTGACCGGTCGGTTCGGTGCCATACGGCAGCAGCTCGTCGTAGGTGTCCTCGCTGGCACCGCATTCGAGACAGCGGCCACGCGGAGAGCAGACCGGATGGCGGTTCAGCCATTCGACAACGCAGCATTCAAAGGCGCGAGCCTCGGCGGGCGCCCGCGGCAGTCCGCCATCGAACTCGGCAATGCCCGCCCGTTCATTAAAGTAAACTTGCCAGTCCTCAGCCGACCATCCGTCACCGGGCCGGAGCAGTGCCACGACCTCGGCCTTATGCCGGGAAAGTGCATCGAGAACGGCGGTCGGCGGTGCCGAGGTTCCCCTCAACGCGAGATCGTCGCCATCGAGTGCGAGTTCTATACCGGCGGCCCGGGCCGCCTTGAGAGCCTCGACCGCGCTCATAGCCGCGTACTCCACCCCGCGACAGTTTCTTCAGCCGATGGAGCGGAAGGCGGAAAAGGCGGTAAAGGCGGTGATCTAGCGGGCACCACACGCCAGGCGGCGCGCCCGTCCGCTTCGGTCCGTTGAAACTTAAATCCCCCAACGATCCGGTCGGCATTCTTCTTCAACAGCCAGCCCAGCTTCGAACGGTTGATCTCGCCGCGCTCCTCCACCGGGAATTCGCGCATTGCATCGAGCAGATTGGGGTAACTCTTCGCCGCCTCAACCGCCTTGCGCACGGTCGTGGCACTTTCACCGAATACGGCATGCCATTCTTGCATCAGGCCGCTGAGGGCATCACCATCCGGATCGTGACGGATCTGTTCGAACAGCGCCGTCGCCGGATCGGGGTATCCGAGCCACATCAACGGATACCTACAATAGTCCGACCACGCGCCGCTGTAAGTGACAATGCTATCAGCCGGAGCACGAGGCGAACCTGCCCTGCGCCACGCCTGAATGATCGTCAGCACGGCGGCTACGTAAGCGCCGCGCCGCTGGCGCACCTTATCGACTGGAGCGCCTTTGTAGGTCATCGTCGCTGGTGTCGGGCAGCGAGGGTCGAGATGGATCGTCAGTACGCGTCGCAGCAGATCGCGGACCGGACCGACGTTATTTCCGGATCCGAGAAACAGGGCGCGCGTGCTGACCGTCGCCGTCTTGCTCACCCCGAGGATTCGATCCGTAATCGTCTCCGCCGTGAGCATCCTCTTGATGATGCCGTGCGGAATCCAGTCGGTGTCCATGTCGTCGAACTCGACGCAGGCCGGGCTCGTTAACAACAAGGACAGAATGACCTTGGTCGCTTCCTCCGAGGTCTTGGGATAGCTCACCTTGGCGTTGCCGCCCGGCCCGGAGAAGGCACCGATCAGTTCGCAAAGGTAGGTCTTACCGCTTCCAAATATCGGCGCTCGGACGTGAAATGCAGGCGCATGTGGCAACGTCGGGCGCACCACGGCGGTGAAGATGGCTGCCAGAGCAGCAGCCTTATCGTGGGCGGCCAGGAAGTGGAATTCGGTGAGCAACTCTTCCAGCAGGGTCAGTGCCGCGCGAGCCGCATCAGGTGTCGCGTCAGGGATTACGAAATGCCGCGCATCGAACACGCCGAACCGCTGTGCGGTTTTGTCATAACCAGGCTGCTTGACGAGTTCGCCGTCCGATTCACGGAAATACGGTTGCCGCGCCACGCCCGCCAGGGGCGGCAAGTAGCGATAGTTCTGTGCATCGAACAGGATGCCCATGTGTCGTGCCGGCGGATCGCAGCGCACCCAGTCCTTCGCTCTGCCGTCATATTTCTCCCATGTCGCCGCGACTGACAACTCGCGCGTCAGCGCCGGTGCGCTGGTCGGCACAATCGACGGATCACCGCTGGTAGGATTAGTCGCGACCGAGACAATCAAGCTTCCTGCCTGGTAGTGCCGCTCGCGGTTCGCCAGTTCCTGTTCGGCGGCGTCCACGACGCGGTGCAGGTCACCGGCCACGACACGAATGACCGGCTTATGCCGGGCTTCGGCGACGGGCACACCGATGAAGTCGAGCAGCGCCAGAATATGGAAATTGTCACGGTGCGAATGCTGGCAGCAAAAACCGCCAATGGGAAAGGACTCGTCTGGCTCAAAATAGCCCGCCGCCGTGTCCAATTCATCGGTGTGCTCATGGACCCACGGACACGTCATGTCGTGCTTGCCGGACCCCAAGGGGGTCTTGTAAAGCCCCCGCGCCTTGAGCGCCGTAATGACCGGGTTCTCCTCCGCCTTCGGAGTCAAGACGTCGTCCGCGTCGTGGCCAGAGCGGAGCGGAACCCTGGTGAATGGCGCAGAAGCCTTTGCAGGCTTCTTCTTCGGCCGTCCGGTGGGGACGAGTTCCAATTCTAGCCGATCCACAATCTCCTGTGGCGAGTAGCGCTTGCCAGGCCGCCATTCGATCAGGCGGCACCGGAACGGAACGCCGGCCTCGTCCGCGTATTTCGGTTTGCCGTTGATGGCCACCGGCAACCGTGCCCAGCGGCTCAACGGCCCCCTAGCCCCTGCGTCGCACAGACCCGCGTCGATCACCGAATTGAGCAAACGCACGGCAACCGCGCCATCGGTGATCGCGGAGTTGAGGATAATACCGCCCTGATAATTTTCAGGGCTGGTCTCGATCAGCCAGGACAATTCAAAATCACCCAGCCGATCCAGCGGCACCTTGGTGCCCAGGTCATCGAGCAGCAGGAAATGGCAGGCGGCAAACTGCGCTTTGCGGGCCTTGAACGACCCGTCTTCACCAGCATAGAAACTTGAGCAGCCGAGGTAGTTGTTGTGCTCTGGCACAACGATCGAGGGCACCCCATCGACCCTGCGCGCCACCCATCCGCCCAGATTCGGGTTGCCAGGCTTCGAGCATACGGCTGCAAAGGCACCGTGGGGTAGTTCCGCGATAACCGCCGCAATGAACTCAGCGTTGGTAATCCGAAAAGCACCGCCTTCGCCGCCTTTACCGGCTTCCCCTTGCCCGAAAGGCAAAACTGTCGGCGCGTTCTTCGCAGCAGTGATAGTCTCGGTTGCCCTCTTCCCCAATCCTTCCGATGCGTCACGCGCCTTCTCCGCCGCAACATTCGCATTGGAGGCCTTGAGCTCGGCGACACCGATCGATTCGTCGTTGGCTGTATTCACTTGGATGACGAGCTGCGAAGGAACGCCCGGGGCGAGAGGATCGTTTCCATTGCAGCGTCGGCAGGCCGAATGCGGAAGCCCGTGCAGGCACTCGTCCACGGTTACCGCCATGGCAGGTCACCCTGCGTGGCACTTTCGCGCTCACGACGCCATTCGGCCGCGGATTCCAGCGTGATCAGCGTGCGCGCGCCGACTTTCATCTCGCGCGGGCCTTCACCCTTCTTTTTCAGCTTGTAGAAGAATCCCGCACTGATGCCGTGGGCGGCGCAAAACTCGGCGATGCTGAGCGCCAAGCGCGGCATTGGAGGTCGCGGCCGGTCGGCAGCGAACTGGGTGCGGGATTTCGGCATGCTCAGCACCTCGATTAGGGCTGGCACCGCTTGGCGAATGCGAAGATCGGAACTATAGTAGGGCTCTCGATGCCCCTATTCATGTGTTCCCGGCCGGCGCCTCGCCAAAGGTGCCGGCCTCTCTATTTTGCGGAAGACTTATCGGACAGCGCCGCGCGGCGCTTAACCCAAGCATGCACGCGGGTTTTCAGGAACGGCGCTTGGCGTTCCCCGGTTTTGATCGGCCACGGAAAACCGTACCGCAGTTGCTTGCGGCGCAAATCCGATCGATCACGAACGATGCCGCGCGCTTCCAGATCAGCGTAGCTGTAGAGCCCGGCCGCGATCTCCTCGTCGGTCGGCGCATCGTCTTTCACTTCGTTTTGGGGCTTAGTCAGGAACATCGCGTCACCTCAGGCAATTTGGTGACCCAGAAACCTAAACAGAAAATCTCGCCTGTAAATACCAGAAAACTGCGAAAATAGGGCCTCGGCGAAGCTAAGTGGCTCATTTGCATCGCCGGGTCTAGCTCAGCTCCGAGCTCGGCTTGGACCGATATAGCCCTCGTTTGCCGCGCCCCTGCAAATCCGCTTGTCGGCGGACTTCAAGGACCCGTGGCATTGGTTACGAACGTTTCGAAGTTTATGTCGACCTCAACTCCGAGTGCATCATGCAACCATGTTGTCAGCGGCTGGCGCAGGTTCCGACAACAACCCGACGCGCGCGATGTCGTCGATGGAATGCTCGGTGATGTACCTCGAGTAATGCTTTTCGATCATCGCTACGCTGGTGTTGTGCAGCGACGCCACCAGCCTGATCGGCACATTTCGCAGCAGCATGCGGACGATGCTCGAGTGGCGCAGGCAGTACATCGTCACCTCGGCGGGATCGAGCCCAATGGCGGTAACGGCCTTGTCCACTTGGCGATGATAGTTCTCGCGCGGATTGTTGTTCCAGGGACTGCCGTTGCTTTGCAACAGCAGCTGAGCATCGGCTGCACGACCTCTAGCCGCCAGCTTGAGCCGTACAGCCAACTGGACCGTAATCGGCACGCTGTAGCGCTCGGCCTTTTTCGCACTGCGATTTCTGCCGCCGCCCTTGGCAGACTTCGGCATCATCAATTTCGGCCGCACCGGATGATCCTGCAGATCCTCGACGCGAAGCCGGACCGCCTGACTGGGGCGCGCGCCAGTGTTCGCCAGTGTGTCGGTCAGCAGTCCGAATTGATGATCGAGTCCGTAAGCGGCGGCGACGAATTCGTGCACCTTGTTGTCCGGCAGGATCACGTTTCTCGCCTCCTGCGCGTTAGGCAGATTGGCAAGACCAATTTCCCATGCCTCACGGTTCTTGACGCGCTGGTCATGCTGCGCCGCCAGTTCCAGCGCAGCGCAAACGCAGCGGCAGAGCCGATTGATCGTGGCCGGCGCCATCGTGCCAAGCAGGCCGTCGCGCCACTTCTTCAGTTCGATCGCCGCGAGCAGCGCCACCGGCTTCGACAACAGCGCCGGCGTGAGATGCAGGCGCGGATGCTCTGCGTTGTAAGGATTGGCTGCGCGGGCCTCAAGATCGCGCTTGTAGTCCTTGAGCGCACCGTCAACAGTGATCGGTGCGTTGCTGGCGCTACCGTCATCGCTGCGCGCCAGCTTCTTCGCCGCATCCTGCGCCTCGTGGAACGTCAACACGTTCCTGGCGTCGGCATCCTCGAAATCGTCGGCCAACGCAAAGCTCTTGGTCCAGTAAGCGCCATGGCCGTCGCTGACCTTAAGCACCCATGTGCCGTTGGTCTTGTTGCGCCTGTACATCAGCGCGATTCCGCGCGCGAGCGACGGGCCACTGTAAGGCCTGCGGCGAATCTTTAATCGCAGCCGCGCGCTGCGGCTTTCCAGCGCACTGAAGCTGACTTTGCGTGCCATGTAATTCGTGTCCCCGTTCTCGCGAAGTGTCGCGATCGTGTCTGTAGAGGCCCATGAAGGCGTATGACACGTTATGGGGATATTGCGCGCGGGATCAATGGGATGCGAACTGCACGTCGCTCTACAGAACTCCATGCGCCTATTTATTTTCCCTGCGCAGTGGTTGGACGGCTTATGCCGTGCTCTCCCGGGAGCCGAATTCCTTCTGGCCTCCCTCACGCCTGCGAAAGTCACCGACACCGCGCCGGTTGACGCGACTGCCGCATCCGCAAAGGCTTGACCGTAGCGACGACGGCCAGGACCACACGTCTATACTTTGGCATTCGGTGAAACACGCCGAAACTAACAAAACCCTTTTAGGCTTTTTCAACTAGCCTGATGCGGGCTGTTTCAGCGGGCTTCACCAAAATAAGGGCCCGGCCCTAAGCCTTTCAGCGTCCGCACGACAAACTGAAAGCCCCAATGCCGAGCCCTTTGGTCTCAAGCCTTAGGAGCCGAAACCACATGGATAGTAGCATTGCCCCCTCCCCCGCCGGCAAGCGGGGCCGCAACAGCAGCGTCATTCTGACCGACCGCATGTGCGAGAAACGCGTTGCCAAACGGACCAAGCTCTACGACCGTAAGTGCCCTGGTCTGTACGTAAGCATCACCACGACCCGGGGTGGCAACCTTCTCGTTCAAGTTCACCGACCGGGAGACCGGCAAGCAACGCACCGGCTGGCTTGGCGTCTACAATGCTGAGACCTTCACGGTCGAGGACACCCGTAGCAAGGTCTACGGCCTCAGGGCCAGGGGTGGCGAGGCGCTTGCCGAGACCTTCCGCGACCAGAAAGCTGCGAAGGCGAAGCGCGGCAAGACCGTCGCCGAGATCATCGACGAGCGCATCGCGTGGATGAAGACGTTGGTCAAGAAGCCCGATGGCGAGATGCGCCCCCGGCTCGAAAGCTGGCAAAACACCGCGAGCCACCTCGACCGCCTCATCCGCCCACGCCTCGGCAAGAAGCTGGCCATGGAGGTCACCAAGCACGACATCGCCACACTCTCGAACGACATCGTCGCAGGCAAGTTCGGCAAGCCCTCGGTCAGCAACGCGCGCCATATGCGCAAGGCGGCCTCGGGCCTGTTCACCTGGGCGGCGGAGGCAGGCCGCGACTATGTGACCGCCAGCCCCTGCGTCAACCTGCCAAAACTCGATCCCGAACATCCCCGCACCCGGGTCCTCTCCGAAGACGAGATCAAGACGTTCTGGCAAGGACTGGACCGCAACGACCTTCCCTACGACCGCCGGACCCGGCTCGCACTCAAGTTCGAACTGGTCACCATGCTGCGCTCGCGGGAACTGCTCGGCGCGCATCGGGATGAGCTGTTTGACCTCGACGGCGAGCATCCGCGCTTCGACGTGCCGCTCAAGCGGGTCAAGAAGCGGCGGGTGATCCAGCAGCCGTTATCCGATCTGGCGGTCGAGATCATCAAGGAGGCGCTCGCCTCGGATGGTCAGCAGTTTGCCTTCGAGAGTCCCATGTACAAGGGCCAGCCGATCCACCGGAAAGCGATGGCCGACGCCCTGCGCGGCACCAAGCACGAGACGAACAAGGACAAAACCAAAACCGCTGGCCTCTGCGAGCTGCTCGGTCTCAAGCCGTTCACGCCCCATGACCTGCGCCGGACGGCAGCGACCCTGGCCGGCGACCTCGGCTTCGACGACGCATGGATTGCGAAGTGCCTCGACCACGCCGCGAGCAAGAAGGCCGAGCAGATCGTGCCGACGGTCACCGGCAAAGTGTACAATCACTCCAAGCGGATGAAGGAAAAGCGCGCGGTGCTGGACGGCGTCGCGGCCGAGCTGCGGCGGATCGTCGGCGGGCGGACATCGAGAAAGGACGCCAATATCGGGCTTCACGTTGCGGCCTGATCTATCGCCCCGCCTGAGCTTCGATCAGGCGGGCTTCAATCAGTAGTTCTGCGGGAGTGCGTTCAAGCAGCATTCATCACAGTCCATCTAAGTCCCGCGCCGGGAGCGGCGCGGCTGATGATGGAACCTCCATGCCTATTTCGAGGGATGACTTTGACCCCGTTGCCACAGTTGTAGACTGGCTCGACGCCTGCCGGCGTGGAGACGTCAACGCGCTGCTCGATCTGTATGATGAGCGAGCGGTGCTTGAATGCGCCTGCGAAGGCGTCAGCCTGACTGGGCGAGAAGCAATCGCTGCCTACCGGTCACCTAAGCTCGAAACGAAGCGAGTACTCTCATTTTCGCTGGACGACGTGAGCCTGACGGGCCACGGCGTTCAAATCGACTATCAAAATTACGAAGGCAAGCCGGCTCGCGTTTATTTTCGGTTCGGTGTCTCAAACAAGATCATCTACACAAGCTGCGCACCCATGGCTCGGGCGGCCGCCCGAAGCTCCGTCAACTGAGATAACGGTCCGCGCGGCCGCAGAGTTGCGGCGATTGTAGCTCTATCGAGCAGTCATCAGCCCTTCGGCAGACACTCCGCTGCTTCACTTCACCTTCGCTGCTTCATCGAGACACTTGTAACCTGAGCCGCCGCGCGCCATGCACTGGTCGAAGTGTTTTGTCTGCCGCGCTGCCGTTGGTCCAGCAGGCTGCAGCTTTCCGTTCTTATCGACGCATTCGTACAGCAAGCCGGGTGTGCGCAGCGAGCAGGGCATGCACGACTGCTGGGCTTGCACCGCGCTTACTCCGACCAGCAGCAGCATCATCACAAAACAGCTTTGCTATCACATCAAAGGGGGCCGAATCGATTCGCACGGAGTCAAGACGCTGTGAATAGGTCGAATAACTGCGGGGTGTTTCCCCCGGACTCCGCGTGGCGCGCGAATCTCTTGTAGGGTGAGTAGGTCAGGCGAACTTGATTCGTCTGATGTCCGAGGCAGCTGGCGGCCGACCGGCGTGCGATGAAACGGTTCACGTCATGGCCGCCCGGCTGACGATGCGGTCGGATGCCCTTCCTTTGGATCAGACGGTTGCCCCGCGTTGCCCTCTCCGAGCACGCTGTCGAGCGATCGGACGGCGCGTTCATAAACGGGCCTCGTTGAGGTCGGCTTCGCGGCCAGGCAGCAGGGTTAAGGGAGCGATCACAGCGATACCAAGCTCCGTCCATGCAGACCAAGCCGGTAGACCCAAAGCAGAACACGACTGGTACCCGATCGTCGCGGTGCGCCGACGAAGCAGTGACGATGTCCATCGTGCTCATGTCCGAGACGTCGACTGTCCCGAATCCTGCACGGCTCAAAAGGCGAAGGCGTGCCGTCGGCGAGGATTGATCTAGATCAAGCGTCGCCGGGTTTCACGATTCAGATTCGGCGCAAATGGCTGGAGGGCATGCGCCATGGATACCGTCAGGTGGATGATCTCCACCGCTCCGGAAATCTTCCTGCTGCTTTCCATCGCCATCGGCACGGTGCTGGGCCGAGCCAAGATTCGTGGTTTCTCAATCGGAACGACAGCCTGTATCCTGGTGGTGGCCGTGCTCATCGGTCAGCTCGGAACCTTTACATTCCCGTCGCTGCTGCGCGTGCTTCTGTTCAGCCTGTTCGTGTTCACGATCGGCTACCGGTCCGGCCCCGAATTCTTCGCCTCCTTGAGCATCCGCACCCTGGCGCAGGTCGCCATGGCGCTCGTGCTCGGCGGCACGGGTCTCATCCTCGTTTTGATATTTGCCTTCACGTTCAAGCTCGATCCGGGCACGGCCTCGGGACTTGCCGCCGGTGGGCTGACGCAATCTTCCATCATCGGCACGGCGTCCGGAGCGCTCGCGCAAGTCGGCTTGTCCGGTGATGCTTTGAAGCAGCAAGAAGCAAACATCGCAGCTGGATACGCCGTCACCTATGTCCTCGGCTATATTCTCACGCTCCTTTACGTGCCGTTTGTCGCACCGAAACTGATGCGGATCGATTTGAAGGCGGAGGCGGCGAAGCTGGAGGCGGAGCTTGCCGGCGGCAACCCGCCACAGAGTGAAAATCTGCACTATCGCAAATTCCAGGCGCGCGCCTACCGGGTCTCGGCCGCCGCGGGACGCACGGTCAAGGACGTCGAAGAGGAAATCGGCAGCCGCACTGTCGTCGAGCGAATCGTGCGGCAGGGAGCCGATATCGAGCCGCGCCTCGACAGCATCCTCGAACCCGGCGACGACATCGTCGTCGCCGGGCGAACCGCTGCCCTCGTCGCGGCAAAGCCGGTCATCGGCAAGGAAATCGATGCCGACGAAATCCTGAAGGCAATTCCGGGCAATGTGATCGACGTCCTCGTCGACAGCCGCCATCTCCATGGCCGATCGATCAAGGAGATCGCCGAACGCGTCGGCAACGACGCACGCGGCGTCTATCTCCGCACGCTGACCCGGATGGGCCGCGAGGTCCCGTTGGGCCCGGACACCCGCGTCTATGTCGGGGACGTCATGACGCTCGTCGGCAGCACTCGCAACATCGAGCGTGCCGCCACGAAGGTCGGGCAGATCCTGCGCTCCGGCGACCGCGCCGACATCGCCTTTCTCGCAACCGGCATCGCCGCGGGCCTCCTCGCGGGTCTCGTCAGCCTCAGGGTCGGCGGCATCCCGCTGACCTTGGGCGGCGGCGGCGGCGCGCTGATCGCTGGCCTCGTCTGCGGCTGGATGCGGTCGCGCCGGCCGACCATCGGAGCGTTACCACGCGCGGCACAGCAGACACTGAGCGATCTCGGGCTCGGTGGCTTCATCGCAGCCATCGGGCTCGGCAACGGAGCCGCGGCCTGGGCTGCGATACAGGCGCACGGGGCGTTGCTGGTGGGCATGGGCCTGGTCGTCACGCTGGTGCCGCTGATCGTCGCGACACTGTTTGCGCGCTATGTGTTGCACATGAATCCGGTCATCACCTGCGGGGCGCTGGCCGGCGCCATGACCGTCGATGCTGCGGTGACCGGAGCCTGCGAAGTCGCCGAGAGTCAGACCCCAGTACTCGGCGTCGCAGTGCCCTACGCCATCGGCAACGTCGTCCTGACTGTGCTCGGCCCGATCATCGTGGCGCTCACTTATAACGGCTGACGGAGACGACGATGCGTACGCAGTTGGCCGCAATCTTCCGACCGCTCTTGACGGCTTTGGTTCTCCTTGCCGCCTTCGGCTTGCCGGCCCTCGCCGAAGACAATGTCCGTCTCCAGCGATCATCACCTTTGCAGCAGGTCGCGGCGGTCGCGTCGACGGCAAGCCCAACAACAACTGCGCGCCGGACAGACTGGTCGAAGCGACCGCGGATTTCGGCCCTACCTCGCGGGTGCCATGCTGTGGTTCTATATCGAGACGTTCTTTGGCCCGGCGTTGTTGAAGCGCATGCATGAGGCTTTCACTGCGGCCGGCGGCAGGGCCGATATCATCTGATGCCGCCCTTCGGCAATGAGGGGCATTTCTTCGTCGGCTCGACCGACACAATTCCGATGTGGTCACCGCTCGTCGAAAAATCCCTCAACGCGCATAAATAGTTACGGAGGGTGGCGCCTGGAGACGCAACCATGATCAACGCCCCTTCAACGCCATGGCCCGGGCACGCTCGCACCTTCCTGTTGATTTTGTTCGCAGCGGCCATTGCCGGACCAGCTTCGGTCCAGAACGCCGCGGCGCAAAAGCAGGCCTCTGAGGCGAAGCCCGCCGAGATCGCCCCTCGCGGGCAGCGCGGAGCCAAAGACATCACCTTCGGAGACTGGCAGAAGCTCTATGTTGATCACTGTTGATCACGCTGATGACGGTGCCGAGGAACTGGACTGCCATCGCGTGCTCCCATGGCGGACTCGGCCATGCTCCTGGTTTCGTCGGTCAGCGATTGTTATCCGGCGAAGGGGATGATGAGACGCCTTGATGCAGATCAAGAGAGCGCGGCGGCCCATAGCCAACATCTCCCCGCTGCGGAGCGCGTTCGGTACGGATCCAGGCAACCGTCAGCTCCCAAGCCACCGACAGAATGATCGGTCCGATGAAGAGGCCGATGATGCCGTGGACGAGGGTTCCCCCGATCACCCCGATCAGGATGACGAGCGCGGGTGTGGTCAGGCCTCGCCCCATGACGAGCGGCTTTAGGATGTTGTCGAGCACAGATACGATCGCGAGAAACACCGTCAGCAGAAGCGCGATCGGGAATTCCTTGTCAGTCCAGATCCAGATAATGACCGGCAGGATGACGATCGTTCCGCCGATCTGCACGATCGACAGCAATAGCACCACGAACGCCAGTAGTCCCGCGCTGGCGATACCGGCCAGCTTGAACCCAATGCCGGCGAGCAAGGATTGGACGATCGCGACGCCGATCACACCCTGCGCGACCGCACGGATGGTGGTACCCGCGAGGTCCAGAAAGTGCTCGCTCTGGTCGGGCACGATCTGTGACAGAAAGTCACGACCCGCGGCCACGAGTTGCGGGCCATATGGAAACACGACGCCAGCCACGACCACGGACAGCAGGAACTTCACGGTCCCCACACCGGCATTGCCGGCAAATCCGAGCAAGGTCGTCGCGAAGGGCTTGAGATACGGCACCACTTCGCGCAGAAGCGAACGCAGATTGGTCGAGGCCTGATCCCAGAGATCGAAGAGCCGAGGCCCGACGAGTGGCCAATCCTTGATCGATTGAGGTGGCGACGGAACCAACACCTCGCCGGCGGTCATTTGGCCGGCAAGATCCCTGATCCCGTCGACTGCGCCCATGCCGAGCCACGTCGCGGGCCCAATGACAACGGCGAGACTGATAAGGGTTAGGATCGCTGCCGCAAGTTTCGGCCGGTCGCCGAGGATTTTGGCAAGGCGCTGAAACACCGGATTAAGCGCGACGGCGAGCACGACACTCCAGGCCAGGATTGGCACGAACGGACGGATCAGGAGCAGTGTCCAGACGATCAGGACCGCGAGCAACCCCAGCCGGATCACAAGCTGGATGACCTCGTCTCCGAAGATGATCTGGCGGAGTGTTCTCACGGACGCGCCTTCAGCCTTGGCCACGCATGTTGCGGGTGAGTGAGCTAGTTCCCCCTCTCGCGCGGAGGTCTTGATCCAGATCAAGCGACCACGACCGGCCGGGAGGCCCTTGGGCGGGATCGGGCAAGTGCGTCGCCCGGCCTCTCGACACCGGAGTCCGCATGTCGGTCACCAGTGCACGAGAGCACTTGCGCGACGGCAGTCCGGTCGAAGTTCGCGCGCTTCGGCCGGAGGACGAGGCCGACATGCTCGCCGCACTAGACCAAGCGAGCCCGCAGTCGTTGCAGCGTAAGCGATGTTCTCAGGCCACGCGCCAGCGTTCTTGGGTAGCGAGATAGGCCCAGGGTAGCAGTTCGTCGATCTGGCTGTTCGGGTGGTCGTTGACGATGCGGGTGATGACGTCGGCGAGATAGGCGTGGGGTTCGACGCCGATGAGCTTGCAGGTTTCGATCAGTGAGGCGATGACGGCCCAGTGTTCGCCGCCGCCGTCCGAGCCAGCGAACAGGGCGTTCTTGCGGTTGAGCGCGATTGGGCGG
>NZ_JBFUGY010000066.1:0-28711 GCF_056402655.1 Bradyrhizobium sp. P3_C3 | reverse complement strand
GTGCAGGCGGCCGCGCCGGCCGCGCCTGCTGTCGCCGCCCCCGCGGCTCCCGCCACGACGGTTGCCGCCGCTCCGGCCGCCTACGACAACACCGCGCAGTCCGCGCCCGCCGCGGCTCCCGTTGCCGCGCCTGCACCGGTCGCGATTGCGCCCGCTCCGGCGCCGGTTGCCGCCGCGCCCGTGCAAGCCGCCAACACGCCGATCGGCGTCTGGGCGACCGAAGAGAACAAGGGCAATGTCCGCGTCGAACAGTGCGGCGCCAATCTCTGCGGTTACGCCATGAAGTCCAACGAGCGCATCCTGATCAACATGAAGCCCGACGGCGCGAAGTGGAGCGGCCGCATCCACGATCCCGACTCCGGCCGCAACTACGACTCCACGATCGCGATGAAGGGCCCGAATGCGATGCGCGTGCAGGGCTGTGCCTTCGGCGGCATGTTCTGCGGCGGCCAGACCTGGAAGCGCGTCAGCTGACACCGGAGGTGTCATCCTCGACAGGTGCACAATGATCGTCATGCCCGGGCTTGTCCCGCCTGCGCGGCCGAAGCCGCTTCGGCGAGGCGAAGGCCCGGGCATCCACATTCTCGGTAGCGCGCGTTAAGACGTGGATGGCCGGGACAGGCCCGGCCATGACGCTGTGGAGAGGGCCGAGCTCATTCGCTCGTATCGCAGGTCGTTTGAACGTTCGCCCCGTCCATGCGACAGATGTTCATCCGCCATTCAGCTAATCCCAGCTGATATCGGCCGATCTCGCCTCGCGTTCTCACCGGGACTTCCTCGTGACATCAATGGTGGCTTGGCGCCGCTTCGTCTTCGCGCTTCCGTTGCTGGCGTTGCCGCTGGCCGGCACGAGCGTGGCGCTCGCATCCGATGCAATCGAGCTTGCGCAGGCCCAGCCCCAGGCGCAGCCAACGCCCGCCCCCTCCCCGACGCCGTCGGCTTCACCTGCGCCCGCCACGGACGCGCAACCTGCCGCCGTCGAGCCGATCGGCAACGTCGCGACCGTGACGGGGATCGCGACCGTGGTCCGCGACAGGAACTCTTATCCGCTGCGCGTGCGCGACGACATCTATCTCAACGACGTCGTGCAGACCTCGTCGAACTCCTCGCTCGGCATCACCTTCAACGACGCCACCACGTTCAACCTCTCCGCCAGCGCCAAGATCACCATCGACAATTACGTCTATGAGGACGGCGGCAAGCAAAATTCGGCGATCTTCGACATTGGCAAGG
Organism: Bradyrhizobium sp. P3_C3; assembly: GCF_056402655.1. Classification (NCBI taxonomy): domain Bacteria; kingdom Pseudomonadati; phylum Pseudomonadota; class Alphaproteobacteria; order Hyphomicrobiales; family Nitrobacteraceae; genus Bradyrhizobium; species Bradyrhizobium sp. P3_C3. Next base: position 27,478 of record NZ_JBFUGY010000066.1, on the reverse strand, counting down.
GCACCGTTGCCTTCGTTGCGGCAGCCGTGGCGAAGACCGGCGACATGAAGATCGCAACGCCGACCGCAACGCTCGGCATTCGCGGCACCACCGGCGTCGTCGACGTTCCCGAAGGCGCGGCGGCCAGTGCTGCGAACAACGTCAACATCAAGCTCTATCCCGACGCCGACGGCCGGGTCGGCCACATCGAGGTCAACGACCGCACCAGCGGCACGCGACTCGGCGCGCTGACGCAGGCCGCAAGCGGTTTTGCGATCCGCCCGGGCGCCGGAGGCACAGGCGGCATGCGCTTTGCCGCCGTGCCGATCACGATCGCTCCGCAGCAGATCGCGCGCGACCGCGGCTTCGTCAGCCAGGTGCATCTGGCGCAGACCACGGGCCGGCAGATCGTCACCGAGCAGCGCGACTTCCGCCGCGCCAATCCGGCCGCGATCAGCCGCATTCCACGGCCGACCCAGCCACCGCAGCAGCAGCAATTGCGGCCGACGACAGCGCCCGGTCAGCAGCCGCAGCGCCCGAACGGCCAGCCCGGCCAGAACAACCGTCCGGGTCAGCAGCAGCCGGGCACGCCGGGCCGCCAGGGCGCGCAGCCGCCGCAGCGGCAAGGACAAGGCGGCGCCGTGCAGCCGGGCGCGCCGCGCGCGGGCCAGGGTCAGCAACAGCAGGGACAGCAACGACAGGGCCAGCAGCAACCAGGTCAGCAGCAAGGTGCGGGACAGCCGGCAGGTGCGCCGCGTACTGGACAAGGCACGCAGCCCGGCGGCGCGCTGCAGACGCAGCCGCAGCGAAACGGACAGACCCCGGCGCAGCCCGGCGGAGTCGTACCGTCGCAGCCGGGCACGGCGCCGCAGCCGCAAACGCCGCGCACCGGATTGCAGCCGGGCCAGCCGCCCGCGGCTCAGCAGCCAGGCGGCATCCAGCCCCAGGGCGGATTCCAGCAGCGCCTCCCCGCCGCGCAACGTCCCGCAGCACCGCGCAGACCGGCGCCCGCTCCGAAGGAGAAGAAAGAGCGGCGGTGAACGGTGCCTCCCCTCACCCTGAGGAGCTTGCGAAGCAAGCATCTCGAAGGGCGAGGCCACAGTCGGGCCGCATGGTTCGAGACGCGCGCGGTGCGCGCTCCTCACCATGAGGGCCGACGTCGAGTGCGCGGCCCTCTCCTCCGTCATTGCGAGCGCAGCGAAGCAATCCAGAATCTTTCCGCTGAGGGACTCTGGATTGCTTCGCTGCGCTCGCAATGACGACTTGGAGGGAACTATGGCTCCCGCAAACTTGCTAGCTCGCGGATGTTTCCAAACTCGCGAGCAGAGCAGCGTGAAGACAACTCACGCTTCGCCGCGCAGCCAGGCCTTCACCTTCTGCAACAGGCCATGACGCAGTTCGTCGACTGAGGCGGCTTCAGCTGGTGTCAGGGGTTGCAAAGCTACATCGATGTCGTCGGTTGCTGGCGCCGGCTCGGGCACCGGCGCAGGCTCAAGCCCGGCCGCCGCGAGCGCGATCGGACCGACCTGCACCAGGAACGCGCGCTCATATTCGCGCGACAGGCGCGCGAGCGCATCCTCCAGCGTCAGCCAGTCCACCGCCTTGATGTCGTTCATCAGCTTGCGAACCGGACCGCCCTCGGCCTCCATGCGCCAGAAATGCACGACCTTGGAGCGCCCTCCCGACTGGTAGACGAGCGTGCCGAGGAATTCGTGGATGGCCACATCGTGGCCGGTCTCTTCCAGCACCTCGCGGTGCGCGGCTTCCTTCGGCGTCTCGCCGTCGTCGAGCTTGCCCTTGGGCAAAACCCATTCGTTGCGCTTGCGCTGGCGCACCACCGCAACCAGCGGCGGCGCGCCACGCCGCAGCACAATACCACCCGCCGCCATCACCGGCGCCCGCGCCATCAAAAGATTCCGTGTCGATCCAATCGGCCCGCCGACGATATAGGCTGCCGACGCGGCGGATTGAAGGCTAGTTCTTCTTCAACAGCGCTTGACCTGCGCGAATACGGGTGCCCTCGCCGATGCCGTCGCAGAAGTTGAAATCGCCGGGCGCCAGAATGATGATGGTGGAGCCGTGCTCGAACCAGCCGAGCTCCTCGCCCTTGGTCACGTTGACGTCGCAGGGGAAATTGACCGGGCCGCGAGTCTGCGCGTTCAGCACCATGTCGAGGAAGTGCAGGCGGATGCTCGCGACCAGGATCGCGGCGACCGGCACCAGCGTCACGGCTTCGCCGGTCGACAAATGCGTGCGGATCACTGCGCGCTCGTTCTTGCAGAACAGGCGCTCGACCCGCTTCAGCGCGATCGGGTTGACGTTCCAGACGTCGCCATGGATCAGCGTGACGCGTTCGATATGCGCGTCAAAAGGTGCATGGAAGCGATGATACATGCTCGAGGTCAACCGCAGCGTGACGAAGGAGCCGTTGCGATGTTGATCCACGAGAGCGGAGTCGCCGAGCAGGTCGAGCAGCGAATAGGGCGCACCCTTGACCTGGAACAGCTCGGTGTCGGCGATCCGGCCATGGGCGCCAACGATGCCGTCCGAGGGGCTGGCGACAATGGAAGGGTCTGGATCAAAGGGCCGCAGCCCCGGCTTGAGCTCCCGGGTGAAGCAGTCGTGCAGGCTCTTGAAGTGGGTCTTGCGCGCCTCCGACAGATCGAGGTCGGAGAACAGCTTCCACAGCGCGATCGAAAAGTCCCTGACGAGCGGGTTCTCGATCTTGGAGAACCGGCCCATGAAGCGGGTCAGGGCCGCGCGGGGGATGCGGTTGGTCAACAGGAAGTTGAGGTCTTCCTGCTGGGTGAAAGAGGCGATGAGGGCTTTGACTGTCATGAATCTGTCAGCTCGCAGTATTAGCGCTTGTTGTCATGGAAACGACACTCCCGATTCTCTCATTTTCCGTGGCCGCCGCAGCGTCCGCTGCCGCCGCCTTCCCGAAGATCAAAGCGCGGATCGAACTGTCCCGCGCCAAGCACCGGTCGCTCGCCGGACACTCCAAGATGTCGCGCCGGGTGGCAAAGCTGCTCCCGTTCTACGAGTTCGAGGGCGACAAGTACTTCGGCTGCGACGGCGCGCCTGATAACGTGGTGCAGCAGCGCAAGGACGCCTTCTTCCGCCTCGCCAGCCTTTACGCCGAGCGCTACCCCAAGGGCCGCGCGATGACGAAGGAAGCGGCGGAAAAGATCTCCGACCTGCACTTCACCGAAACCTACCGCGTGCCGTTCCAGTTCTCGCGCCTCGTCCGCGAGCATCTGGGCACCTCGACCTTCATGGAATCGTCCAGCGGCGTCACCGTCACGGATGTCGACGGCAACACCTCTTACGACCTCACCGGGTCCTACGGCGTCAACATCTTCGGCAACGACTTCTACAAGGAGTGCATCGAGGGCTCGGAGAAGCGCGCGCATGCACTGGGCCCCGTGCTCGGCCCCTACCATCCCGTCATCCTCGAGAATGTGCAGCGGCTCTGCCAGATCTCGGGCCTCGACGAAGTCTCGTTCCACATGTCCGGCACCGAGGCCGTCATGCAGGCGGTGCGGCTTGCGCGCTACCACACCAAGCGGACGCATCTCGTTCGTTTCGCCGGCGCCTATCACGGCTGGTGGGGCGACGTGCAGCCCGGCGTCGGCAATCCGATTCCCGCGCACGAGACCTACACCCTCGCCGAGATGTCCGAGAAGACATTGCACGTGCTGCGCACGCGCAAGGACATCGCCTGCGTGCTGGTCAATCCGTTGCAGGGCCTGCATCCGAACGGCAACGCGCCCGGCGATTCCTCGCTGGTCGATTCCTCCCGCGGCGGCAACTTTGACCGCGCGGCGTATACCGAGTGGCTGAAGAAGCTGCGCGAAGTCTGCACCGAGCGCGGCATCGCGCTGATCTTCGACGAGGTCTTCGTCGGCTTCCGTCTCGCCGCCGGCGGCGCCCAGGAGTACTTTGGCGTCAAGGCCGACATGGTGACCTACGGCAAGAGCCTTGCCGGCGGCCTGCCGGTCGGCGTCGTCTGCGGCAAGAAGGAATTGATGCGCCGCTTCCGCGACGATCGTCCCGCCGACATCTGCTTCGCCCGCGGCACCTTCAACTCGCATCCCTACGTCATGACGGCGATGGACGAGTTCTTGAGCCGGCTCGCCAGCCCGAACTTCCGCGCCATCTATGACGGACTGGACGCCACATGGAACGGCCGTGCGCAAAAGCTCAACCAGATGATGACCGATGCCGACCTGCCGGTGCGGTTCGCCAACTTCTCGTCGATCTGGACGGTGAAGTACACCACCCCGTCCCGCTACAACTGGATGCTGCAATATTACCTGCGCGCCGAAGGCCTGTCGCTGAGCTGGGTCGGCACCGGACGGCTGATCTTCAGCCTGAACTACACCGACGCCGATTTCACCGAGGTCGCCGAGCGCTTCGTCCGCGCGGCCGAGAAGATGAAGGCCGACGGCTTCTGGTGGCACGACGGCGTGCTCACCAACAAGAATATCAAGCGGCAGATTTTGAAAGAGATGCTGGCCAAGCGTTTCGGGCGCTGAGGCTCTTCCACCCTTCGCCACGAACACCGCCTGCCCTTCTCCCTCGCCCCGCCCTTGTCCGCCGAAGCCTTGGCGAAGGCGGATGCGGGGCCGCGACGAGCTACGCTCGCGCTGAGAGGGTCGGGGTGAGGGGGACTCTCCGCGCGCGCGGTGAGCGTTGGCGAACGATCGGCTGGCAGCACCCCCGCGGAAAGCCCCCCTCACCCGGCTTTGCGCTACGCGCAAATCCGACCTCTCCCCGCAAGCGGGGCGAGGTGACGAGAGCGCTGGGCTCCACTGAGTCACTTTAGAGGTATCCCCAAGACGTGGATGCCCGGCACGAGGCCGGGCATGACGCAACCATCAGACATCGGAGTGTTGTGTGAGAACAGCGCGCTCAGGCGTGCTGCTCTTCGAGCGTGGGCTCGGAGATCAAGCCCAGCGTGTGCTCGGGGTTGAGGTGCAGGCCGGGATCCATCAGCTCGCCGCGCATCAAAGCGAGCGGCGCGCTACGATAGAGCATCAGGTCGTGGAAGGGATCGGTCAGGATCTTGGTCATCCAGACCAGGCCGGTCTCGACGTCGCGGATGAAGAACAGGTGCACGGTGCGGAACAACAGACCGCCGCCGCCGATCACCAGCCAGATCTTGGCGACCTGCCGCATGAAATCGGTCGCGCTCGCCCAGGGCGTGAACAGGCCGAACAGCGTCGGATCGACAACCAGCACCAGCGGCGACAGCGCCCAGATCGCCATCAGCACCACTTTGCGCTGAAGGTTGTAGCCGACCTTGATGTCTTCCTTGTACTCGTGCGTCGCCTGGTTGATGTGGTCGTAATCGTGCGGCTCGAAGAAGAAGTGACCGGCCTGGCGCGAGGTCATCGAGACCAGCCAGCCGACCAGCGCCGAGATCATGGGATCGACGAACAGCCAGACATAGGCGAGGAGAAAGCTCAGCGCGCTGACGAAGTGCAGACTCTGGTTGATGCGGCTGTGGTGATAGTAGCGATGGTCGTCCCAGCGCTGGATCCGCAGCTGCTCGAGATAATTCTTGATCATGCTCTCCCCCAAAATGCTTTCGGGTTCTGGATTTACAGGGATTCGATGTAGGCCGTGTGACATCATCATTTTGTCATGTGACGATGTGCAGCGGCGCGATGACGCACGGGTTACTCTCTCCCCCCACCCTGAGAAGCGCGGAATACGCGTCTCGAAAGATGAAGGCCGAGCTGCATCAGCCGGGCCTCCATGGTTCGAGACGGCGCTTGCGCGCCTCCTCACCATGAGGAGTGACGGTCAGGCTGCCTTGGCGACGTCGACCTTGCGGAAGCGCACCAGCGAGAAATGGCCGAGCGGCGGAATCAGGCGGCGCTCGGCGAGCTCGATGCCCTTGGCACCGGCGAGCCACTTCGCATAACGCGACCAGGCGAACTCGGCGGTGCGGAAGCCGAGCGGACGAACCACCGGCTGGAGCTTCTGCTCGATGAAGCGGCGCATGCCGGTATCGGCGCTGACGCGGGTGAGGATGATCAGCTCGCCGCCCGGGCGCAGCACGCGAGCGAATTCGTCGAGCGCCACTTCCGGGTTCGGCACGGCGGTGACGACATATTGCGCCATCACGACGTCGAAGGAATTGTCGGGGAATTCGAGCTTCTCGGCGTCCATCACCGCGAGGCCCTCGACATTCTTCAGATTGCCCTCGGTGACGCGCTGGCGCGCCTTGTCGAGCATCGCTTCCGAAATGTCGGTGCCGAAGATGCGCAGATGCGGCGCGTAGAGCGGCAGCGAGATGCCGGTGCCGACGCCGACCTCGAGCACACGGCCCCCGATCTTGTTGGTGGCCGCGATCGCGGCCTGCCGGCCCTTGGCGAACACGCCGCCGAACACGAGATCGTAGACGGGCGCCCAGCGGTCATAGGCCTGCTCAACCGTGCCACGGGTGAGGTCGAGCTGCTGGGTGCCGTCAAGGTTCATGATCTTAGCCATCGATGAGGTTCTCGCTGTGGGTCAAACGTTGCAGATCAGCCGCGCACCGGCCGCCGCGCCATGACCGGCGAGGCGCGCAGGATGCGGCTGGGCTGAAGTGAGGTGAGATTTCCGACGAACTGACGCGCGCTGTTTTCCCAGGAGCGCTCCAGCGCGAAGTTGCGGCAGGTCTCGCGCGACATGGTGAGTGCGCGCAGGCACGCGGTACGCAGATCATGGTCGATCGCGCCGATCGGATGATCGGCGATGACGTCCTTCGGTCCCGTCACCGGAAACGCCGCCACCGGCGTGCCGCAGGCGAGCGCCTCGAGTTGCACCACGCCGAACGTGTCGGTCAGGCTCGGGAAGACGAAGACATCGGCGGCGGCGAGATGCGCGGTCAAATCCGCGCCCTTCTTCTCGCCGAGGAAGACGGCATCCGGATATTTCTTTTCGAGCGCCGCCTTCTGCGGGCCGTCGCCGACGACGACCTTGGTGCCGGGCAGGTCGAGCGAGAGGAACGCTTCGAGATTCTTCTCCACGGCGACGCGGCCCATGGTCATGAAGATCGGACCCGGCAGGTCGAGCTTGGCCGGAGCGTCGGGATGAAACAGCTCGGTGTTGACGCCGCGCGTCCAGAAGCCGAGCCGCTTGAAGCCGCGCTCGGAGAGCTCCTGCCGCAGCGAAGGCGTCGCCACCATGGTCATCGCGGCGGCATCGTGGAAGTGGCGCAGCACGGCATAGCCGACGGCATCAGGGATACCGGTCCGCACCGAGACGTATTCAGGAAAGCGCGTTGTGTAGGAGGTGGTGAAGGCAAGGCGGTTGCGGCGGCAATAGGCGCGCGCGGCCCAGCCGATCGGCCCCTCGGTCGCGATGTGCAAGGCTTCCGGCGCCGCCTTCTCGATCCGCCGCGCGATCTCCTTACCGCTCGGCAGCGCGATGCGCAGGCCCGGATAGGTCGGCAGCGGCCAGGACCGAAAACCGTCCGGGGTGAGGAAGTCGATCTCGACGTCGAGCGCCTTGGCCGCGCTCGCCAGCGAGGTCAGCGTCCGGACCACACCGTTAACCTGCGGATGCCAGGCGTCAGTCGCGATTAATACCCGCATGGGGAAATCCCGAGAGTTTGATGATTCTCGGCTTAGGACCATCAACCACGGATATTTCAGGCGTGTGACGTCACAGAAGTGTCGGCCCGCTGTTTTGTTGGTTAACGGGTCCGCGCCGCCACGAAACCGTCATGAAACAAATCCTTTCCGCCATGAAACCGTTTTCGGTTTTCCGCGCAAAGCTCCCGAAACGTTTTGTCGTTAGTGAATTGGGCAACGGAGCACCGAAACGGTGCCGCGGTGGTCACGAAACACCGATCAAACAGGGGCGATCAATGATCAATCTGGACACGTTCAAGACGTATTCGCGCGCCGTTGCGCTCAGCGCCGTGGCGATCTCCGCAATCGCATTTGCCGGTCCGGCCAAGGCTGCGCCCGTGCAACTCTTCCCCTTCTTCCAGCCGCTGCCGCCGATGGCCGCGCCGCAGCCTTACCAGCCCTATCAGGCGACGCCTTACCAGGCAGCGCCGTCCCAGGATCAGGATGCGGTCGAGATGCCGGCCCGCTTCCGCCGCCAGACGGTTTCCTATGCGACGCGTGAGGCGCCGGGCACCATCATCATCGATACGCCCAACACCTATCTGTATTACGTGCTCGGCAACGGCCAAGCCGTTCGCTACGGCATCGGCGTCGGCCGCGACGGCTTCACCTGGTCCGGCGTGCAGTCGGTGACCAAGAAGGCCGAGTGGCCGGATTGGACCCCGCCGCCGGAAATGATCGCCCGCCAGCCCTATCTGCCGCGCCACATGGCCGGCGGCCCCGGCAACCCGCTCGGCGCGCGCGCCATGTATCTCGGCGGCACCATCTACCGCATCCACGGCACCAACGCCCCCGACACGATCGGCAAGCACGTCTCGTCCGGCTGCATCCGCCTGACCAACGACGACGTCACCGACCTCTACTCCCGCGTCAACGTCGGCACCAAGGTGATCGTGCTGCCGATGACGGAACGCCGCGCCGACCTCGGCGCCGCGACGCGCTAACGCGACAGGACATTGTGACGCAAATGGCCCCGGAACCCACCGGGGCCGTTTTCGTTTGCATCATGCTCTCCGGGCGGCCTCGCCTGGAGAAGCACTGTTCGGAGGCGCGGATGCGATCACGCCGGCAAATGTCGCCAGGTCCATGGCTGCGCTCGATCGCTGGTGCCGGCGCATTGATGCTGCTCCTGTCTGCGCCCTCTTCGCTCGCCCAGCAGCCGGCGAACGACGAGGCGGCTCAGCAGGCTTTCAACAATTCCTGTCGCACCTGCCACTCGGTGAAGGATGGCGACAATCGCCTCGGTCCCAATCTCAACAAGATCGTGGGACGCAAGGCCGGCTCGCTACCGAACTACAACTACTCTCCGTCGATGAAGGACGCCGGCTTCGTCTGGGATCAGGACAAGCTGACTCGCTTCATGGTCAAGCCGGATGAGGTCGTGTCCGGCAACAAGATGCAGCCATATGGCGGTGTCTCCGCGGAGGACGCGGCCAAGGTGGTTGCGTATCTGCAGGCGGCAGGCGGGCAATAAGATTGCGGAGGCGCTACGTGCCGGTCGGCTCATACCGTCGCTCCACGTGGAACGATTTCGCGGTAATGAGCCAAGTGCCCTCGATGCAGTGATACGCCAGATAATCAACGTACTGGTGCACATCGATCCGAACGCGAACCTTCACCAGTGCCTGCGCTGACGACGCCAGATCGATCAGCAATATCTCCTGAAGGCGCGGGGCATTCTTGGATTTGGGCGACGGGGTCGAAGCCAGCATCGCTCTGTAGTCACCAACGGGCAGGATCCGCAATTCGGCGTCGCGAAATCCGTGGAGTTGCGCAGTCGGCGCAAAGACGCGGTCGAACTGCGAAACATCGCTGTCGTACATCAGCGTGAAGTAACGTTCGACAGCCTCCAGCAGAGGCGCAAGGTTCGGGCTCTCGGTCATGGCTCACTCCATCAGCAGCAAAGTCGGAGCAATCCATCCCACGGAAAGCCAAGGCATGTCCTTGCGAACTGGGCTAGTCTCGGCGGCTCGGGCGCAATATTGCGCCCTTCTCGATCCCACAGGATGCGGTTCATGCCAAAATGCGAGCTGGATGCGATCGACCGGCGCATCGTCACCGAACTCCAGGCCAATGCACGACTGAGCAACATCGAACTGGCGGACAGGGTCGGATTGTCGCCATCGCCCTGCCTGCGATGGGTGCGGCGGCTCGAGCGGGACGGCTATATCGACGGCTACCGCGCCTCGTTGCGGCGTGGCCGCCTCGGGCTCGGCTTCTCGGCCTTTCTCGGCGTCAAGATCAACGGCCATGCCAACGACCAAGCGCTGGGCTTCGAGAGGATGGTCGTCGCCATGCCCGAGGTCGTTGCCTGTCACCTCGTCTCCGGGGAAGCCGACTATCTCCTCGAAATCGTCGTGCCCGAGCTCGAGGACTACCAGCGCTTCCTCGTCGACAAGCTGCTCAACCTGCCCATCGTGCGGGAGGTTCGCAGCAGCATTGCGATCCAGACACTCAAGGCCGGCGCGCCGCTGCCACTGGCACACCTGGCCTCGCCATGATCCGATTGCTCACGCCCGCCGACGCTGTGCTCTACCGTCTCGTCAGGCTGGAAGCGCTCGCGACCAATCCCGAAGCGTTCACCAGCTCATTCGAACGCGAGCAAGAAAAAACCCTTGCCTGGTTCGAGGAACGCCTCACGGCATCGGATGTTTTCGGCGCGTTCATCGGGGGCGAGCTTGTGGGTTCCGCCGGGAAGACGGCGCGAAGACTGCGCACAAGGGCGTGCTCTGGGGCATGTATGTGCGGCCACAGGCGCGGAAGTCCGGCACGGGGCGACTCCTTGTCGATGCCGTTGCGGCGCACGCTGCAAAGCGCGTCGAGCAGCTTCATCTCGTCGTCGTCAGCGAGAACCAGGCCGCGTTGCGGCTCTACGCGGCCGCGGGATTTGTCGAATACGGTCGCGGGGTGAAGGCGCTGAAATACGACGGCCGTTACTATGACGAGATCCTGATGGCCTTGTTCTTCGACGATAGCGATGCGACGCGGCCACGGTGATGCGGCGGCCGTCTTAACGGCCGACCGCCCGCCGCCGCTCCGCGATCAGCCTCAGCCATGCCGCTGAATGAAACGCGCTCATCAGCAGATACATCGGCACCATCCCACTCAGCACGGAGCCGTACCCGGCGGCACACAGCATGTCCGCCGGGCCGCCGAGCACGGCCGTCAACACGGCCATGATCGCGAAGGTCGGCGTTGCCGCCAGAGCCAGCCATCTGGCGAGGTGGCGTGCGGCCACCACGCCATCGCGGCTCGCGCCGGTGGCCACGTTGGCGGGACTAGTCACGGCCTTCCGCGGCCTCCTCGCGAAAAGCCTTCTCGCCGGCCGTCGAGATCTCCACCCATTTCTTGTCGGGCGCAGCGCCTTCCGCGTAGCTGTCGTGCCAGTTCCACCATTTGTAGGTTGGCGTCTGCGGATAGCCCTTTGGCGAGTCCTCCCAGACCTCCTGCCGGCCGAGCGGGGTGATGTCGAGATAGTTCCAGGTGCCGCCCATCTGCTCGTCGCCGCGACTCTTGATGAAGTAGGTGCGGAAGATGCGGTCGCCGTCGCGGTAGAACACGTTGGTGCCGTGCCATTCGTCGACGCCGAAATCGGCGTCGAAACTGTCGGTGACGGTGACCCAGGGTATGGTCCAGCCCATCCGCTGCTTCAGCCTGAGGATGTCGGCCTGCGGCGCGCGCGAGGCGAACACGAGCGTGGTGTCGCGGGCGTTCAGGTGCGAGACATGGGCGACCTGGTCGGCCACCATGGAGCAGCCCCGGCAGGCATGATCGGGCCAGCCGAACACGCCCGGCTCGAAGAAGGCCCGGTAGACGATCAGTTGCCGCCGGCCCTGGAACAGATCCACCAGACTGATCTTGCCGCCGGGCCCCTCGAACGCATAGGTTTTGGTGACGTCCATCCACGGCATGCGCCGGCGCTCGGCGGCGAGGGCGTCGCGGGCACGGGTATGCGCCTTTTCGTTCACGAGCAGTTGCTGACGGGCGGCCTCCCAGTCCTGCGGCGACACCACCGGCGGTGTTTGCATGGCGGCCTGTCCGTTAGTCCCTGCGTTGTCTGCTGATGTCATCATGGCTCTCCATTCCTCTTGTCCGGGCGGTCATTCCGCGTCGCGCTATGACAGACGCGGAACCGCTCGCCCCTCGCCGCACATTGTCGGCCGTCAACGATTTCTGGCACCAAGCGGTTGCGCGGTGGGAGTAACAAGTGTGGCGGGATTTGAATGGAGTCGCTGATCACGGCCGCCGCGCGCGCGTTAGAGGCCGGCGATCCGCTCGGCGCGCTGAACCGCGTTGCGCTGCGCAACGATGCACCGTCGCTGGCGCTACGCGGCATCGCGATGGCGCAGCTCGGCGATCTCGCGAAAGCGAAGACGCTGCTGCGGAGCGCCGCGCGCGCGTTCGGTCCAAGAGAGGCGGTGGCGCGTGCGAGATGCGTGGTGGCCGAAGCCGAGATCGCGCTCGTCTCGCGCGACCTGAGCTGGCCGGTGAAGACGCTCGCGGCGGCCCGCGCGACGCTCGAACAGCACGGCGATCTCGCCAATGCAGCCCATGCGGGCCACATCGAGGCGCGCCGCCTTCTCCTCGTCGGGCAGCTCGACGAAGCCGAGCGCACGCTGGCCGAGCTCAGCCCCTCCCCGCTCCCGCCTGCATCGCAAGTCGTCCGCGAGCTCGTGGTCGCCGGCATCGCCATCAGACGACTGAGAGCGAAAGATGCGCGCGCGGCGCTCAACCGCGCGGCTCACGCAGCGCGGCAGGCGAAGATCCCGGCGCTCGTGGCCGAGGTCGACAACGCGAACCTGATCCTCGACACGCCGGCGGCGCGCCTGATCGCGCGCGGCAGCGAACACCCGTTGCTGCTCGGGGAGGTCGAGAGACTGGCGACCTCGACGGCGCTCGTCGTGGACACCTTTCATCATGCCCTGCGCAGGCAAGGCCGCATCGTCTCGCTCGGAACGCGGCCGGTGCTGTTCGCGCTCGCCCGCCTCCTGGCGCAGGCATGGCCTGGGGATGTCTCGCGAGAGACTCTGATATCGGGCGCGTTCCGGGCAAAGCACGCCGATGAATCGCATCGCGCGCGGTTGCGCGTGGAGATCGGGCGGCTCCGCACCCAGCTCAAGCCGCTGGCCGACATCAGCGCGACGAAGCAGGGTTTTGTGCTGGCGCCGCGCAAGACGCGCGACGTCCTCGTGCTGGCACGTCCCGTCGAGGAGAAGCACGCCGCGGTGCTCGCCGTCCTCTCCGACGGCGAGCCCTGGTCAAGCTCGGCGCTCGCGCTGGCGCTGGGGACGAGCGCGCGCACGGTGCAGCGGGCCCTCGAAGAGCTGGCGCGGTCGAACAAGGTGCAATCGTTCGGACACGGCCGGGCACGGCGCTGGATGACTCCGCCCGTCCCGGGTTTCCCGACAGGCTTGTTACTCCCCGGACCGCTCCTGAAAGCGTAAATTGGATCACATCACAGGGATCAAGCACATGAAGCGTTCCGCCGCCGAGATCGTCAGGGAGTACGGACCTTTTGCGGGTGTCGAGGCCGTGCATGGCGTCACCTATGACGGCACCCATGTCTGGTTCGCATCCGGCGACAAGCTGAATGCGGTCGATCCGGCCAACGGCAGGATCGCACGCTCCATCGATGTCGCCGCGCATGCGGGGACGGCGTTCGACGGCCGGCACCTGTTTCAGATCGCCGAGGATCGCATCCAGAAGATCGACGCCGCGACCGGCAAGGTGATCAGCACGATTCCGGCCCCGGGCGGCGGCGGCGATTCCGGATTGGCCTGGGCGGAGGGCTCGCTGTGGGTCGGTCAGTATCGCGAGCGCAAGATCCATCAGGTCGATCCGGAGACGGGAAAGATCCTCCGCACCATCGAAAGCAAGCGCTTCGTGACCGGCGTCACCTGGGTCGACGGCGAGCTCTGGCATGGCACCTGGGAGGGCGAGGAAAGCGATTTGCGGCGGATCGATCCCGAGACCGGCAAGGTGCTGGAGCAGCTCGACCTGCCCGCCGGGACGATGGTGTCAGGATTGGAGTCCGACGGCGGCGACCGCTTCTTCTGCGGCGGTGGCGATCGCGGCAATGTGAGGGCGGTTCGCCGCCCGAGGCGCAGCTAGGTGCGCGATGACGGATGCGCGGCACCGATGCTGCCGCAACCGTTAATCTGTTCGCCCCAATTCCACCCCACCGGTGCGCTCTAGCGCCCCCCTCGCCTGCCCTGTAGACTTCCGGCCCTGGGTGGCTTGGGGGATTGATGCGACTGACGCTGAACTTGAAGACTGTTCTGATCGCCGTGGCGGTGCTCGCGGCGTCGTTTTTCGTCAGCCTGAAGGCGATGGACTGGCTGTCGCCGCGCGCGGCGACGACTGCGCCGCCGGTCGCGCAATTGCCGCCGCTGCCGCCGGTCGCGAAGAGCTCGATCGTGGTGGCGCCGGTTGCGATCGCGATATCGGCGATCCGCGAACAGGCCGAGAAAGCCGCGCCGCGCAATTTCGCCGGCAAGGCCGATAATCCAATCTCGCAGATCCTGGAGAATGCCGACATCGGCTGGTCCGCGGTGCGCGGGCCGATGGCGGCTGCCGGCGACAAGGACGTGCTGACGATCTCGACGCCGCTCAATGGCAAGCTGAACGTGACGGGCTCGCTGTCGTCGAAAGCCACCGGCGCGCTCGGCGACGCGCTCGGCAGCGTGCTCGGCGGTGACGCAGCGAAACGGATCGGCGCGGTCAACATCAAGAATTTGAACGCCAGCGCCGAGATCAAGGGCAACGTGGTCGTCACCTCGCGCCCGAAGCTCGCGGCCAATTGGCATCTCGAGCCAAATCTCGGCGCCCAGGTCAATCTCGGCGACACCAACCTCAACGTTTCCGGCGCCAAGGTCAACGTGCCGGCGCAGGTGAAGCCGCTGATCGACAAGAATGTCGGCGAGCAGATCAACATCGTCTCCGAGCGCATCCGCAACGATCCCTCGCTGCGCGACAATGCGAAGCTGCAATGGGCCAAGGCCTGCCGCTCGATCCCGCTGCAGGGCTCGGGCTCCTCGAGCGCGCTGCCGCCGCTCTGGCTCGAGATGAAACCGACCCGTGCCATCGCGGCGCAGCCGCGCGTCGACGCGCAGAACGTGACGCTGCTGCTCGGCCTCGAACTCGAGACGCGCGTGACCTCGACGTCGACCAAGCCGGACTGTCCCTTCCCCGACAAGATCTCGATCGTGCCGCCGACCGGCACCGGCGTGAACATCGGTGTGCCGATTGACGTGCCCTTCACCGAGATCAACAAGCTGATCGCGGCGCAGATGGTCGGCCACACCTATCCCGAGGACGGCTCCGGCCCGGTCGACGTTACCGTGAAAGGCGTCAACGTGGTGCCGTCCGGCGATCGTCTCCTGATCTCGCTGCTGGTGCGTGCCAAGGAGAAGAAGAGCTGGCTCGGTCTCGGCGCCGAAGCGACCGTGCACATCTGGGGCCGGCCGATGCTCGACCAGGCGCAGCAGACGCTGCGGCTCGCCGACATCCAGCTCGCGGTGGAATCCGAGGCCGCCTTCGGCCTGCTCGGCGCGGCCGCACGCGCGGTGGTGCCGCAGATGCAGCAGGCATTGGTGCAGAAGGCGACGCTCGACCTGAAGCCGATCGCCGCCAATGCGCGCGAGAAGATCGCGGCCGCGATCGCCGACTACCAGAAGAGCGAGGACGGCCTCAAGGTCGACGCCAAGATCGACAGCCTGACCCTCGCCGACATCGCCTTCGATTCCAAGACGCTGCGCATCGTCGCGGAAGCCGGCGGTTCGCTGAACGTCTACGTGACGAAGCTGTCGGGGATGTAGCGCGTCTTCACTCACCGGACCCGCGCGCGTCGCTTGCGCCGCTGGCATTCTCGTCGAAGGATGCTAAGCTGTTTCCCGCAACCTCGAACGAGGTGCTGACAGCACTGCAGGGGACAACGCGAGGACAACATGGAAGCCGGCATGGTCACGCCTGCGCCGGCGCTGGTGCGCTTTTCCGGCATTCAAAAGACCTACGATGGCGAGCACCTCGTGGTGAAGAACCTCGATCTCGAAATCAGGAAGGGCGAGTTCGTCACCCTGCTCGGCCCGTCGGGCTCGGGCAAGACGACCACGCTGATGATGCTGGCCGGCTTCGAGGTTCCGACCCATGGCGAAATCTACCTCGCGGAACGGCCGATCAAGAACGTGCCGCCGCATAAGCGCGACATCGGCATGGTGTTCCAGAACTATGCCTTGTTCCCGCACCTGACGATCGCGGAGAACATCGCCTTCCCGCTATCCGTTCGCAACACGGCCAAGGCCGAGGCGCAGGAACGCGTCAACGCGGCGTTGCGCATGATCAAGATGGAAACCCTGGCGCACCGGCGGCCCGGGCAGCTGTCCGGCGGTCAACAGCAGCGCGTGGCGCTGGCCCGCGCACTGGTTTTCAATCCGCAGCTCGTACTGATGGATGAACCCCTTGGCGCCCTCGACAAGCGCCTGCGGGAGCAGATGCAACTGGAGATCAAGCAGCTGCACGAGACGATGGGCATCACCGTCGTCTACGTCACCCACGATCAGAGCGAAGCGCTCACCATGTCGGATCGCATCGCCGTGTTCAACGACGGCATCGTGCAGCAGATCGACCGGCCCGACGCGCTGTATGAGCATCCGGTGAACAGCTTCGTCGCTCACTTCATCGGCGAGAACAACGTGCTGTCCGGCACCGTCGAGACGGTCGAGAAGGACTATTGCCGCGTCACGCTGGCTGGCGGCGGCGCCGTGACCGCACGGGCGGTCAATGTATCGGGCGCGGGCGCATCGACCTCCCTGTCGGTGCGGCCGGAGCGGATCGCCATCATCCCGGACGGCACCTCCAGCGAAGGACCGAACCGACTGCCGGCCAAGGTGCAGAACACCATCTATCTCGGCGACCACGCGCTGGCCGTGCTCGATGTCGCCGGCAACGGGGAGTTCATGGTCAAGCTTCAGCCGGGGACGCATGACGGATTGAGACATGGCAATCTAAGATCTGGTGAAAGCGTATTCATCACCTTCCGTCCCGAGGACTGCCTGGCTCTCGATCCCGTCTGATCCGGACCGGCATCGATCAACCTCAACGCAACGCAGATGAAGAAGGAACAAGGACCATGCTGAAGCGCAAGACTGGCAAGATTGCTCTGGGGTTCGCCGTGGCGTTCAGCGCCAGCGCCGCACTGGCCACGGTCGCACAGGCGCGTGACCTCACCGTCGTGTCGTGGGGCGGCGCCTATCAGGATGCCCAGAAGAAGGTCTATTTCGAGCCGTTCAAGAAAGCAGCCGGCGTTGCGATGAACGACGAGTCCTGGGACGGCGGCGTCGGCGTGTTGCGCGCCAAGGTGCAGGGTGGTGCCGCCACCTGGGACCTCGTCCAGGTCGAGAGCGACGAACTCGCGGTCGGCTGCGAGGAAGGCCTGTTCGAGAAGATGGATTATTCCAAAATCGGCGGCGAGGGCGCCTATATACCGCCGTCGGTCAATCCCTGCGGCGTCGGCGCCATCCTGTACGATTTCGTTCTCGGCTACGACAAGGACAAGCTGAAGGACGCCCCCAACGGCTGGGCCGACTTCTTCGACACGAAAAAGATTCCGGGCAAGCGCGCCTTGCGTCAGGGCCCGAAGACCACGCTGGAGATCGCCCTCATGGCCGACGGCGTCGCACCGAAGGACGTCTACAAGGTGCTGGCGACCGACGAGGGCATCGAGCGCGCGTTCAAGAAGCTGGACACCATCAAGGGCGACATCGTCTGGTGGAAGGCCGGCGCCCAGCCGCCGCAATTGCTCGCCTCCGGCGAGGTCGCGATGACCTCGGTCTACAATGGCCGCATCGACACCGCGAACAAGAACGACAAGAAGAATTTTGGCATCGTATGGGACGGAGCGCTCTTCACCCTCGACAGCTGGGTCATCCTGAAGGGCAGCCCGAACAAGGACGCGGCCTACAAGTTCCTGGACTTCGCGGGCAAGGCGGAGAACCAGTCAAAGCTGTCGCAGAACATCGCCTATGGCACCTCGAACAAGGACGCAGCCGCCCTGCTCGCGCCCGCTGTTCTCAAGGACCTGCCGACAGCGCCCGACAACATCAAGAACGCGGTCGAGATCAACGTTGGCTTCTGGCTCGAGAACATCGACCGCCTGACCGAGCGCTTCAACAAATGGGCCGCGAAATAGCGCGCCCCACCAGGCTCGACCAATGACGGATGCGCGCTTGACCGGCGCCAATGCGTTGACCGAGGTGCCGCTCAAGCGCCGATTGAGGCGTGCGGAGCGGACACGTCAGGTCAAGGCATTGGCGCTGGTGCTGCCGCTTCTCGTCTTCCTGCTCTTCACCTTCGCAGGCCCGATCGCCGGCATGCTGTGGCGCGCGGTCGATGACCGCGAGGTGCGTCAGGTCCTGCCGCAAACCGTCGCTGCTCTCGCCGACTGGGACGGCAAGGACCTGCCGGATGAAAAGGCCTTTGCAGCGCTGGCAAGCGACATCCTGGCGGCGCGCGCCTCCGGCACCATCGCCATCGCGGCCAAGCGGCTCAACTACGCCCTGAACGGTTTTCGTACGATCCTGACCAGCACGGCGCGCAATCTGAAGGCGGCGCCGGAACCCGGCACGGCCAGGGAGACACTGGGCAAGATCAATCCGGCCTGGCGCGAACGGGCCACCTGGACGACGATCAAGGATGCCAGTGGCCCGGTGACCGGCTTCTATCTGCTGGCGGCGCTCGACCTGACGCGGAACGTCGATGGTGCGATCGTCGCGGCCGCATCAGACCAGGCGATCTACCGCAACGTCTTCGCCCGCACTTTCCTCATCAGCTTCAGCGTCACGGTACTCTGCCTGATCCTCGGCTTCCCGGTCGCTTACCTGCTGGCAACGCTGCCGCCGGGCCGGTCGAACCTGCTGATGATCTTCGTCCTGCTGCCGTTCTGGACGTCGCTTCTGGTCCGCACCTGCGCCTGGATCGTCTTGCTGCAGAGCAAAGGGGTCGTGAACGACAGCCTGCACTGGCTTGGCATCATCGACGAGCCGTTGCGCCTGATCTACAACCGCTTCGGGGTCTGCGTGGCCATGACCCACGTTCTCCTGCCGTTCATGATCCTGCCGCTGTACAGCAGCATGAAGGCGATCTCGCCTGCTTACATGCGTGCCGCTGCCTCGCTCGGCGCGCCACCGACCACTGCCTTCCTGCGGATCTACCTGCCTCAGACCCTGCCCGGCATCGGCGCGGGAAGCCTGCTCGTCTTCATCCTGGCGCTCGGCTACTACATCACGCCGGCCCTCGTCGGCGGCGCCGCCGATCAGATGATCAGCTACTTCATCGCGCTCTACACGACCGAGACGGCCAATTGGGGCCTTGCTTCGGCGTTGGGTGCGGTGCTGCTGCTGGCCACTCTTTTGCTCGCTCTCGTCTACGGCAAGCTGGTGCAGGGACAGCAGGTCACGGGAGGGATGAAGAATTGAGCGATCATTCTTCCCTCCGCACGCCCAGCCAGCGCATCGCGTGGACCGCGACCATCGTCATCTCCACGCTGGTGTTCATCTTCCTGATCGCGCCGATCCTTGCGATCATGCCGCTGTCCTTCAGCTCGGGCTCGTATCTCACCTATCCGCTGCCGGGCCTCTCCTTGCGCTGGTACGACGACTTCATCAATTCGCCGCGCTGGATGAATTCGCTGAAGAACAGCATGATCATCGGCGTCGCCTCGACCCTGCTGTCGATGGTGCTTGGCACGCTGGCTGCGCTGGGGCTGGCGCAGTGGAAGAGCCGGTTCAAACCGCTCGTGCTGGCTTTCGTGCTGTCGCCGGTCGTCGTGCCCGGTGTCATCACCGCGGTCGGCCTGTATTTCTTCTTCGCGCCGATCGGACTGACCGGCAGTTATCTCGGCTTGATCCTGGCCCACACCGCGCTGGCGACGCCCTTTGTGGTGATCACGGTCGGCGCGACGCTGCAAAGCTTCGACACCAATCTGGCACGCGCCGCCGCCTCGCTCGGCGCCTCGCCGCTTTATGCGTTCCGCCGCGTGATCCTGCCGCTGATCCTGCCCGGCCTCGCGTCGGGTGCGCTCTTCGCCTTCGCGACCAGCTTCGACGAGGTGGTGATCGTGCTGTTCATGGCGGGTCCAGAGCAGCGCACCCTGCCGCGCGAAATGTTCAGCGGCATCCGCGAGAACATCAGCCCAACCATCACGGCAGCGGCGGTGGTTCTAACAACGGTATCGGTCATCCTCCTCGCCACCCTGGAAGGCCTGCGCCGACGCAACGAACGGCTCAAGGGCAGCAGCGCCTGACCGGCGGTGCTCTTCCTGCTTCCCTTGTGGGAGAAAGAACTGATCGTCGCGAGGATATTTTACATTGTAAAATCAATTACTTAATTCGCAGACCCAAGCGGAGTGTCCCTATAGTGTCCTAACCCGCTCCGCTCAGCTTTTCTGTTTATAGCAACTGCGGAGCCGGACCTACACGGATTGATCCACCTCCTGTGGACACGCCATAGTTGAGCATTATGGCGACTCATATCCCAGACCCTTATTACGTCGCTTTCATTGATGAGGCGGGCGACCCAGGACTGAAAACCGTGCGCCCAATTGATCCGGTTGGTGCCACGGAATGGCTGTGCCTTGGCGCGGTACTTATCCGAGCGAAGCATGAGCCCGAAGTGAGCAACTGGGCTCGGACGATCCTGTCCAAGGCTGGATGTAACCGCACCGACCTTCACTACAGGCATTTGTCGCCCCCTCAGAAGCGGATCGCTTTAGGAGAAATCGCTCAGCTTCCGTTACGCGGTTTTGTTCTCGCATCGAACAAGAAGAACATGCGCCGCCACCAGAACGAACGAGCAGAGCGCGCTGGAGCCCAACAGTGGTTCTACAACTATTGTCTACGTTTGCTTTTGGAGCGCGTAACGGACTTCTGCTATCGGCATGCAGTCAAGGACCACGCAAAGGATCGCTTCCTCAAGATCCTGTATAGCGAACGCAGTGTCCATTCCTACGCGCAAACAGCCGCCTATCATGAGCTGCTTAAGATGCAGGCCAAAGCTGGGGCTCTCGTCCTTCCGAAGCGCCGGATTATGTGGGAAGTACTAGACTGGCGCCTTGCCCAGCCGGTGCCGCACCTCGCAAGCCCCGGCGCTCAGCTTGCTGATCTTGTAACCAGCGCATTCTACCAAGCTGCGGACACGCTTCCACCGACGAAGTGGAGCAACGAATTTGCGAAACTGCTGGAGCCGGTCATGGCTAAGGAGAATGGGTCGTGTATGGACTATGGCGCGTCTCTTCAACCGACACCAACTTGGAAGGCGAAGCTGAACGACAAGCAAAGGCAAATCTTCGAGTTCTATGGATACAAATTCTGGCCGTAAGGGCATGACAGGCAGCGAAAGCCCGTCTTTTGGTGATCGACCGCCTTGAGCGTGCGAAGGACTAAGGAGTGGGGGATGCTGCACTGGTGGGTCAACTACCAATACTGGAAGCGCGACACTATCCGGTTTGAGTACAGGGCAGTACTGATTCTTCTTCTCATTCTGGCAGGGGCTTGCTTCGTTGTCGGTTGGTTTTTCGCGGCGCCTGAAGTTCGAGGAAAATGGATAAACAGCGCCGGACTGATGTTTGATGTTGGTGGTGTGATCCAACTTCATATCAGCGGACTTTTCGATGAGATCGTCAACAAGTACGGCGACGCTGAAAAATACCCGTACGGACCGCCTTCTCACATCACACGGAAAATAATCGATGATCCAGATAGGCCGATCAAGATGTGGATACGAACCCACCTCTTCTTGGAGTCAACCGGCGGCTTTTACTTACTGCTAGTTGGGTTCGCATTTCAACTTATGGGAACGTGGGTCTGAGCCCCTGGGGGAGCAAAATGAACTTCAGGCTGGGCTTTTTCAGAATTTGGGTGATCCTTTCGATCCTGTTCATTATCGCGGTCGCCATTCTTTCGTACAAAGACGTCAGCGGCGAATTTGAGAAGGCGTCGCTAGATTTCAGTTCCGTTGGAATTGCAATGGTGCCGGTAGATTGCAAGGAGGCGCGTGGCAAGGCCGGGACGGATTATGAACCGCCAGACCGCCCGTGGAATGCATATAGCAACACGGCAAATTGCTGGTACCAAATGCCGACATTTCGACGGCTGTTCCCCGAATATAAGGACATGGTCGATGACGCAGTGAGCGACAAGCTGTACTCAAAAGCGGGCATTGAACTCCATCCGGCCCGCCCGTGGAAGGCGCTTGGAATTGCTCTCTTTATAGCGATTGGAGCACCACTGATCGTTCTGGTTCTCGGTGGCGCTTTGGGCTGGGCGCTCTTAGGATTTCGCGCGAAGCCGACCTGAACTATTCGGAGAAGCCGAGTCGTCTCGTGGAGCGATCGAGGAAACTTCGGCATCTGACCACGAACCGTCATCCTCGTACGAGTCGGCGTCGCAAACGGCTAGGTCGGTCAACTTGCCGCCGGCCCCCGACGTATTGCCAGACAGGGGTCCGAAATGCGGGCCGCGCAGCGGCTCCCATCCGTAAATAACGCGCTGAATTTGTTCACCGGTTTTGGGGCTCCCTTTTGACAACCGGCCGCTTGGGCTCGTATTCTCGATGTCGGGCTGAGAGAACGTAACAGGAGCTGGCATCCGACGAATGGGTGCACGCCGGGGGGCTGGCAAGTGCAATTAATTGAGAAGCTGCGCAATCAGATTGCGCAACCGCTCGGGCGACTGAACATTGCTGTCCGATTTGCGGTCATCATTCTGGCCTGTGTCGTCATTGGCGGTCTTATTTTCTGGCTCTGCAATGAACTGGTCTACTACTACGTAGCGCGGACCTATGCGGAAGAACTTGCAGATGCGTACGACCTAAATACTGGAATAACGCGAGCCATCCTTTGGGCGAGTTTTGCAGCCCTTGTAGTTCTTGCGGGCTATTCGCTTTCGTTCTCCAAGCAAAAGCGACGCATAGGATACGCGGGCCTGCTCGCACTTATCCTCGGACATTCGCTGCTGCTGGGACGCCTCGACGCAAACTTCCGTAAGAACGGTGTTGCCGAGAAATGCTTCGTCATGACGCGCACCAGCATCAAGACCCTCAACCGTGTCGGGATTGATGCGGACACAGGTCGTGAGTGCCGTCCGCTAACGCCCCAGATGGTCGAGAAGATTGCGGAATACAAACGGGGGCATCGGCCGACACAGATAACCTCAAGTGACCCGCCGTTTTTTGATCCGACAACTGGCGAGCCGGTCGTTTGGTATTTCAAGAACGATCGTGGCCAAATCCAGCTGTTTGACCTCATGGGTTTTCATCCCCAGACAGGCGACGAACTAGTGCCCGTCACCCGAGAGGTCGTGGAGGCGTGGAAACAACAGAACGCAAAGGTTGTTCGGCGCGCGCCTGTTCTCGTCACGGACCCCGAGAAGTTTGGTTTCTTCGATCCAACGACAGGTGCTGCCAAGGTTTGGTACTCACGCAGCGAAACCGGACAGTATGAGTTCTATGACGGCCCCGGCTTCCACCCGCGATCCGGTGACCAGTTCACAATCGTCACCCGCGAAGTGATCTCCGACTGGCGACAGCAACAAGAGGCAATCGCCGCTCGCAAAAAGGCCGAGCAGGAGCAGAGGGACAAAGAGGCTCGCGAGCGAACTGAACGCGAGGTTCAGCAGGCCCTAGAAGCAGCGGACCGGGAACGGCGGGCACGTGAAGCCAGCGCCGAAGCTGAGCGACAACGGCTGCAGGGCGGCAATGACTGCGATCGGCTTGCCGCAAATCCTACTGATGCAAAAAGGAGTGGCGGCGGCGTGTCGTTTGAGGCGTTGAAGTACCAAGCTGACCAAGCTTACGACGCTTGCACCAAGGCCGTAGCGGTCTCGCCCGCCGAACTCCGGTATCAGTACCAACTTGGCCGCGCGGCTCAATTCAAGGATAAGAAGCAAGCGTTCGAAATATTCTTCCGTCTCGTTCAGGCAAACTATCCCGCTGCGTTCGACAATCTAGGTGGGATGTATCTATGGGACCGCAAGGATGTGACCACAGCTATTACGCTATTTAAGCGTGGGAGCGCACTCGGTGACGCGGACTCAATGGTGAGCCTCGTTGATCTTATCGACAAAGGGCAGATCCCAACGCCAAACCCGGAACAGACGAAGCTAGCCTTGTTGCAGCGAGCTGCCGAGCTTGGGCATGCGGGGGCACAACGAGGTTATGAGCTTGAACTGCAAAAGCTCAATCAAGAGCGGGTCAATCAAGTGAACCAGCAACAGATGATGCAGCTGTTCGGGGCCTTCGTTCAGGGGGTTGCAAGGCGTTAACCATCAGTGGCAATGCTCTATCAACTGCCCGCTAGCTGATTACATTTTGCCTTGGATAGGAAGCATCCTTTTGCGCACCGTCTTTCGCCGTCAGGTTCTAATTTTCATTCTTGCGGTCGCAAGCGGGATTCTTGGCAGTGCGTTTGCGTACGCGGGGACAGCGTCTTCTCCGACGCCGCCCGATGACCTAGTAGCGTGCGTGGTGGTCGATCCAACCTCGACGCCGCTGAACGTTCGAGCCGCGCCCCAGGGGCAAATACTCTCAGCCACTTCTAACGGGCAGCTTGTTCGCATTCTAGACGAGACAAAGGATTCTCACGGCAAGCGGTGGGCACATATAGCCGATGCTAACTCTCGGCCCATGGGGTGGGTGTTCAGGGAATATCTTGCCTGCAGGTAACTTCATGGCCGATCGAGGGCGCGTAGAGCGCAGCCCCCCAAGCACCAGGAGACCCGGTGCTGGGTTTGAAGCGGAATTATTTGTGTGTGCCGTACTGGTTGCCGGTGCTCGGGTTCGAATAGGTACCGCCCTTGTGAGACGATCCTGATCCTCTGACATATGAGCCGCCGTGACTGGAGGTGTGGGAACCTCCTCCATAGGACACCCTGCCACCGCCACCCCTAGCTTCAGCAAAGGTCGTTGAGCACAGAAACGCCACCGCGAGTATCGCTACCTTTTTCGAATCAGTTCCCCCCAAATCGCCGCACAAATTTGGCGACGGTTGTAGGTGCTTAGAGCTAGGTGGCACCCGCAATACAAAACTCATTCGTGCACACACAACTATTGTCTATGTGCCGGTCACTACAGCCGCGGTAGTTTCCATTGATCTCGCCCGCCGGTTGCGCTCTTATGCCCGCGGGTCTGGGGAATAAGTCATGCGTAAATGGGGCATCGTGGTGCTGTGCGCTGCGTTGGGCGGCTGCGTTACAAACTCCGAGACGGTTCAGTTTCGGCCGTCCAATCCACAACAACAGGCACTCATGCGAGATGGGCAAGCTGCCCTCGTGTCTCGGCAGAAGAGTTCGCTTGTCTTAGTTCGTCCCGCTTCACGACAAGTACGCGGGAACGGACGGCCCGTCTTCGTCGTGGCCATCAACAACCTGAGCAAAGGYCCTGTTGAATTCCCCGTTGCACAAGTCGAGGCGACCCAGCACGTCGCTGGCTCCGACTACGGCATGCAGGTCGTCACCTACGAAATGCTTGTCCAAGAGGAAAAGAATCGACAGGTCGCAGCGGCAGTTTTTACGGGTCTAGCCGCAGCAGGAAACGCCTATAACGCCTCTCAAGCTGGCTACGGCCACTACACGACCCCGAGTGGTCGGACGGGCACATTCTATAGCCCCACCGCAACCGCGATCGCCCAGAGCAATGCTACGGCTCAGAATGAGGCAATGATCGCCGCCACGGTAGAGACAGGGCAGCGCAACATGGCTGTGCTTGAACAATCAGTCATCAAGGATAACACGCTGATGCCCGGCGAGTGGTACGGCGGCCAATTGCATCTGGCGCCGCCGGTTGCCAGTGAGGGCGGAGGACCGAAGACCTACACCATCGTCATAACCGTTGGTACTGAACGGCACGTGGTCGACATTGCACAAGGACCCGCTGGTGTCTGATTTCGCCGGATCGTAACGACCTATGACTGAGGCCGATCGCGCTCCTTGGAGCATTTTGGATGTCTTGGTGGTCGTGAGCCCTATTTGTCTCGGGGCCGGCATCTATCTGCTGTTTCGGGGAAAGGGTCTGTTGATTTTTCCAGCTGTCGAAGCAATCGGGCTTGGGGACATCCTTGAACAGTCGAGGTTGCTGGTAAGGCCTCCGCCTCGCCTCATCGCGCGACAGGTAATTCCCGGCATACTGGTAGCCCCACGCATGAAGGTTCCCGATGGACGACGCAGCAGATCGGAAAGCCGTTCGCGTCCTTGACACGAAAGCACTCCTCTTCCTCTTCCATCACCCACGGCGTCTCGCCGCTACGCGGCGAGCCACCCTCTCCCAAAAGGGGAGAGGGTAAGAACACCGCAGCCCCCTACTTATTCTCAACCCTCCTCGCGCATCTCGGGCTTTACCGCCGCGACCGATTGTCGCTAGAACAGTCCCCGCAACAAAACCCAAACAACAACACAGGGAGAAACACATGCGGAAACTCATCGCCGCGGTTGCGGCCGGTCTCGCGCTCGCCGCCACATCCGGCGCCGCGCAGGCGCAGATCTCCGACGATGTCGTCAAGATCGGCGTGCTCACGGACATGTCGAGCCTCTATGCGGACGCGACCGGCAAGGGCTCGCTCGCCGCCGTCGAGATGGCGGTTGCCGATTACGGCGCCAAGGTCGCGGGCAAGCCGGTACAGGTGGTCGCCGCCGATCACCAGAACAAGCCCGACGTCGGCGTCAACATCGCCCGCAATTGGTACGACAACGACAAGGTCGACGCGATCTTCGACGTGCCGACATCCTCGGTGGCACTGCCGATCTCGGCGCTGACGCGCGAGAAGAACAAGATCAACATCAACTCCGGCGGCGGCTCGTCCGACATCACCGGCGTCGCCTGCTCGCCCAATACCGTGCACTGGACCTACGACACCTATGCGCTGTCGAATGTCGCCGGCAAGGCGATGGTGAAGCGCGGCGAGGACACCTGGTTCTTCGTCACCGCCGACTACGCCTTCGGCATGGCGCTGCAGCGCGACGCTGCCAACGTGGTCAAGGAGAGCGGCGGCAAGGTGCTCGGCGAGGTCCGCCATCCGCTCAATTCCTCGGACTTCTCGTCCTTCCTGCTGCAGGCCCAGGCCTCCAAGGCCAAGGTGGTCGCGCTGGCGAATGCCGGCGGCGATACCACCAACGCGCTGAAGCAGGCGGCCGAATTCGGTCTCGTTCAGGGTGGCCAGAAGATGATCGCGCTGCTCCAGGAGATCACCGACACCCATTCGCTCGGCATCAAGGCGACGCAAGGCCTGATCGTCACCGACGCGTTCTACTGGGACATGAACGAGGAGACGCGCGCCTTCTCGAAGCGGTTCAACGAGAAGGTCGGTCATATGCCGACCATGATCCAGGCCGGCCTCTACTCGGCGACCATGCACTATCTGAAGGCGATCGAGGCCATCAAGACCGACGAGGCGCCGAAGGTGATGGCGCAGATGCGCAAAACGCCGGTCAACGACTTCTTCGCCAGGAACGGCAAGATCCGCATCGACGGCCGCATGGTGCACGACATGTATCTGTTCGAGGTGAAGAAGCCGGAGGAGTCCAAGGGCGAGTGGGACCTCTACAAGCTGATCGCCACCGTCCCCGGCGACGAAGCCTTCCGTCCGCTCGACAAGGGTGGCTGCCCGCTGGTGACGCACTGAACGTCTTCTCCGTCTCCCCGCTTGCGGGGAGAGAGTCGGGGTGAGGGGAGTCTCCGCGGGGACGGCGCCAGTTGGGCTCGTCGAGACTCCCCCTCACCCGGATTGCATCTTCGATGCAATCCGACCTCTCCCCGCAAGCGGGGCGAGGTGAAATACGAAAGACACGACAGCGCGCCCCGTGAAAACCCGGCGCGCGTCGTTTCGGCGG
>NZ_JBFUGY010000065.1:0-28793 GCF_056402655.1 Bradyrhizobium sp. P3_C3 | reverse complement strand
GTCGTTCTATCCGCGCTATGTCGCCGAGACCGTCCTGAAGGCCGCGCAATGGGCATCGCTAGCGCTGCGCCTCCACCGGCTGGCGCGCAAGGTCAAGTCGGATCCGCACCGGCTCACTTATGTCGATGAGGCGATCACACTGCGGCCCGACGAGACCGAGAATCTGGACTTGTACAAGACGCGGTCTAGCCAGGCGTTTCTCGATCAGCGGCGGCATATCGAAGAGGCGCAGAAACCTAAGCTGTCCGTGCGGTAGTTGCAAACTCGCGCTAGTTGATTCTCAAGCCGCCACGAACCATCGCATCCTCACAGATTGACGGACAAGCGACGTGCGTTTGCACCGAACAGCCCCAAAACGTCCACTTCCGTTCTGCCGCCAGGAGCAGACATGCCGGTGACCGGCCGCTTTGCGCCAGAAGCGGTCCTTCCATAATTGCTCATTCCGTAAATTGAGCCATCGGGAAAGTCTGGCTTCGGCAACAGTGCTCCTCAACCGATGATCACAGGCAGCCGGTCTGAGCCATCGAGAATCGGTGTCTGAGGCCCGTTAACGGCAAGGTGAGATTAAAGTTTCCGGCTTTGCGCCAGCGGGCGCGGCGGACACCGGGTTGCGCTGTTTTGCGCCTGCCCCATTGCGCTTGCCGCACCTTGGCTCATACTGACGCGTGGCAACAGGACCATCCGCCATGTCGAATGCCGCCTTGGCCCCCCTGAACGAGACGATCACGATCGCGGAGCTCACGCGCGATCCCTATCCGATCTATAAGCGCCTGAGGCGCGAAGCGCCCGTGTTGCGCGTCAAGTCCGTGGGCCGCACGTTCCTCACCAAGGCTGCCGACACCAAATACGTGAAGGACAATGCGGCGTTGTTCAGCTCCAACGATCCGAACACGCCCATGAAGCGCGCCTTTCTCGCGCATACGCTGATGCGCAAGGACCACGACGAGCATCGGACCGAACGCATGGCGATGATGCCGGCCCTGATGCCGAAGACGATCGAATCCGTCTGGGGGCCGCTATATGCGAACCTGGCGGCGGCGTATCTCGACCGGCTGCCGCGCGGCGAGGTTGTCGATCTCTTTCCCGCGCTCGCGGGACCGCTTGCCGCGCGGATGCTGGCGCATGCGATAGGCGTTCCGGACGCGAGCGATGAGGACATGCAACGATGGTCGCAGACGCTGATCGACGGTGCCGGCAATTTCGGCTGGACGCCAGGGCCTTTCCAAGCGACCGATATCGCCAATGCGGAAATGGACAAATGTATCCGCGCGAACGCCGAACGCGTGCGTGCCGAGCCGGATTCCTCAGCGCTCTCCTTCATGGTGAACGCGAAGACTCCTATTCTGGAAAGCCAGATGATCGCCAACGTAAAAATCGCGATCGGCGGCGGCATCAACGAGCCACGCGACGCCCTGCTGACGATCCTCTACGGCCTCCTCACCAATCCCGATCAGCTCGACAGCGTGCGCGCAGGCGACAAATGGCGCGCCGCCTTCGAGGAAGGGGTCCGGTGGGTGGCGCCGATCCAGGCGAGTTCACGGCTCGTTATGGAGGACACGGAGATTCGCGGCTGCTTCATCCCGAAGGGCGACACCGTGATGACGATCCAGGCCTCCGCCAACCGAGACGAGGACGTCATCGAAGACGGCGAGAACTACAACGCGCTTCGCGCCCCCAATCCTCACCAGGCCTTTGGCAACGGCCCGCATCATTGCGCGGGCGCGCACCTGTCGCGGCGAACTGTCGGGGACATCCTGATGCCGATGCTGTTCGAGCGCTTTCCCAACATGACCTTGCCTGATCCTGCGAGCGTGCGCTGGCACGGATTCGGTTTCCGCGGCCCCCTCAATCTGCCGCTTCGACTGCAATAGGGTCGGCGCGAGGGACGAGGGAGAAGCGTTTAGTTTATTTGTCTCACCAAGCGATGACACAGAATTCCTCGACGCTTGTGAGCGGGCTCTGATTGGTTTGTCGGAGCCCCGAACAGGGAAAGAAGGCGCAACTCTAAAACCTTCTCTCAACTTGTAAAACGGAGCGAGAAGGTAGAGAATAAACTTCATCAGCTCGGTATTACACTATGCCGATTCAGGTGCGCAGGCCGACGCCATCACCTCAGCGAGGTTGCTGTCCTTGCCGCGCCACCCTCATGTGCTCAACGCGAAAATGGTCACCACGCCGGCCTGGTAAACTACTTATCGCAGGTAGCCGAGCGAGGATTCCTTGGGCAATACCTCTGGACTGGAGCCAACCTAGGGAGGAAGGCCATGTCGCAACACGCACTCACAAATCCTGAGCTGCCGAAGCGGACACTATCTTGGGTGATATGGACAGGTATAGCGGCGCTGGGCGCATTCGCACTTGCTGGCATCGCGCTTAATCGCAATGAGCCAGTTAGTGCGGCCTGGCTAGTGACCGCGGCTATCTGCGTTTACCTCATCTCTTATCGGTTTTACGGCAAGTTCATCGCCGAGAAGGTCTTGAAGCTGGACGACACACGCCTGACGCCGGCCGAACGCCATAATGATGGGCTCGACTACGTTCCTACCAACAGATACGTCGTCTTCGGTCATCACTTCGCGGCCATCGCGGGGGCCGGTCCACTGGTCGGGCCGGTGCTCGCTGCACAGATGGGCTATCTGCCGGGAACTCTTTGGATCCTCGTAGGAGTGGTGTTTGCGGGCGCGGTACAGGATTTCGTTATTCTGTTCTGCTCGATGCGACGCGACGGCCGCTCACTCGGCGAAATGGTGAGAATGGAAATGGGCCCAATCGCGGGCGGCGTCGCCCTCGTTGGCACCCTCGGGATTATGATCATAATCCTCGCCGCGCTCGGCCTGGTCGTCGTGAAGGCATTGGGCGAAAGCCCATGGGGCACGTTCACGGTTGCCGTCACGATCCCGACCGCCATGGTCATGGGCGTCTACATGCGGAGCATTCGGCCAGGCAAAGTGGGAGAAGCCTCTGCATTCGGCGTGATAGTTCTCTTACTCGCCATCTGGTATGGCCAGTACGTGGCCCAGGACGCAACGCTCGGGCCAGCTTTCACCTACAGCGCACCTGCCCTGGCTTTGGCAATCATCGTTTATGGCGCCATCGCCTCCATGCTGCCAGTATGGCTCCTCCTCGCTCCTCGCGATTACCTCAGCACGTTCCTCAAGATCGGCGTCATTGTCGCGCTCGCGATCGGTATATATCTGGTCCAGCCCGACCTAAAGATGGGAGCGGTGACCCGTTTCACCGACGGTAGCGGACCAGTGTTTTCCGGCCCACTATTCCCGTTCCTCTTCATCACCATCGCATGCGGCGCAGTGTCAGGCTTTCACGCGTTAATCTCGTCGGGCACAACGCCAAAGATGATCGAGCGAGAGTCGGACGCCCGTTTTGTCGGTTACGGCGGCATGCTAATGGAGTCTTTCGTCGCCATAATGGCACTTTCCGCTGCATGTGTGCTCGATCCTGGCATCTACTTCGCCATGAACAGTCCGGCGGCGGTAATCGGCGACACGCCCCAAAGGGCAGCCGAGGTAATTAGCAATTGGGGGTGGGTGATCACCCCTGAAGCGATCAATCAGACCGCAACTGACGTGGGCGAACACACTATCCTCAACCGAGCCGGCGGCGCTCCGACTTTAGCGGTGGGTATGGCGCAAATCATGGCTCAGGCCTTTGGAGGTAAGGCGCTCGAGGCGTTTTGGTACCACTTCGCCATCCTATTCGAGGCACTGTTCATCCTCACGGCGGTTGATGCCGGCACCCGCGCAGGCCGATTTATGATTCAGGATCTGCTCGGCAACATCTACGCCCCGCTCGGCCGCACAGAGTCCCTGTTTTCCAATGTGGTTGCTACACTGCTCTGTGTCGCCGCGTGGGGCTACTTCGTCTATCAGGGCACGATCGACCCGCTTGGCGGAGTGAATACGATCTGGCCGCTATTCGGCATCTCGAACCAGATGCTCGCCGGCATTGCACTTCTGTTGGCTACTACCGTGCTGATCAAGCTCAAGCGGGAGCGCTACGCATGGGTGACGCTTGCGCCCACGGCTTGGCTTCTGGTTTGCACCCTGACGGCAGGGTGGATGAAGGCATTCTCGTCCGATCCGCGCATCGGATTCTACGCGTTGGCCAACAAGTACAGCGAGGCGGCTTCGGCTGGCACCGTCCTCGCTCCGGCCAAGAGCATTGCCGAGATGGAGCGTGTGGCTTTCAACAACTACATATGCGGCACGCTCACGGTGCTGTTCGTTGCTCTCGTGCTAGTCATGGCTTATTTCACGCTGCGAATGTCGCTGAAGGCGTTCCGCAACGCCATGCCGAGTGCGGCTGAGACGCCACCTGCAATTCGTGAGGGAGGATTGTCTGGTGCTCCTGCGTAATGTTCGGAAATCGGTCCTGTCGTGCCGGGAAGTCACTGGGGCGACGGTAGAAGAGTGCTTTGCGTGCGCGCGGGACGCGGCCAAACAACTGCGCATGGGCTGGCTTCGGGCCATTGGTGCGCCCGATTATAAGGCCTACTTGATCCACCATGCGAGGCGGCATCCTGGCACGGCACCAATGGCTGAGCGCGAATACGTCAACATGTTCATCGAGCGGCGCTTCGATGGACGTAATGCTGGGCGCTGCTGCTAGTTCATACTCCGGAGTGGCAAGATCAGGCTCTA
This sequence comes from Bradyrhizobium sp. P3_C3, assembly GCF_056402655.1. Taxonomy (NCBI): domain Bacteria; kingdom Pseudomonadati; phylum Pseudomonadota; class Alphaproteobacteria; order Hyphomicrobiales; family Nitrobacteraceae; genus Bradyrhizobium; species Bradyrhizobium sp. P3_C3. The sequence goes on along the minus strand of NZ_JBFUGY010000065.1, from coordinate 24,135 downwards.
GCCGATTGAGGTACTCGGTTCCATCGCCGGTGCTCCCGACCGCGTGAGGTGATGCCTTCAACTCGGTGCGGCCGCGGATTTGACGGAAGTCAATCTTTCGGCTTCATCCTACAAAACGACCAGGGAGCTTCGTATTGGCGTTACGCAGTATTGCAGTGGTGGAGCCGGCTAAAAATCAGCTTTTGCGAAATTTTTTGCGTCCTTCAATTTCCGACTTTTGCAACACTATCCGCCACAGGTGGTCATCGAACACTTACTGAAGCGCAGGTTCCGTCACGTCGTGTTCTCAGGACGATGTCCGCCTACATTCCGCAGCCACTCAGCCCAGAGCAAAGTGGGCGAACATGGAAGCTCGCGGGAGTCCTGGCGAAAGCAACCTCCATTTTCGATTCCATGCAGGAAGCTGAGCAATGGTTGGAACGGCCGGCTATCGGCTTGAACCGTATGCGTCCGGCGAAGGCCCCGGGTAGTCCGTTTTTTGACTGCAGCCGCGGGCAAAGTACGCCCCCTATAAGTTTGTCCCCTAATCGGGGCAAAGTAGGTCCCCTAGCCCAAAGAGCCCCGCTGGCGACGGCGGAGCTCTTCGCATTCCTTCAAGTTTGTTGCTGCCCAATAGACCCTCGCTGGGAAGCCTCCATTTCCGCCGCCGCGATCCTGGTCACACTGAAGCGGTAACCATCACCGGCACGCAATTGTTGAGGCCGGCCGGAAAAGCCCCATATTCTGGTAACGTGCGGGGATCCGCTGTCGGACCGGCCCGCCGATTGAAGAATTCGTGAGTCCTCCCGGTCCGCTCAAGAAGCGTCGCAGAAAACAGGCTTCAAATGACGGAGGCGCCGCGGCGCGTCAGGAGAGCAGATGGCGAATTTTGGCGAAAACGACCGGTTCCGATCCCGGATGTTCGAAGAAGGCAACAATCTCCGGTTCGAGCGGCCTATCGACGAGGCGTCGCGCCAGTGGTGGCTGGGGAAGTTCTACGACACGTTCGATCTGACACCAGAGGGCATGGCCGACCGCATCACCAAAAGTGCGCCTGGATCGAAGTCTACCGTCTATCATTTCATCGACGGCGCCAGAGAGGCATTCTCACTACGGGTCGACGGAGATTTTCCGGGTACGCAGGAGTTCGGGTTCGCCCATCGGGAGCTCGATCTGAAAGGCTCAGCCTTCAACGCCGAAGGAATGGCCGTCTCCGACGCAATGCAAGGCGGCGGCTATGGAAGCCGTCTCATGGGAGACCTGATCGACACCCGCCTGATCGGGATCGACCGGATCAAGCTGCGTGCGGAGCGCATCGGTCGCTATGTCTGGATCAAGATGGGGTTTCGTCCCACGGATGACGCATGGCGCCAGATGAAGATCGAAGCCTACGGATTCCTGGTGCAGCACATGGAGACTTTGCGCCGGCAGAAGCTCGACGTGACCGAGCTGATGAGGGAGATCGAGGCTGGCGGCCCCAAAATGGCCCTCACGATCGCGGCCTTGGGCGCGAAGGTCCCGAGCAATGATATTCCGGCCCGCTTTGGACCGAAGCTGATGCCGTTCGGGAAGGTCTTCTTCCTGGAAGTCGCGTCGCCGTGGAGCGGCACGCTTGATCTCCGGGACGGCGAGCAGATGAAGAACGTAGAAACCTACCGCGAAACGAAGTAGACTGAGGCATGTCTCAACTTCCCGATGGTCACGTTCGATACCCCAGCCATAGCTGGGGGCCGTTTGCCGAGGACCCCTCGCTCGACGTGGGGATCACCGGAGAGGCATTGGCCGAGGCCGTCAGGGGAGCCTGGATCGAGGCCGGCGGCACCGATGAGACCTTCGGAGAGACGTTCCCGCATCTTGCCGAAAGCAGGCCTAAGCAACCGATGCCGGCTTGATCCGGGACCACCCTCCCGAACGAACTCGAAGCGGAACGCGCCTGCTCACCGGGTTCGAGACCTACATCCTCAATCGCATCAACGACGGATCGGCCGGCAGCGGATTGATCGATACACTGCCGTTCCACGTGGCCGTCGCCGCGCGGGAACTGTTCGGCGCCGTCGCCTCGTTCGAGCGCGCCTGCATTCCGGAAGGCGGACGTGTGGTGTTCAACATCAAGGCCAATGACTACCGCCTGATTGCCATAGTTCAATATCGTGATGGCGTGTTGATACTCCGCTTTTTCGGCAATCATGAAGACTATGAAAAGGTCAACGCGGAGACGGTGTGATGAAGGCAACATTGATAATTATCCAGCCGGAGGGGCGAGTGGGTAGGGAGCTAAAGTTACCTCTCACCTCGGCCGGGCAGCAGAGGCAAACCCAATTCGCGAGCTCGTCGCCTAACGGATGCGATGTGACGTCCAATCTCCCGCGCCATCGCTGGCACTCTTTCCTTACGTTGCGCGAGTTCGATCAGCAGCTTGGTCTCTTCTTCGGTCCATTTGCGGGGTTTTGCGGGCTCCATTGCTGCTCTTGCTCCACGAATCGAAACCGGCATCAGTCTGTGACTGCGATTCTGGCCCGATGAAGGCGATCACGTTCGCCGTCGTCGGGCCTGCACCTTGGTACAATGATGGTCTCCGGCCAGTCGCCCTGTGGCTCACCGGGCATATTCGACGTCGCGCGTCAGGAACATCTAGGCCGGTGGTTAACCCTGTTGGCAAACACCCCGTACGTGGTACGTGAGCCGCCGCCATGTTGCCTCATGGATCGATGAATTTTCACCGGCACTATTTTAAGGTGGAGAAGCATCATGCTGAGAATGGTGTCGTTGGGTCTCCTCATCCTATTGGGTGTTGGATTTCTGGTGTCGATGGAACTCAGAAATCCGGCGCGAAGTACAGTAGCGGTCGTCCAGCCCCTTGCCGAAACGACCGTAGGCATTTCCGATTCACATGGTGCGTTGGCGAAAGCTGATCGACTAGAAATTGCCGCTGCGAGCAGCAAAACTCCAGCGCAGCCTTCTCTAGTCGAGGAACGCATTTCTCCATCGGAAGGCATGGGTATCGATTCTTCGGACCCCCCCAAGGTGATCGACCACCATCGGCACCATCCCAAATCAAAGAAGGTTGCCGCTGCCCTTCCTAAGTCGAAGTCAAAGGAACCCGAAATCAAGCGAACTACCATTTCCGGGCGTTCAAAGGCTGCCGGCGACACCGAGCCCTGTCGGCTAAGCGCGTTCGGTGGTTTGCGTAAGGCTTTGAACTCAATCGACTGCGAGATCTGAATAGGAAGCTGGACGATGCGCCCTTGAAGCCCTCAGCTGCACACGGTCCGACCAACGGACCAGCAAAGGCCGCCGACAGAGCCAGCACCAGCCGGCCATTGCCCTTGGCGTAGCGCGCCACGTTCTGCTGCCTGTCAATCGGCTAGCAATTTTGGACGCCGATCCCCCGGCTTAGGGGGGCAATATTGCAGGCCGAATGACAGCGTTGCCCCGCAAGGCGTACGGGCCGCCGCTAAGCGCCCGTGAGATGTCGGCTTTGATCGCTGAAGCGGTGGATGCGATCAGCGTCCGCGAACCCGCTCAGTATCGCGCGATAGACGCAAGTCGCCGGATGTAAATGCCGCTGGACGCTGATGTCCGTTTCTCCCCCAACAGCGGCGCTAAAGCGGACATCGCCGGAGGTCTGGGTTGGGCCAAAAGCCGACTCCCTACGGCACCGTACCCCTCACGACCCAGGCAGTAGCTGCGTAGGAACGGGGACCGTCCGGCTCACCATCGAGATAAGCCAATTGCACCGCATCGTGCAGCTTAGCCTTCGCGGCGCTGTCCAGCGAGCCAACAAAGGCGGCGATCGGTCCCTCGCTGCCTTCAGCAGGAGCCCAAAAATCCATGCGGATGGTCCGTGTATCTTGCACGACATCATTTAAGTCTGCCGCGCGCCACGCCTGCGCCAGATTGCCGGGCCGGCTCAGGGGCCGCGTGTACGCGCGCGCCCGCGCTTCGTGCCCACGTGGATCGAGCATCGCGGCGGTGTCGAAGATCATCCGGAAAGCCACAAATCCGCCACGCGTATCCCATGTCGCGGCGGCGACGGTACCGCCCGGTCGGGTCACCCGCTTCATCTCGCGTATCGCCAGATCGGTGTCGGGCGCGAATTGCAACGCCAGCATAGAGAGTGAGTGATCGAAACGGGCATTTGCGAACGGTAAGGCACAGGCATCACCGACCTCGAATGTGAGACGCGGATTGCTATTTCTACGCCTTGCGTGTTCGATGTAGGTGAGTGCCAGGTCAAGGCCGATGACACTGCCGATCGCGGAATTGCCGGCGAGGCAAGCGGCGAGATTTCCGGTCCCGCAGCCGACGTCAAGCACACGGGCGCCACGATCAATCCCCGCAAAGTCGATCAACAGCGGTGCGAGGCGCCGACTCCATCGCCCCATTTGCAACTCGTGCGCGTCGCCGTCGTTCGCCAGAAAAGACTGCATCGGGGCGCTACTCACCGGCCTCCTCCACTATTTGCGCCCGAGGCCGGCGGAGCGGCCCAGCTCGGCATCAGTTGCGATCTGCTTGGCTACCAGTGCATCCAAAGTATCGGGGGTCAATTGCATGGGCTCGATGCCGAAGTTTATCACGCACTTTTGGATCGGCGAGCGCCTTGCGCGTTTCAACCGCAAGCCTGTCGGATCCGGACGGGAAGAGATCGCTTACTGCTGGGAGCGGGACGGCTCGGACGCTCGCCCCCTAAACCCGCGTCGGAGCCGTTTCGTCTTTGTGTGAGATTACCAATGCTGCAGATCACAGCACAGAACATGAGCGGTGATTCTGAGCAGGAATTATTTTGCTGATGGCATGGTCGGTTGCTTGGGCACTTTACATTTCTGCCCTCATGAGCGACCGAATGTACGGCGCGAGTAGCTTGAGATTACAGACGTGACCCGTTTGCGAAAATCTCGCACGTCGGCGGGTTCCCTGAAATGCGCATCCTTGATCACGGGCGTCAGCTCGTTGCGAAGGGCTTCAGGCAGTGCGGCCATAAGTTCGTTCAGCGGTCCGTGAGGTGGAATTCATCGCGACCGAAATCCGAAAGAGCAAAGCCGTCGCGCGCCAGCGTCATCGCCGGAGCCAGGACATCGGGAAGCGATTTGCGTCCAAAGCGCGCGAGCAGCTCACACCAGCCCGCGAGATTTCCGGGCGTTGAGGCCGCCTGCGCGCCGCGCTCGAGCTCGAGGCGGCTGGTGTATCTGCCGACCGGGAAGCTCGCGGGCGTCGGCGGCGCTAAGTCGAGCACGCGAACGCGCTTCTCGCTTGCGACCCAGATCGTGGCCAGTCCAAACCCGGCAAGGCCCGACATGAACGGTTCGACCACATTGAGGGCGGCCGCGGTGGCAACGGCCGCATCGAAAGCGTTGCCGCCCTGGATCTGGAGCCGTGCACCAGCCTGCGCCGCAAGCGGATGCGCGGCAACGACCATGCCGTGCCGCGAGAACAGCGTCGGACGCCCATATGTCCAGGCGAGTTGCACCTGTTCAGGCTTCCCCGCGATCAACGACCGCTCGCCGCTGCCTGGATCGCCTCCGACATGATCTCAAGACCGCGATCGATTTCGGCCTCGGACACCGTGAGCGGCGGCGCGATTCGGAACACCCCGCCCATGCTGGGCAGCTTGACGATATTCATGCTGAGACCACGGCGCATGGTTTCCTCCATGATCCGCGCGCCGAGTTCGAAGCCCGGCGCCTTCGACTGCCGGTCGACGACGATTTCAAGACCGAGCAGAAGCCCGCGGCCTCTGACGTCGCCGACGCATTCGAACCTTTGTTGCAACGACAGCAATCCATCCCGGAGCCTGTTGCCCCTGGCGGTCGCCTGCGCGACCAGCCCGTCGCGCGCGACCACGTCGAGCACCGTCACGCCGACCGCGGCGGGCAGCGGATCGGAGACATGCGTGGTGTAGAATAGAAAGCCGCGCTCGAACGCGGCCTGCTCGATGGCCTGGGTCGTCATAACCGCGGCGAGCGGCAGGCCCGCGCCGAGCGTCTTCGACAGCGTGAGAATGTCCGGCACCACGCCGTCGCGCTCGAAGGCAAACATCTGCCCGGTGCGGCCAATTCCGGTCTGGGCCTCGTCGAGGATCAGCAGCATCCCGCGCTGTTCACATTTTCGCTTCAGTGCGGCGAGATAGCCGAGCGGCAGCTCCAGAATGCCGCCGCTAGACAGGATCGGCTCGGCGATGAAGGCCGCCAGATTGCCGGTCGACTGGCTGTCGATCAACGCGAACGCATCGTCCAGCTCGGTCTGCCAGTCGTTGCTGCCATCGGCGGTCTTGAAACGTGGCCGATAAGCGTTTGGCGCGGGAATGACGAACGATCCAGCCGCAGCCGGCCCGTAACCGCGCCGGCCCGCGCTGTAGGTCGCTGATGCCGCAGCGCCGGTCATGCCGTGCCAGCTTTGCGCGAAGGCAACGATCTCGTGCCTGCCGGTGACGAGCTTCGCCATTCGGATCGCCGCTTCGTTGGCTTCCGCACCTGTCGTCAGCAACTGCACGCGCTCGAGGCCGGGAGCAAGCGCGGCGAGGCGCTCGGCCAACGTCACCACCGGGCGCGAGAGCATGCCGCTGAAGAGATGAGCGACCGCACCCATTTGCCGCGCGACGGTTGCGACGATGTCGGGATGCGTGTGCCCTAGCACGGCACTCATCTGACCCGAGGTGAAATCGAGGATGGCTCGTCCATCGGCGTCGTACACGAAACTGCCGGCCGCCCGCTCGATAATGACGGGTTCGAAACTCGGGCCGTAGCGGGTCAGATGCGTGTTGGCGGAAGCCCAGAAATCGGGATCGCTATTCAAGGTCATGACAAGCCACCTTCATTCGGGATGCCAGACCTCTAGCCAATGATTTGGCTTCAGGCTAATTGATATAATTCAACCTGGATATCAATCTGACTGATACGGATGCTGGATCTCACCCTTCTGAGAAATTTCATCATCGTGGCCCGGGTCGGTTCCATCAGTCTGGCCGCCCTGCAGATCGGCCGGACGCAGTCCGCGCTCAGCATGCAGATGCAACGGTTGGAAGAGACGATCACGCAGCCGCTGTTTCACCGCAGCGGGTCCGGAATGAGGCTGACTGCGGCCGGCGAGAAACTGCTCGCCCACGCCGAGACGCTGCTGGCGCAGCACGACGAGATTCTGGCCGACATGAGCGGTGAAGGGCTCAAGGGGACGCTGAGCCTGGGCTGCCCGGAGGACTATTCGATCGCCTTCCTGCCGGCGCTGTTGAAGGGGTTCTGCGCGCTCCATCCCAATGTCGAACTGCGCATGGTCTGCGCCCCGACCTCCGAGCTGCGCCCCATGCTGGCGCGGCGCCAGATCGACATGGCGCTGGTCTCGCTGTCTGATGCCGGTGCGAGCGACGTGATCCGCCAGGAGCGCTTCGTCTGGGTGGCGAACGAGGCCGAACCGAAAATACTGACGCAAGACGTCCTGCCTCTGGCCCTGGCAGCACCGATGAGTCTGGACTACCGCGCAGCCTGCGCCGCGATGAACGCGGTCAATCGGCGCTACAGGGTCGCTTACGCCAGCAACAGTCTCGCCGGCCTGATCGCGATCGCGCGGTCCGGTCATGCGATCAGCGTCCTGACGCGAACCGCCGTTCCGTTCGATCTTCACGTCGTGTCGGCCGGATTGCCTCTGCTTCCGACGATCGGCATCGCGCTTGAATTCTCGGAGGCCAAGCCGTCTTTGTTGTCGACAACGCTGGCCGAGCACGTTCGCACCGTGCTGCCCGGACTGAAGACCAAGGCAGAGATCGATTGAGAGGGGTATCGGGAGAGGACGTCGCTGGTGTCCCGAAGGAGCTTATTGTCATGGGCCTCGATCACGTGCTGCTGAATCTGTTTCTTCACCTCACTCGTCCAGGAAGGTTCGGCAATGGGCGACGAACCTCGCCGGATATTGGAACAGCGCGCCGTGGCCCGAGTCGGGATAGATGATGAGCTGCGCGTTCTTCGTCGCTTTGAACATGTTGTAGGCGTTAATGCTCGGAAACATGGTATCGTCGCTGCCGTGCACGATGAGCGCCGGCTGCCCGATGGCGCGTAGCGTTGCGTCGCCTTCATCCTTGCGCGCGCACCAGCCGATGATTGCCCTCGCCTGAGGCTCGCTGACAGCGTCGCCGCTGTCCGGATCACGACCTTCAGAGCGGGCCGTTGCGCGGGCAACGAAGGCACGGCCGGCGCGCTGGCTTTCTTCGGAAGGCATGAAGAACAAGGGCAGACGCACATCCGGCGCACCTCGGGAGAAGGCGTCGTCGACCACTTCGAGAAGGTGTTCTTCGCCACCTCGTGGTGCCGCGCCGGCGATGATGACCTTGCCGATCAGGTCGGGGTGCTGCACGGCGAGGACTTGGGCGAGCATACCGCCGAGGGAGAAGCCGAGAAGATCAATCTTCGACAGACCAAGGCCCCGCACGAATGACTCGGCATCGGCCGCCATCTGTTCCACCGTGTCGGGCGTCCGGCCAGTCGAAGTGCCGATGCCGAGGTTGTTGAACGCAATGACCGGCCGCGTTTCGGCAAGGCTGTTCATCACTTCCGGATCCCAGGAATCCATCGTCCCGGTGAAGTGCTGCAGCAGGATGAGCGGTGTCCCGACCGTTGGGCCAAGCCGCCTGAAGGCAAAGCGGACGTCGCCGACGTTCAAGTATTCTGTTCTTGCGGTTTCGAGTGACATGATTGTTCCTCTGTGAGCTGCCTCGCCAGAGGCAAGGTCGATCCGGATGATTGGCGGCGCATCTACATGGTGAGGACGATGCGGAAGCGGGCTTTCCCCGCCATCATCTTGCGATAGGCTTCCGGCGCGCGTTCCAGCGGCATCGTCTCGATCATGGCAGTGACGCCGGCGAGCGAGCTGAAGCGCAATGTGGCCTCGGCGGTGGCCGGGTCACCGGTCAAGGCGCCCTCGACAGAGCGCCCGCCGAACAGAAGGTCCGAGGTTGCGATCTCTACGGGTTCGGGAGATGCACCGAGTGCGATGATCMGGCCGCGCGGCCTAAGCCCCTTCACCGCGTCGGCCACGGCCTTGCCGCCCGACGCGGTGACGACGACAAGATGAGCGCCCCCCAGATCTTGCAACGCCGAAGCAACCGGGGCGGTCGAGCTGTCGATATAATGATGGGCGCCGAGCTTTCCGGCGAGGCCATCCTTGTCCGGCCCGCGTCCGATTGCCACGACCTCGAAGCCCATGCGCCGCGCGAACTGCACGGCCAGATGTCCGAGGCCCCCGATGCCGATAACGGCGACGAGGTCGCTGGCGCGTGCGGGAGAGTTGCGGAGCGCGCTGAAGGTCGTCAGTCCCGCGCAGAGCAGCGGAGCAGCGTCTTCCGAGGCGAGACCATCGGGGATCGACACGAGGCCGCTGGCGCGCGTGAGCATGTATTGCGCGTAGCCCCCATCATGATGAATGCCGGTGAACTCCTGGTTCCGGCAGTTGACGAGATCGCCGCCGCGGCACTCTGCACAATGTCCGCAACTGCCCCCGAGGAAGCCGACGCCGACACGCTGCCCGAGCGTCCAGCCCTCGACGTTATTGCCGACCGCATCGATCACGCCTACCGCCTCATGGCCCGGCACGCGCGGCCATTGGATTGGGAAGGCTTCTTCGACCGTCGCCGCGTCGGAGTGGCAGACGCCGCAAGCCTCGACGCGAAGGCGGACCTGCCCCGGGGCGGGATCGACAAGCGGCTTTTGCGTCAGTTCGAGCTGTCCCGGCCCGACGGCCTGGACGGCGGTGTATGTTGTCGGATGGTGCGACATGAAAGCTCCAGCGTCTGAAAAGCTATCAGAGCGCTACCAGCGGCCTCCCGAAGCCGACAGGACGTAGATGCCGTCATTCCGGCCATGAACATGGCGAAACGTCGCCGGAACAACCATCTAGGCGGGTAGCAACCGTTACGGAGAAAGCATGAAGATTGGCCTTGTCCTTTGCCCGAATTTCCAACCCGTCTGCTTCGGGGCCGTTGCGGCGTTCGACGTGGCCAACAAGCAAGCCGGCGAGACGCTCTACGAAGTGCGCGTCCTCTCGGAGGAAGGAGGGCTGGTCGCCTCGTGGGCCGGCATGCAGGTCATGACGGACCCATTCGACGGCGCGCCCTATGACACGCTGATCGTCGCCGCGGGCCTTGAGATACCGACGTCGTCGCCGGGATTGGTCCGGCTGCTTCGCGCCGCCGCCCGGGACGCGCGGCGGGTTGCCGCCATCTGCCTGGGCTCGTTCGTCCTGGGAGATTCCGGGTTGCTGAACGGCCGGCGCGCCACGACCCATTGGCGTTACGCGCAGGCGCTGCAGGACCGTTTCCCTAGCTGCGAGGTCGATATGGACAAGATCTTCATCGCGGATGGGCCGATTTGGACGTCAGCCGGCATGACGGCGGGAACGGACCTCGTCGTGGGCATGATCGAGCGCGACCACGGGTCCGACATCGCCCGTTCAGTCGCAAAGGGCATGGTCATGTATCATCGCCGCTCCGGCGGACAATCCCAGCATTCCACCTTGCTGGATCTCGGCGCGAATGAAGACAGGGTTCAGCGCGCATTGAACTACGCGCGTCAGAACCTTGCCGAAAGCCTGACGATTGATGACCTTGCTGAGGCCGCATGCCTCAGTCCCCGGCAGTTCACGCGACTGTTCCGGTCAGAAACGGGCACCACGCCGGCGAAGGCGGTCGAAGCGCTGCGGGTCGAAGCCGCGAAATTGATGCTGGAGCAGAGCCGGTTGCCGATCGAGGTCATCGCCCGTGAGGTGGGGTTCGCGAACCGGGAGCGGATGCGCCTGGCGTTTGCCCGCGTGCATGGAGAGGTTCCGCGAGCCATCCGCAATGACGCCGGACCGCTCGCGACGCTTTAGCCAGCGGCCCGAAGAAGCACTGCTTCCAGTTCGCGGTCGAGGTAGAGGCCGACTTGCAGGACACGATCGTCGCCGAACTGGCCAAACAGCGACAAAGGCTATCGGCTTCCGCTCCCCATTGCCCCGTGAGGAGGTTCACGGCGGAACATCCGCCATGAACTCCATCGGATGATCTTGCGCCGTTGAGTTCGAACCCCAAAAGGCTCATGGCTAGCCAAGGCGGATGTTGGAGAGATCGATCGAAACGACGAGCGGCTCGGTGCTGAAGCTGCCGTCCGGCTGACGGGCATAGATCCGACGCTTCGTCGGGAATTTGATGCCCGAGACTTCCGCATAGTCTTCGATAATGTGCGCGCCGGGCGTGTTGCCCGCGATCTCGACGTCATAGTCGTGGCGCTTCAGCAGCCCCTCGCCGTCGAAATAGAGCGTCTGTACGGTGCTATGCGTCGCGATCCCGCCGGGAAACCGTACGGCGAGGCGGCGCCAGTCGCCGCTATCGGTCGGCCAGGGCTCCAGTTCCTCGGTTTCGACGCCCGGCCACGCAAGCAGGAACGGCATGTTCAAATAGGTCCACATGGCGCATCCGGCGAAGTAAGCCAGTTGCAGCTCCGTCCACGGCGTTTGCAGCGTGTGGCCGGCGAAGCTTGCCCGCGGATCAAGCAGCTCTTCGAGAGCTGTTCCGCTCGCAGCTTCCAGGGCGACGCGGCCCGGCTCGAAGCGGGAGCGTCGATTCCCGGCGCCGAACGGGGCGTGCGAAGCCCACTCTTTCTTCAGACCCACCGTGACGTTGGTCTGCTCGAGGGTGAGCGCCTGCCCCTTCAAGGACCACAGGGCGCCCCCCTGTATGAGATCGGCGGAAACCTGCTCGAATTGCCGCCAGCGATCGAGGCCCCCATGAGCTTCGATGGCAAAATCCTTGAGTTGCTTCATTGGTGCGCTCCTGCGAGAGCCACGCGGGATCGCGCGGCCTTTGTGGCGGGAGCCTAGATGCTCGGCCAAGCCTGCCGAACGACTTAGATGCCTTGATTCCAGACACGACCGCGAGCCGGGCTTTCCAAACGCCTCTGCAAGCCGAGTGCGCTACCTTAGACGCTGGTACGATGCCGTTTCGACCCGGTCGACCGTTAATAATAAAACGGTTTCATTCGTGAAAACGCACCGCTTGAGCAACTGACGCGCGGCTGGTTCGATACATGCGAGCATCGGATTGCTCGGTTGTGGGCAAGTCCCTCAATGCGTCGGCTTGGCGCTGTAATTGTTCCCCCTTTCGTCCGACGCTGTCGCGATCAGAAATCGGGGAACGAAAGCTCCGTCAATACTTTGGAATCATGAGACCGTCGCTCGCCGTTAAACTACACGGCGCATGTCGCGGATAGCCAAAGGTTCCTACGCGGGGCCCGCTGTTCTCAACAACAAGCGCTCGCACAGATAGCCAAAAGCGGCGGTCTCCGGTTCCATTCCAGAATTGCCAGCCGCGCTCGCAAGCGGGGAGCTGCGTGAGGGGTTGCGCCGATGCTGGCGCTTTCTTACTGAGGCTTCCTATGCACAACCGCATTGATATAGATCCCCAGCACAGCCGAGCAATTGTAGAAGAGATTGGAGGGAGACTACGCGCGTTCCTGAAAGCAGAACCGGAACTACCGGGGAGCCTCAGCACGCAAATCGACCGGCTCCGGGAATTGGAGGAGCAGTCACCATCAATCATTCCCAATGCCGAGCGCTGGGACAAACCTCGGCGGTGAGCCGCCTCGGGACAGTACAGACGGCGCAGCCGAACAGGACGAGCAATGCCACCAGTGATGCTCCGTGCATCAAACATCTTGAGAGAGTACGGTGAGGCGCGATCCGAGTTGATCGGCAAGGCCGTCGTCCTTACCGATGGACAGGCAGGCACGGTCGAGCACGTTTGGCTGGATGAACTGCACGGGCTCCGCGTTTCGATCGCTGGTCATGATGGAAGATGGCCGGTCTCAACCATCAAGTTTGCTGAGTCCTAGACCTCGCGGCTGCGCGTTGCCCAGATCGCGTGCTCCTTTCAGAACATTCCAATCAAGATGAAAATCCCGACCTCGGTCAGGAAAGTGACGCTCATGATCGCGACCGTAAGGAACACGTCGCTCGCCGAGAGAGGATCCATGAATGCCTCGCATCTTGCGAAGCCCGGGGAGTAAATCATTCAGGCTAGAAAATGTTTCGGTTCCAAACGCAGACGGCGCGAGATGCGAGCGGCGCGGACATCCGAGGCGGCCTTAAGGCGAAGCCCGCTTAGGGGCATTTCGAGACCTGGCCGCTGTTCTGAACGATGTCGGGTTGCCCCTCACGAACCGACACCGCCGAGCCAGAGCATAAGGTCGGCAAGGGGGCCAACAGGCGACAATGATGAGCAAGGCCGCCAACTGGGGCGGCCTTACTCACTCTTAAATTCCGCAATCTTTCGATCTTGACACCATAGCTCTACGTCGTAGCCATCTACCAAGCATCTGGCGCGCTTCTTGGCTTCGGTTTCGTCCTTGCACATTAGAATGATGCGAAGCTCGATATGCCCTGCATCTACTGACCCCCTTCGCGCTCGGTCGGCCTGAGACGGCCTTATTCCTCAGGGGGTTGCAGACCCGAGGACGTCAGCCATTCGTCTATATGAGAAGCGGTTTCGAGCTGGCGCAGTCTGCGTTCTAGAAGATCGCGCTGCGGTCCTGGCTGCGTATTTTCGATTTCCGCTATGATGCGAGCTCGTTCCACGTGCAGATTGTCGTCGATGTGGGATTGTGAGTGTCGTCCCATGGCACTCTCCTTTCCCTGCGTGAATTGGGAGGGAGCGCAACTGGCGTTCTCACCACCGATCAAAGCACGGTGCCGTGCGGTGATAGAACTAGTATGCACCCGGAACGGGAGCGACGCCAGGATCCGGTAGTGGCCATTGAACCGGATCTGAGATCTCGCCACTTCGCTCATGGGCCAACAGGGGAAGCAGCGCGGCTCGACCGTTCACTGAGCAAGCACGTCCTGATGGCGTCCGGCGTGGCCAAGCCTGGAACGCCTCAGCGACAAGATTAGCGGAAAAGCAGCCGCCGGGTTGAGAGCGGCGACGGCTTCTTCTTTACGCGCTCAGACGGCCGCGACTACCCGTCGCGTCGCATGAAGGAAACGGTTAGCGGGCGCTGCGGCGCCATCAATTGGATGACGCTCCTGTTTGCGCAATTCATCGACTAGACGTTCGAGGTAGGGTGGCAGAGGCGAGGCTTCGAGAGATAAGTTCTGTTGCAATCCGTCACCCACCTCGTCATAGATCGACCGGGCGGCCTTATGATCAATGTGGTCCGATATTCGACTGGTCGGTTCCATATCGCGACCTTTCGATTAGGCCCCACGATTAACTCAAGTTACAGGGATGCGAAAATGTTTCGCGCACATTCGAAGAATGCCGATGGCTCCGTTGAATGGAACGAAGACACTGTGTGCGTCAGAACGATTGCCATTGTCAGCGCTGATACCTGCAACCCGCTGAATTAGTGAAACTCTTGGGGCGCGACTTTCAACACTTAGAATGTCCGTTCCGGGTCAGGAGCGTTGCTGTGGCCGTGCGCCGGTCACTTCCGATCTACCCCCGACTCCAGACGTGGCGCTGCGATGCGATAACTGACGCGAAGGGCCAGAACCGGACCTCATACGCCCTTCTATGAAGAGAGCGATGCGACATTCAGGAGTTGGGCCCGATGCTCCTGAGCATGGCCTTGTCCCGGTGTGGCGTGGCGCGGTTTCGTGCCTGCTCACGGATCGCGAGATGCGAGGTACGCGACAATCGCGAGAAGGTCCTGCTCGTCGAGATTGGCTACAATTTGGGCCATTAACGGGCTCCATTCTCCCGTTCGAGCGCCATGCTGGAAGTCATAGAGCTGCCGGAACATGTAGCTCGGTGAACGACCAGCAATGCTTGGCAGCGGTCCAAGCCCTTTCAGGTCCGCGCCATGGCACAACGCGCATTGGATCGTTTTGCCCGACCCACCTTTCATGACTAGCGCCTCGCCTTTGGCGAGGCTCCCGATTGGTGCATACGCTGTGAAGGTCGATCGAGGGTCGCGGCTTTCGAAGCGGAGCAGATCGTCGGGGATCTCCACGATCCGCGCTCCGATCGGCTCGCGCTCGCTGGTTTCCACCGCCGCCCAAAGCAGACCCGCCACATAGGTCTTTGGCGCGGTGTCGCTCTCGACCACCTTGATGCGTTTGCGCGGCTGCAAGGCCGAAAAGTAGGCTGCCGCGGCTTCGATTTCGGCGTCAGTGATCGGCTTGGAAAGCTCGATCATTAGCTTTGGCGGAATTCGCTCGGGGAGGGCTGTACTACGCGCCCCGCTCTTGTAGTCGGCCATTTGCTGGATGATGTAGCTCTTCGGCAGCCCTGCAAGGTCCGCGTTTTCCGGACCACCAGGCCCGGTGGCGCGGTGACAAAATCCGCATGCGAACACACCGGGTTTGCGACCGTTCGCGACGATGTCCGGCAGCGCGCCGTGATCGCTGGGGTGCCAAATGGGCGCAACAAAACGATCACGCAACTGGCTCCAGGTATAGCCGGCCGTGCTCTCTGGCACGCGAACTGGCTTTCCGTCATCGACGGGAGGCTTGTAGTCGGGATTGTTCGGCGTATAGGCCCAAGCGGGAGGACCGTCTGCGGCGGTTGCCATCCGTATCGCGAGTAAGCCACAAACGATCACAGACGAGAGCAGCGCGGGAACAATCCTCATTTTCAGTTCCCCGAGTGTCCGGGCCGGCAGCTATGGGGAGCTTGCCTCACCCATGAACTCCGGGCAAGCCATTCAGCTGCGACGTTTTGATCTCGGCGTTGCTGTGAAGCCCCGCCGGGTTCGACGTGACCGGGGTCATTCATGACGCGAAAGTCGGTACCCCCTATTCGGTCAAGCACGACACCAAGTATGTCTGAGTTGGGTCAAAAGCCGATATCAGCCCAACTCGTTGTTATGCCCCCAATGGGGCCACAACCGGGGCTTTGCTTGTTTACTCAATGACCGTATCGGCAATCGCGACGAGCGCAGGAGGTACGGAAAGCCCCAGCTGCTTGGCTGTCTTGATATTAATGGACAACTCGAATTTGGTGACTTGGTAGATCGGGATGTCGCCGGGCTTTGCTCCTCGGAGAATTGCGTCGATATTATTGGCGACGCGCTTATTCAATTCGATCAGGTCGAACGAATAGGCCATTAAGCCCCCGGCCTCGACGGATTCGGTAAACGAAAAAATCGTCGGAAGCTTCACGTCGCTGAGCAACTTGGCGATCAAAGTGCTGTTTTGAAAGGTCTCAGGCGAAGGGAGGACCATGACTGCATTTGCACCGTCGCGGGAGATGCTCTCGATGGCCGCCCGATAGTCTGCTTCGCTGGCACCAAATTCCACTAAAGACACCCGGAGAGCGAGGCTTGCCGCTTCGGCCGCTGCGCGAATTGCGGGGCCTGCGGTTGGCCCATTCCAGTACGCTCGAAGAGCGAGACACCCAAGTATCGAGATCGTCGGAACCATCTCGCGCAACAGTGCAATTCGCTTTCCATGAATGGATAGACCAGCGTCGATGCTGGCTCCCGTGAAATTGCCGCCTGGGTGAGCCAGACTTTCGGCGAGCCCTTGCTTAACGGGGTCAGATGTTAGCTTTTTGAAGATGACGGCGTCAGCGCCAATGACGTAGATGATTGCCGGGTTGCCCCGAACGACTTCCGTCGCCAGGGCTTCGAGGCCGGACGTGTTCTGCTCTCGGCCGTAACGTTCGACCTCGAGGTTTTGTCCCTCTATCTGCCCCAACCGCCGAAGCTCAGCGAATAAGGCTCGCCAAGCTTTGGTTTTGCTATGCTCACGCAAGACCGCGCTTGGCTCTGCTGGGCTGAAAATAGCAAGGCGCTTGCGATTGGGGATCTGCTGTGCACCCGCAGCGAGCGGCCATACGACCGCCGCACCGCCAACAAGAAGACTGATGAAATCGCGCCGTCTCATGCAGCCCTCCAAGGAGGCTCAGGACCACGCTAAATTCAGTTGGAAGCATACCACATCGCGGCATGGGAGTCGGGGTATTGGAGGCGCAAGATGTCGCGCGCGGCAATCCGCTGTTCTGCGTTGCGCCATGACCGCTAAGGGTCAAAGGCTGCCCTCGGCAGCTCCACGACGCTATTCGCTCAGCTCTCGAAAGCGGACAGTGCGAGGCCAAGAGCGGAAGTCAGCTAAGGGCCAAAACCGGAAGTGGAATGGTTTTCGATACATCTAGGGCGATTGATCTTAGGCCTGTACCAAGCGACAGTATGGACATGGAGATGCAGTGTCCGAACTGGAAAAGTCATTCTTGGCTTCCCTATTGTTGGGCCATCTTGATATTTTCTTGTTCGCGGGTGGTGGTCGCGCTCGGGCTGGTATTCTCTCAAAAATATCTGGCCATCGGGAGGGCCGATGTCTGGTCTGCGGGACCGATCTGGTACCACCAATTGTTACAATGGGACTCGGAATGGTATTTCAAGATCGTCACAGAAGGCTATCGGTATAACGGCGATCCGACTATTCAACAGAATATCGTGTTTTACCCGCTGTATCCCGTGCTCGCACGGGGCCTGACAACGATTAGCGGCCTCACGCCTGCGGATGCTTTGCTGTTGGTATCGAATGTCGCAGGATTGTTTGCTATCGTCGTTCTTTTCAAGCTGGTTCGCGAGGAATCTGGTGATCAACTCGCTCTCGCCACCATCGCGCTGTTCAGCTTTTTTCCGGCTTCGGTTTTGCTATCGGCCGGGTATACCGAATCCTTAGCACTGCTTCTAATCGTTTCGTTTTTTCTTGTTTTAAAACGAAAACATTATTTGTCGGCAGCGCTGCTCGCAGGCTTGGCACTTAGCGACCGATCAACGGGCATTGTATTATTGCCGGTCCTTCTCTGGGAGATGTGGCGCAATCGCAATGAGAAGCCATTCCTTGTTGCCCTCTTGCCATGCATCCTTCTCGCGACATCGGGTATCTGGCTGTTCATGATTTATCTCTGGAGCTCTTTCGGGGCTCCGTTTGCATTTTCAGATGGGCAGACGGCTTTCCATCAAGGAACGACCTTGGCTACACGATTGATTGCAGCACTCAAATTTGAACCCTTCACCCGAATGATGCTCAATGACTGGAATCCATGGGGGCAAGCCAGCTGGTTTACATTGTTGTTCGTTGTCCTGATTGTTGTGGGTTGGTCTCGACTGCCCTCAACTTGGACAGTGTTTGCCATGGGTGTGCTGTTGTTGCCATATCTAACACTCAGCGGTGGGCCGGCAGGCTTCGTCTCAATGAGCCGATTTAATCTCCTCTCATTTCCACTTTTTGTAGTGCTGGCTGATTTGGGATTGCGAGCGAAGTGGCTTTTTGCAGGAGTGATAGGACTTTTCGGTGCGTCTTTGCTCATGAACGCCGCCCTGTTTGCTCGGAGAATTTGGATCGGTTGATCGCTACAAGGCGCTCACGGCGACATCTCCCTAGCCGCAGCGACCAGTTTCACACTGCGTACCCCGCAATAGATCTTTCAGATCTAACGTCCGCTCCGGGTCACCAGCGGACAAATCTCGATAAGCTTCCGATAGCCCGCTCCTGCCGAAAGCAGCCTTCGCACCCTCGCTTCGCACTGCTTCGAACCCCTTCGCACTCATGTGCTTCGCACCCCCTTATACCCCCCGGCCGGTGCGAAGCCCGGCCCCGGTCTCCGAAGACCGGGCCGGGCTTCGCCCTAACTCGTTACTCAGCTAAAAGGTGACTTTGGCGCGCGAGGCGGCAATATCTGCTAGGGACCTATAAGTCGAAATCACAGCAAACAGCATCTCTATTCGATCACCTCATCGGCGCGAAGGAGCAATAAGGTCGGCACGCTGAGACCGAGTGCSTTGGCAGTTTTCATGTTGATCACGAAGTCGAATTTGACCGGCTGCTCTACCGGCAGATCAGACGGCTTGGCGCCTTTGAGGATCTTATCGACGTASCTTSCTGCRCGGCGGAACAGATCGGCTATATCGGGGCCGTAGACGATCAATCCATCACTAGCGAATTGTCGGGAGAAATGAATCGCAGGCAGATGATGTTTCGCCGCGAGCGCGACAACTCGGGGGGCCTCGACAACGGTGAGAGTATCGCCAAAAACAATGATTGCATCCGCGCGCTGGGCTGCGGCCGAGGCAAAGGCAACATCAAGTTCCTCGGCCGTGGTCGCCTGAACTATCGGCAGAGCCRCGCCGAGGTTGCGCGCCGTACTTGGTACCTCATCGGCTAACAACAGCCTGTGCATTGGGTTGCCGGGATTSACCAAGATCGCAATTTGCGAGGCACCGGGCACCARTTCCCGCAGGATTTCTATTCGTTTTGCGACGAARCTTCCTGGCACGTAGGTCGCAAGCCCCGTTATGTTGCCGCCCGGACGCGCTARGCTTTGTACGAGGCCGAGTCCCACGGGATCGGCMACAGCTACGAATACAATGGGAATGGTCGTGGTCGCCGATTTCAGGGCTTCGGTTGCCTGTGGTGCCGCGACGACGAGCACATCGGGACGGAGAGCAATCAGATCGGCAATTGAAACTGGCAGTCGGTCCGGGGGTTGGGAAAAACGATAGTCAATAGTCAGGTTTCTTCCGTCTATCCAGCCATTGTTTCGCAATCCATCGAACAACGCCCGCTCGGCTTGATTGAGCGCCTGCCCGCCTCCGTCACCTACGGCGAGAAAGCCAAGTCGATGGCGTCTACCCTGCGCGCGCAAACGCCCTGACCAAGCGAGAAACGCCGCAGCGGCTATAAACTCTCGCCGCTTCATTCGACCCTCATCGCAACTTGAGGAGGACGCAGTGCAGAGTATCAGATTTCAAGGGTCGTGGTACTCGGTGAGATGCTTTGCTGCGTCGCAAAGCGGGAAGGCGCATGCCCGCAACCGGTCACTACCAGCCTCAGCCTGACGTGCGATAACAAACAGAGACTTAAACCGCGACAGCGCTGTGATGATCTCTTCTACCATGCCCTCCGCAAAATATTCCTGCTCAGGGTCGCCGCTCATGTTCTCAAACGGCAGCACGGCGATGGAAGGTCTGTCGGGGAGCGCAAGATCGAGTTTTTGAAGTTCTACCTGATCGTCGGCAACTGTTGCGCCTGCCGGTTCCTTCGCTTCCCGAACAGCTCCAACGAAACGAAAGCCCTTGCGCTGTAGTGTCTTGATGAAGCGTTGTTCGTCGCCAGAATCGCCAATTGCAATCCGGGCGGCGTTTAAGCGGGTTGTCAGCGCCGCATCGGATACGCTTCGCCCATTCCAAATGGCTTTGATGAGGTCATCCGTGCTGACAACTCGCTCCCTATTGCGGATCAGGTAATCGATCAGGTCAAATACCTGTGGTGCGACGGAGACGACGTCCGCCCCGCGATGCAGCTCGCGTCGGTCCGTGTCGAATACGTACTCCGCGAAGAGATAGCGCAAGATGCGAATCCCGTTGGATGAGGGCTCCCATAACCGGGTAGCGCTTTGGCCTCGCCGAAAATCGCGAGAATAAGCCGCCGGTTGGGACAATGTAAGCTGCCGGTCAAGCGTCCCCGCCAATCCCGCGGCACTCTCCCGTCGGGCGAAAAACACCGTCCAGGAGACACCAGAATGACCACGACGCACGGCACTACGTGGCTGGAATGGACATCCGTATCGACCTGGCATGTCACCAGCTTCATCTCGAAATGTTGGGATGCCTTTCAGGAGCGCCGCGAACGCCAAAAATTGAGCGCCACCTTGTCCGACCTAAGCGACGGAGAACTGATGGATCTCGGCACCACGCGCGGCGAGATCGACTACGTCGCCTCGCACCGAGGTATTGACCCGGGGGGCATCCGATCCGGCGAATGGCTGCGATATCTGCCAACGGTGGACGGCCAGGTTGGGCCTAGGCCAACAGCTGACATCGAGGGACGTCAATGGAATGACAGAAGCGGACAGATTAAGTCGGGCTTTATTCGATAACCTCGTCGGCGCGTGTTAGAATGCTCTCCGAGATGTTCAGGCCGAGCCAGCTGACCGCCTCGACCGCGACATTTATCTGGTGCTTGAAGACTTCGGCGCGCGTGCCGGTTGCGCCTGGCGCGAGACCGACGAGACTGACACCGACCTCGAGACGATCCTGCAAAATCTCCGGTCCGGCCAGTACGCCTATCCGGTCCGAATTGTATCCTTCAATGCGGTCGAGGGGTGGTCGCGGGATGCGACTTCCGGGGTCGCCGACGCATTGGCCCAGCGCGCAACCGACACCGACGCCAAGATCTCGTCTGCGCTGCAAGACTTCATCGCCGCTAACGCCACAAAGCGCTTCGACATGCAGCTAGCGCTGCCATTGCAGTGGGTCGCCTGATGTTCAGCGAGGGTAACCCGGCGGCGGCCGGTGCCACGACCACGACGTGCGTCAACTGTGACGATCACGGCTGGGTATCGGGACAGAACATCACCCTGATCAGATTTGGGCGACACAATCAATGAGGGTTGGCCCGAACGCTTCGCAATGCGCGCGAATGCGATCGGCCTTCAAAGAATCAAAAAGAACTTAGGAGCCAGTGAGCCCTTCTCACGTTGTTGAGGAAACAACCCAAGGAGGAACTCATGCGTCGCATCGCACTTGCAGCAATCGTTGTTGCCGTTGGCTTGACGCCAGTGGTGGCTCAACAGACCTCGCCAAACATGCAAAACGAAGCCGATAAAGGCATCAAGACTCAAAACTCCGGTGCGTCGGGTTACGTCGGTGAACAGGACAGACCAGGTTCCGCAGCGCAGATGCCGGGCAGCAGCTCGGGTCGCGCCGATTCTACGACGACGGCACCAAGCGCTCAAAATTCGGGAACAGGAATTGCCGGAGCACCGGGTAGCACAAGCGGCCCCTCTCCTAAAGGTACTGTCGGCCAGAACACGACGACCCAGCAACAGGACTCATCGAATATCAAAGGTCTGCCGGGAAACAAGAGCGGCCCGCCCGCCAAGCGTTGACGGCTCGTTGCTCGAAGGCGCGTGGCGTAATCGCCACGCGCCCTGATTGCTCTTATACCGGCAAATTATCGGTCATGCCGGGAGGAAGCTCATCTGGTTGCGACCGTTCCGCCAGAAGCTGTTTTTCGGCTTCAAACCAGAAGGTCTCCATGTCCCCGCTTGGCTCGCCCGCAGCACGCCAAAGCTCGTAGGCACGAATACGAATGTCTTCCTGACTTAAGTTTGGCATGGTCGCTCCTCCTATTGCGCAAACCTTGCTCTAGAAGTTCTCGCGATCGATCTTCAGTGCCGCCGGAAAACGTATCGACGTTTTAATCTTGCGGTTGTCGTCCGAGCGGCATACTCGATGCGATCTATGTCGGCGTTATCGGCCGCAGTAACGTCCAAACGCCAATTCATGCCGTTCGGATAACCTTCGTCGCATTCGATTTCGACCGCGATGACCAATTCGCCTCCCGGAAAGCTCCGGATCTCCTGCAGTGCTATCAGCTCCAGATCTTTCCTTGACACGCTGATCATTGCGAGGCTCCGCCCGCCACTTCCTCTGACAATACGTTGCGTTATTGCCTCGTTCCTAAAGCTTGAGACGAACAGCATGCCGTCTTGTCGCACACGTCAGGCACAGCAGACCCCCTCAGTTCGTGAGGAACCAGGCTCTCCGCGGTTCATTGTCGCTCGAGGAGGACGCCATGACTGACACGCCATCCCAAACCCAAACCTCAACTTTCGCTGCCGCCAACGAAACGGTCCGCGAGGTCGCACGCGATGTCCGCGAGGGGCTCGGCGACGGCGAGCCGCCTGGCCAGTGGAAGGCTATCGTCAGCGACCTAACGCGCGAAGCTCCGCTCGCATCGCTCGGAATCGCCTTCCTGATTGGATATATATTGGCGCGCCGTTGATCGCTCCCCGCTCTTGGCGTCGAGGACGAGGAACGTGCGGCCTTCCAGGTCGAGGCCGAAACCAACGGCAAGAACGCCGAATGCGTCAAAGCGCGCTGGCCAATTTCCACGATAACCGCGGCACAGCGCGACGCTGCTCGCTGAGGCCGGCGCAGAGATCGCCGAGGCGCTATGCTGGAGCGTCGACATGGCGCAGAAGGTGATCGATCTCTACCTCGCCAGACGTGGCGTGCTGGCGGCCAATGCAATGCAATTTCGAGATCGAAAGACTGCACCACCGGAGTAGAAGCCAAGCAGCGGCTGCTGGAGGCGAATATGATTTGCGCCTTCGGTTTTGCGGCTTCTACGGCGTGATGCGTCGCAGCGATGGTGGCCTGCTGCGCTGCGTCTAAACACTCTTGGAACCACCCATCGGACCATCGGTATGCATTCACCTTTGTTCTGCACGTGGATGCGCGTGCAGGAACACAGGCCGATGAGTTCGCATTGTCCATCAGTTTCATTTGTGCGTGAGGCCGATCATGCAAGTTCTTTGTAGAATGATCGCGATTGCAACAATCCCAGCTTGGATGGCGATCTACTCAACTCCTGCTGTCGGACAAAACTTCGATGACAGGTGGTCCATCATTCCGAGAGCTCACGCGGAGCCAGCTCCTGAAGGAAGCGACCAGACAAAGAAGGACGAAACGCAAACGCAACCTTCGACCACACAGCAAACGCAACCTCAGACTTCGGAAGAGCCCTCGAAAGATCGTTCAAGAGCTCAATCTCAGAATCGAGTCTTCTCCGGCACGGCCTCCTACTATTCTTATGCCAAAGGCAAGACAGCGAGCGGTTCATCGTTTGATCGTAATCGGCTAACAGCAGCGCACCGCCGCCTGCCCTTCGGTACCAAGTTGCGCGTCACCCACGGAAGCCGAAGCGTCATCGTCATAGTCAATGACCGCGGTCCGTTCGTCCGCGGTCGTGTCCTCGACCTTTCGTTGGCCGCGGCGCGGAGCTTGGGTATTACGGATCGTGGCGTGGCTCAGGTTCATGCGGAGGTGTTGTGAACATTCGACCACTCGGGGAGTATCGGACAGATCGCTTGTGCAGATAGATAGCCGCCACTCGAAGCCGCGCGCGAGGCTTTCGAGACCGCATGGTCGGAGCTACAGCCGAGCATTCCCGACAATGCCTTCGCCGAATGGCGCCACGATCGCGACTGGCGGGCCGAGGTTGCGGCCAAGCGGGCGCGGGGCGAGAAGCTCGACAGCGAAATCCGGAGCACGCTGATGCGCTGCGTCTGCGGCACCACATTCGACAGCTGGAAGCCGGCGGAGAGCTACCAGCACCGCGCACACATCACCGCCGCGCGGGCGGCCAATGGGATACGCCGATGAAGCACACCGAAGAACGACCCTATGC
>NZ_JBFUGY010000064.1:0-29133 GCF_056402655.1 Bradyrhizobium sp. P3_C3 | reverse complement strand
ATCTCAAGGACATCTCGTTCGGATCAGGCACGAAAGTCGCCTATTCAGGTGACACATCGGGCGGGGTACTCACCATCTCGGACGCCCAGAACCACATCGCGCATATCACGCTGGCCGGCGACTACACCCATTCAACGTTCAATCTCTCAAGCGATGGAAACGGCGGCACCCTCGTCATCGATCCGCCAGTTGACGGGTTTAACATCGCGCATCCCTCGGCTCCGCAAACTACTGCCGCTCCAGCGATTCTCCGGATTGGAAGCGCCGGCGACGGGTTCGTCTTCGGCCAATCTGGGACGCCCGCCAGCCACCCGGAAATCGGATCCAACAACTCGTATGGATACCACGCTTCTACTGAAGCGCTACATCAGTCTGGACTCGATTTCGATGCCAGCGCGCATCTTGCCGCCGAGCATGCACATTTGGTTGCGCTTCATGCATTCTCAGCAGAGGGATATCTGCTACATGCCTAGAGGGGCTGTCATGCGATCAGTCGCCTCGTCGCCGAACGAATCTTTGCCGCGTTTTGGTCTTGCTGTCGTCGTCCGGGATCGAATTTGATCTGCAGACGCTGTGGCGCTAGCGCCCGCCTATCGACGCTGTCATGCCGGACTGGCTTTCGGAACTAATGCATCCGCGGCAGATGACCAGTTTTCTGGCGATCTTTGCCTCCCGATCAGCCTCGATTTCGTCGTGGACCACCCACCACGCAGCTGAATAGGGGCGCAACTCCGCTACGACCGCTTCTCGTTGCAGGTTGGAATCCTGATCGGGTGTGCTCATCTGTCTCGGAACTCGGTGCGATCGAGGCAGGTTAGGATTTTGCCCCAGACCGTCCCACGCGTATTGATACCGCAACGGCGAGGAGCCGGAGGCCGGCTTGGACGAACCTTGAGCCGATGTCCAAGTGGGCTGCGAAGCGCAGCTCCCAAGTGCGACGGACAAGAGCAGGAGAAGCAATGTGCGAATGGCCATGATTGCGTACCGAAACCTGCGCGGTGCGCATCACGAGATCCGCGTCCATAGCTTCACGCGATACGGTTAACAATTGATTAGATTAGAATCGTCTTCTCATGCCGCTGGGCTACTCTGTGATGAAGCGAAGCAGTTCGCGTTCGTCGAGGGTTCGACGGCGAGCCTTGGCAAGGCGCTTAACCCGCTTCAGTGCATCTTCACTTCAGACCGTTCAAGAAACGCCCTCAGTCCGAACCGGGATGCCGGCGTCAAGTCCCCATCGAGATGGGAGAGGGATTGCATCAGCTCATCGGGATCGATGATTGCGAGCGAACCTTCTGTCACGACAATTTCGTCTGCGGGAATCCCTGTCACCAGAAATACGTGGCCCCGGACGATGTCGCCTTTAACAACCTCGCCGCATCCGTCGAGGGTTGTCAGAAACCCGAACCTTTCGGGTGCAACTAGATGCGTGATTTCTTCGTGCAATTCGCGAGCGATGCACGCCAGATATGTCTCGCCCGGCTCGCGGTGGCCTCCGAACAAGGAAAGCCTTCCGGGATATACGATGTCGGGGATGTCGTCGCGGCGCTGGAACAAATAACGGCCGGCGGTGTCAAGGACAACTGCAAGTGCGATGTGACGATCCGGCATTACGTAGCGTACCTTCGAAATGTAACAGCTTAAGCATAATGGTCAGTCCCGAGCAGGGCCAGATGATTTGCCTAACTAAGATGTGTATGTCTCTTTGAATGCATCGCAGGTAACCGCTTTGGTAGCCATTTCCGCAAAAGCGGCCGGCACACAGGCTGAATGTGTATCACCGCCCGGGACTTGGGCATTGACGAGCAAAGTCGCCCAGAATGGGATGGTTTTGCGATCTTTGAGTTGTGGGGGCATTATTCGATTTGAATTTGATAAGCAAAATCAGTAGATTAACAGGCGAGGTCGCGATGACCAAAACTCCCACCAGAAACGCTGTAATTTGAGCATCAATCGACATTGTTCCGACCGGTCCATGGCCCTATCCTTGGGACCGGCGGATAGGGGTTGCAATGACCAGTCTCGAACCACGACAGGATTATCGGCTAATTCTTCGACCGCAAGTTGAGGACCGCCGGGCGGCCGAAAAGGACAGCGAGCAATCCGATAGCCTGGAGCTATTCGTCCTTCGTGCGCTTCGTCGATATTGGTTAATCTCCGCGACAGTATTCGTTTTAGGCATTCTCTCTGCAGTATTGCTGCATGCCATGCTCGATACCAAATACGAGGCGACGGCGTCCCTCCTCATCGACAACGGCAAGCAAAGCGAAGCCAATCAGGGCTTTGATTCGGTCTTCGTAAACTCGCAAATTGAGTTGCTAAACAGCGAATTTGTCATCAGGTCGGCCATCCAGAATGTCGGCGACGGCAAGTTGTACCCGAAGAGCCCGGACGGTGAATTCTCGGAGCTGCTAACTTATCTGAGCGTGGCCCAGAAGAAGATGAAAAACGAGGACCGCGCATTCAAGTCGGCGGCTCGCGCATTGAAGGTGCAGCTCGAACCGCGGACCAGCATGATCCGGGTTTCTTTTCGGCATGAGGATCCACGTCTCGCCGCATCTTTTGTGAATGCGCTCACAGAGAGCTATCTGGGCAAATACAGGGCTCTCTACACCCAAGCTGGAGCGGCTGATTTCCTCCATGGAGAGGTGGAGCAACTTCAGCGCAAGGTAGCCACAGCGGCCGGGGTCTTGGGGGTTTTTATGACCGCAAATCGCACTTACGCAATCGATGAGCAGAAGAAACTCTTGCTTACCCGCCAGAGTGACCTCGCCAAGTCGGTGGCAACGGTGCGAACCGAACTGGCGCAGCGACAGGAGGAGCTGAGGGTTGTCGAGGAGCAGATCGGCCAATTGAGGCCAAACGCCGCTCGCGCTTCGCAGGCTCGCGATCCGTCAAGGGCGGCGCCAGAAGCGGCAGTTCCCTTACCCTACAATAGAAATCTATTTGGGGACGATCCTCCGTTGCTGCTTGTGAAGCTCTATCAAGAATCCACGCAGCAGTTTCTGACCCTGAAGATGACGATCGCAGGGCTGCGCGCCGCAGAGTTGGCTCACACGGCCGAGTTGGGCAACGTGGCAAAGGAACTTGTCACGCTAGCCAGCCTTGAGGCCGAAACCAATCGCCTCAAGAGGCAGCTTAGCTCGGCAGAGCAAGAGCTTTCGGAAATCACCTCGCGTGCGGGTGAAAAGCGGATCGCAGCGGCAATGACGGAGAACAATCTTTCGGCCATCAAGATCGCGCAGTCTGCGTCCGTCCCATTTGAAACCGCAGGGCGCAGCGTATGGCTGTTTCTGGCAATTGGTTCTTTTTTGTCCGCCCTGACTGCGGTTGGAGTGGCTTGCGCGTTGCAGCTGATCTCAGCTCATCGAAATCCGCCGACATACGTCGCTGCAAGCTTCCTGCGTACGGTCCGTTTCTATATGTTCTTTCCGAGCTAGGCGGAGAACATCTCCGACGACAAACGGTTCGAGGAGTTTCGCTTTGTCTGGTTAGATCAATTCAGTGTGCGGGCTTGTCGCCCAGAACCGCGATGGATTGCCTAATGGTTTGCGGACTGAGCCAGCCCATGGATCTGATCTCGGGGACATGGATCGATAACCCCCGCCAGGACAGGAGGAAGAGCACGAACTCGGCCAGGACGGTCGCATAGGCGGCGCCCAACGCGCCAAGGGCTGGAACGAAAATGCAGGACGCGGTGATCGCCGTAAAGGCTGCGAGACCAAGGTATATGACTCGCGGTATCGTCTGCGGTCCGGTCACGAGCAGCGAACTGTAAGCGCTTTGCAGGAACCTTGTCGGAATTCCAATGCTCATTACCAGCAGAAGGTCGACAGACGGAACGTATCTCGATCCGAACATCCAGGGAATCAGCCTGCTAGCGGTGGCCACGAGGATGGCCATTGCGAGGATGCCAACCGAGGCCATAAGCGCGGCTGACACATAGAATGCGGCCGCGAATTTTGCGCGGTCATGATGGCCCCAGTGGAAGATCCTTTCAGCGATGAACTTAGAGTAGAAGACGGAGGGAAACATCATCACCGCAGAGACAATGAGAAATGCGATGTTGTATTGCGCAGTCTCGGTCCCGCCCCGGATGTACTCCAGAACCACAATCGGCCCCTGGAAGAATATGAGATAGATCGCGCCGAACAACAGAAAGGGGCCAGCCGAGCGGGCTGTCTCCAGCACCGAGGGATGGGGGTGCCGATAGCTCTTCAGAAGTCGCCCCCAGGATCGCGCCGGAACCGCAACCAGGCTCCAAATGACGGCGATCGCTCCCATCATTCCAAATCCCACGAGCACTGCCCGCAGGCTTGAAATGGTGAATGCTTTGAGGCAGAGGGCGACCACTGCGCGCCCAAGCTGGGTGACGATCTGCCAAAAGGCGACCTGACCGGCGCTCCGCTCGATCTGATAGCGGACCGACGACAGTTCTACAGCCAATTGTCCCAACAGGATCGGAACGGAGGCCGCCAGTAACAGCAATCGTTCGGAAGCGGGAAATTTTGCGATCGTCAGCGCATACGCCACGAGGCCGGCGATGCCGAGGCCGGTGAGAAGTGCCACGAGTTGCGCGGCGGGAAAGTACCAGCGAACAGCTTCTTCGCTCTCTCTCCCAACCACTTGGAGTAGAAACCAGTTCATTCCTCCCATGCCAATCAATGCTAAAAGGTTTATGATAGACGACAGGGCGGCAATCGTACCGAGAGCCTCCAGATCCATAGATCGAGCCAATGTCAGTTGCGCAATAAAGTTGAATAAGGCTGCAAGGAATGTCCCGGAATACAACAGCGTTAGCGCGCCTATCGCCCGCTTGATGAATGCGTTGCGGATCATCCCACCTGTCCTGTTCGTGCCACCGCTTGTCGCCGGCACGCATCCGTTATCAATCTACGGGGCGAATGCCCAGGTATTGCGATCAGAGGTTAATCAATGACGAGGCGCTCGATACTCTTCGTGACTGACGAACTCTTCCTTCCCTTACCGTCCAAGAATGCGTCGGGTTGGCTGTATTACACCATAGTCGAGACCTACAAAAAGCGAGGCTGGAAGGTCTATTGCGTTTCGTTCTTCCGGGACCCGCAGTTGGCGGGATCGAGCGAAGTGAACTCGGCCTATCAGGAGCAATTTACGGACTTTCTCCTGTTGCCTGGCTGGAATCGCGGGAGGCATCCGCTTGGTGCGATCGGTCAAGTCTGGAGAGAGGTGCAGCGGGCGCTGACCGGCAATGTCCTGTCGTCCCACCCATTTCTGTTTACCAATACCGTCAGAAACTCGCGATGGATCGCCAGGAGGTTGAACGAGTGGCAGGTCGACGTGATTTATCTCGCCAAGCCGCAATCGGTTCAATTGCTCGGTCGGGTCCTACCTCAATTGTCCAATAGCCGAAAACCGCTAGTGGTGATGAGTGCTCACGATGATTTTGTCAACCGAGCGATCGCCTACCGCGCGACATATCAGAGATTGTTTGATGTGCTGAATTTGCCGGAGATCCTGCGCGATCATGCAAATGCCTGGATAAGGCATTTCCTCGAGCGAATTGACGTTGCACGTTCGCGGCAGGCTGAAGCGGAAATATTCGACGCTTGCCATTTGGTGCGCGTGGAGTCTGCCGATGAATTCGCCAACTACTCAGCCTTAAATCAATCGACGGCGAAGCTCTCTCACAAGCCATTTTCCTACGTCGCCCCCGTTCAACAAGCCCACGAGACAGCGGCTCAAGCGTTCGATGCTGGCTTCATTGGCTCGAATGACGTGATGAATCTCGACGCAGTCTTGTACTTGCGGGACGTGATACTGCCGATCATCCGGAAGGCGGCGCCGGAGTTTCGCATGCTGGTTGCCGGGGGCATCTCGAGCAAGGTAGGGCCGCTCATCGAGGGGGTCGCCAATATCACTGTATGGAACCGCCTGGACAACGTATCGAAATTCTACAGCGCTATTCGTGTTGCCGCGGTGCCGCTTCGCGCCGGCACCGGCGTCAGCATCAAGGTGCTGGAGGCGTTATCGTTCGGAAAGAGGATTGTCAGCACTCCCGTCGGTGTGCGTGGACTGCCGAACAAGCTGCTCGCCGATGCGATCGTGACCAGTGACCCCAACGAGTTTGCGCATGCTTTGTTGCGGGAGCGAACCCGGCCTGGCATGGCGCACGGCGAGCTTGCCGTCGATGGTTGAGTTCGAGACGACGAGACCGCACTCACTCATGGCGAACGCTCGGCTGAGCGAGGTGCTATTTGCTTCAACTTTGGTTTGCTATCTCCTGATCGCTGCGGATATCGTGCCCGGYGTGACCGGTCTTCAGGCTGAGTATGAGCCCGGTTATCTCGATGTCGTGAACATTGACACGGCTGGGGATGTCATACGGCAGGCGCTGCTCGCCCCGTTTTTTCTCGGTTCGGTCTATCTGCTGACACACGCGAGGCCAAAGGAGAATCTGCGACGGTTGGGATGGCCGGCCGCAATTGTTATCGCAATCTGCTTCCTGTCCGCCGCCTGGTCGTCAGATCCCATGGCGACCCTCAGAAAGGCGCTTGGGTTGCTCGGGACGTTCTCGGTGGGAACGTATGTCGCCAGTCGGTTGAGTTCGTACCGTTTTGCCAAGCTGGTGCAGATCGCAGTGATCGTTGCCCTGGCGGGTTCGTTCATATGGTTGCTCATCGCCCCGGACAAGGCTCTGGACACCAACGGTCAACTTCGCGGGCTCTTCAATCACAAGAATATCCTGGGTCAATTTGCCGGCATTGGCTTTCTCGCATTTCTTTCGCTCGCCGTCAGGGAWACGGGTCGTCGCCGGCTTATTCAGCTTGGTGGTGCCGGGGCATGTGTTCTATCGTTGCTTCTGGCGAGCTCCGCAACGCCGCTGATCGCCATTGGATTCGTGACCGCTTGGGCCTACGCAAGATCCCGATTGGGATTGCGGCCGCGGGAATTGGTCGTGCTCACCGTGGTGATCTGCGTCGGCGGCGTGCTGTTTCTGGTCGCGGCGCCCGATGCCTTTACGTCTATTATCGGTAGGGACGTGACCCTATCCGGACGAACCAACATCTGGCAGTTTGCCCTTGAGATGGCGACGCAGAAGCCGCTGCTGGGATATGGTTATGGCATATTCTGGCTGGGGCCAAATTCCCCCGGATCACTGTTCTGGGACAAGACCCTACAGTTTGAATTAAGCGCCCATAACGGCTACTTGCAATGTCTTCTCGACCTCGGGATGGTGGGGCTCTCGGCCACCCTCGTTGCAGTTTCTAAGCCCCTTCTCAGGGCGCAAACACCATCAGGTATCAAGCGGCCTTACATCGATCGCCCCGAAAACTTCTCGGAGTGGTTTTTGATTTTCTTTCTGATTCTCAACGTGGCAGAGATCCGCTTCTTCGATCCAACCTCAGTCGTGACGTTCGTGTTTGCCTACATCTCCGCGTACCAGCGAGGGCGAATTAGGGGGCGCCATGTCCAGGGAGGGGCCTCGTTTACCGAGTAAGAACTTCGCACCTCCCCGTTTGCAAGGCGCCAAAGATCCGTTTGCCCCGTGCAGCTGCCAGTCGCCCTTCGTAGCAGATGGTGAAACTGCCCACATTTTCACTGTTCACTAGCTCGCCATATTATGATAAAAAACAGTCATAAGTTGGGCGACTTAAGTTGGGCGACTAATGTCGTATCTTGGCTACTATTAGGCAGCCAATGGCGTTTTCCGCGAGAAACTAGTTTTTCGTATCGAGTATTGAAAGGCGGTACCGCTTGCGCATTGGAGTATTTATTGAATTGTTCGCACCGAGCGTGGGGGGACAGGAACTATTCTTTGAAGGGCTTTCCCGACAACTCGCCAAGAACGGCCACACGATCGATGTCCATTGTATCGGGCACACGTCCGATCTGGCGGCCGTGGAGAACATGGACGGGATAACGATTTTTCGGCACCCGATGGATGCCTGTTACAAATCCCCGCGCTTCAAAATGATGAAGCGGGCGTGGCCGACGATCATCAAGTATGCGCTGCACGTTCGTCGAGTTGCCAGAGAATCGAACTACGATGTGCTGTTGTTGAATCAGTGGCCGCTATTGCATGCGGTTACGATCCCAAAATCGCAGCGCGCCAAGGCCGTGATGCATTGGTGTGAAATTCGTACCGGGCTTTTCAACCGAACCATTCAAGCCCTCCTGCCGCGTTTCGTGGCCAGAAACGTGGCGGTGAGTGACGCTGTCGGCCAGGCTATCCACAAATTTTGCGTCGGTCCGGTGCATACGCTCCCCAGTGGAATTGATATCGAGCTCTATCGCTCGCTTCCTCGGAGTAGGCGCTCGGGGATCTGCTATCTCGGCCGGATGGCTTCCCACAAGAACGTTCCATTGCTGATCGAAGCCTTTGAGTTGCTGAAGGATCGGGGCTACGTCGGTTCGCTCACCCTGGCAGGCGATGGGCCCGCTTTTGGCGACATCAGAGAACGGGCGAAAATTTCCCGATACGCGTCCGACATTGTCCTGCCTGGCTTGGTCTCGGATCGCGAGAAGATCGAACTCTTTTCCAAATCCGAAGCTCTTGTTATCTCGAGCCTGCGGGAAGGCTTTCCGAGAGTTGTCGCCGAGGCGATGGCTAGCGGTCTTCCAGTCGTTACATGCGACTATGAAATGAACGGCACAAAGGATGTCGTGCGCCTTTATGATTGCGGAGTGGTGACACTTCCGGCTCCGGACCATCTTGCCCAAGGCGTGGGTGACGTGATCGCACGCTGGGACCACTACTCCGAGACAGGCCGTTCGGCGGCAAAGGGGCTCGCCTGGACTTTGATAGCGGATACGTTTGAGCAATTGGTTGCTCCGGCCCCCGACGATCGACCTCTATCCATTTCCGGCCGTTTCAGGGAAGCCAGTGCCGTATGAAGCGGAGAATTGTGGTTGCGGGCGGTGCTGGCTTCGTAGGGCGCCAGCTGGTTAGAAAGTTGCTGGATCGGCACCTCGTTTGTGTCGTAGACGCGCTGAAGTTCGGGAATCGCTTCGGCGAGCGTGAGAGTACCAATATTGTGCTGGAGAAGGTCGATATTCGGGATTGGCGCTCGGTATCGGATGTCATGGAGCGATTTCGTCCCGAAGTCATCATCAATCTTGCCGCAATTCACTTCATCCCAGAGTGTGAACGCGACCCCGTGCATGCCGAGGAAGTCAACGTCCTCGGCACGATGAATCTTGTGCGCGCATGTCCGGCCGGCGCGCGTTTTGTTTTCGCCAGCAGCGGCGCGGTCTATCAACCAGACAATGCGCCTCACGATGAGACGATCTCGGCAGTGGAGCCAGCCGACGTCTACGGCATGACGAAATTGCACGCCGAGCATTATGTGCGATACTTCGCCAAACAGAGAGGGCTCCAAGGAGCAATTGTCAGGCTTTTCAACGTGGTTGGGCCGGGGGAAACCAGCCCGCATATCCTGCCCGAAATCGTCCACCAGCTAAAGGCGGGGAAGACCAGGATCAGGCTCGGGAATGTCTGGCCCCAGCGCGACTACATCCACGTTGAGGACGCGGCGGAGGGGTTCGGACGGGTTGCGCTATATGGCGACATTCCCGCTGGAGAAACGAAACTGGTCAATTTGGGCACCGGCAAGCAATATTCGGTGTCAATGATCCTGGATGAACTTCGGTCGCTCACGGCGCTTCCAATTGAAGTTGAGCATGATGCATTGCGCGCCCGGGCGGTCGACCGGCCATTTCTGCAAGCGAGCATTGCCAGGATTCAAGCCGATTTTGGCTGGTCCCCAAGGCAGAACATCACCACGGCGCTGGCGGATCTTTGGAGAAACCCCGATTTCGCGCCTAGTCTGGTTGAACAGTTGCGCAATCGCTGAATGCCGATTGCCGTCTTCAGCGCGGGCGACGGAGGCGACTTTGCGAAATGGCGTTCTCGTAGATGCGTAGATGCGCCGTCACCTGGCTTTCGATCGTGAATGCCGTTGACGCAAACGACGCTGCCCTCGCGGCGAGCGATTGCGCCAGTTGAGGGGAGTCAAGGAGCGACGAGATATGTTCTGCAAATTCTGCGGGGAGCTGTGGGTCGGCGAGCAGTCCGGTCTCGCCGTGGTGTATAAGTTCCTGGTTGCCGGCAATCCTTGATGCGACGACCGGCACCCCCATTTTCATCGCCTCGACCACCGAAACCGGAACGCCCTCCCAGAGCGAGGGCAGTACAAAGATACGCGACCTAGACATCAACTCAAGCGCATCAGTTCGAGACCTCGTACCGGCCATGGTAACCTGGGACTCGACCCCAAGTCTCTTACAACTTTCGCGCACGGATGCCTCTAGCTCACCGCCGCCGACGATTAGCATCGTCACGTGTGGCCTCTTCATTGCCGCCAGAATCGCCGGCAGTGCGAGCGGATTCTTCTGGGGATGCAGGCGTCCCACAAAGACGATGTCGAATTCGGGTTGCGGGGCGATTGTGCATCCCGCCGGCAGTTCAACGCCGTTATAGACCTGGCTCCACCGCTGGGGATCGTCGACCAGTCCTTCCTTATGAGCGAAAGCCTCATCCGCCTTGCCGACAAGGATAATCCGGTCCGCGCGGCTGATGCACAGCTTCTCCATCAGCTTGAAGAACTGTCGGCTGCCGGTACCTTTTCGGTCATAGTGGAAGCCATGAATCGTGTAGGTGAGGGCGGGACGCTTGCTCCGAGGCAGAAGAGATACGGGCAGTGCCGACCTTGCGCCATGGGCGTGAACGACATCCGGCGCTTCGCGCTCGAGCAACTTCGATATCTCCCGCGATATCCCGATGACGTTTTGCCGACGGCTGAAATCGAGGCCAAATGTCGCCCACCCCTTGGCGTTGGCGCGGTAGAAAAAGTGACTTCCGGTTTGGGTTATGACGGCGGTTTCAACGCCCCTTGCTGCCATCCCGGCGCACAATGTTTCTACGACGACTGGACCTCCTCCAGGATTTCCGTCGGCCATAATATGAACTACGCGCATTCGTCCAGACCAGTGTTGGTCGCGCAATCGAGTTCGGAGAAACTCGATCGAATATATGATACACATAGAACAATGAGATGCTCGATGGAAGCGACGATGAATGGCGGGAACGGCAGGCAAGTCCTGGGATTGGCGAAGCAGGTGGCGAGGTTCGTCGTTTTGCTGGTGGTGCTTGGCTTCCCGTCAATCTGCMGGTCCGATCCTCTGCAGAAGGGTATGAACGCTGGCGATCTTCTCTTCATGCCGCCGTGGGAGCTCCGATCCCGGTTTGCAGAGTTCAGGGATGTTGGCGTCAAATGGCTGAGAGTGGAGTTTGACTGGAATCGCATCCAGCCGGAGAGTCAGGATAGGTACAATATCCAGCAGCATGACCGAATTGTCGCTCTAGCCCGCGAGTTCGATATTTCCGTTCTGGGCCTGATCTATTTCTGTCCCGCATGGGCGAACGGCGGACACAAGCCGCCGGCATATCCGCCGGCCGACCCAGGTGCGTTCGGCCGGTTCGCTGCATACTTGGCGACAAGGTACGCATCTGCCGGTGTTCACCATTGGGAGATATGGAATGAGCCAAATCTCGGCGGCAGCTGGGCGCCGGCTCCGTCACCCCCTCAGTATGTTGCACTGCTTAAGGCTGCCTACGAAGCCATCAAGGACGTCGACAGTGACGCCACCGTCGTATCAGGCGGCTTGGCGCAGCCAAATAACACCGGCACAACCATGCGCGCTGCAGAATTCCTTGATGCGCTATACAGGAACGGGGCGCGACCGTTCTTCGATGCTGTCGGCAATCATCCATATACGTCTCCGAGCCCCCCTGATCGGGCAAATGGAAATTCCTGGCAGCAGATGGAAAGCTCGGAGGGTCTGCGAGGGATCATGGCCAGGTACCAGGATCAGGCCAAGTTCATATGGGTGACGGAGTATGGTGCTCCGACCGAGGGAGAGGCAAACACGGTCATTTCGGAGACGGCTCAGGTCCAGCTTCTCAAATCGGCCTTCGGTCTAGCATCGGAAAAGTCGAATTTTGGACCGATTTTCTGGTACAACTTCAGAGATTGGTGTCCGAAGGGTAAGGCTGATCCCGATTGCTACTATGGACTCCTGAGATTCGACAATTCTCGAAAACCCTCATACGCAGCATTCATCGACTTGCACTGACGGACCGAGATCACAGATTGCTCGGGCGTCGCAGAACCAGCGTGAAATATGGGTAATTCCGTATTGCCGGCTGCACAGTTTCGTGGCAGCTGGAAATCTATACGAGTCTCGTTGGGGAGCACACAGTGCGCTTGGTCGATTTGACAACACATGAACATCCGTAGTTGCACCGGGGGCAGAAGCCGTTCGTTCGTGAGATGCAGCCCAAATCTTAAGGCATTATTATCGCTACCAGCTCGACCTTGATCTTCCTTCTTCGATAAAAACGAGAAACACCCGTTCAATCGACTGCAATGCTTGTCGCGTACTCTGTAACTCGATACGACCGCCTCCTGGTCGTCGTTGCAGGGCTTATAATGACGACCGCCATATCAAATGTGACAGCGATCGACGCCGCCAAGTTTGTGCAGTCTGTCGGCGTAAATACTCACCTTGGCAACTGGACCGTGTACGAGAATGTTGGCCTGGTTGAGAGTTCACTCGCGTACCTTGGAGTGACGACGGTCCGCGACGGCAGCATGTTCTCGACGGCGCACGCTCAGGCGGCGTATTCACAACTGGCGAGTGACGGAATCAAGTTTGACTTTTTCACTCCGCCAGGAACCAACCTCTCGACATTCATCAAACAGCTGGACGCATTTGTCGCAGCTCATCCGAACGGGCTATTCGCGATCGAAGGCCCCAATGAGGTGGATATCCAGACCTTTTCGTACAATGGCAGTTCGTCATTATCAAGCGCAGCCGCATTCCAGAAAGCACTTTTTGCAGCCGTTCAGGCCGATGCAAAGCTGGCGGACGTGCCGGTTTATAATCTCACGCTATCTCAGCCGAACAGCGTCAACTATAGTCAGGTAGGAAATCTCTCGTCGTCGGCCGACTATGCCAATATTCATGCCTACGTCTGGTCCGGGGCCACGCCGAACCAGGTCCTGCTGAATGACATGAAGATTGCACAATGGGACGCGTCCGGATTGCCCGTCATCTTCACTGAAACGGGCTACGACACGATGACGAGCGATCCCATGAGCGGGGTCAATCAGACGGTCCAGGCGAAGTACACGCTCGATATCTTGATGGATGCGTTCAAGGACGGCGTCGCGCAAACGTTCCTGTATGAGCTCTTCGATGAGGCATCTGATCCTAACTTTACGAACAAGGAAGCTCATTTCGGCCTGTTCAAAAATGATGGCAGTCCAAAGCTTGTTGCGACTGCAATACACAACCTCACGACGATTCTAAGCGATCCCAACGCCTCGCAGTCATTCACACCCGGCAGCCTAGCCTATAGTCTGGACAACTTGCCATCGAGCGCCTCCCAGATGCTACTGGAGAAGCACAATGGCACGTTTGATCTTGTTGTGTGGGACGAGCATGTCATCTGGGATCCGAACCTGAAAAAGGAGGTCGCGTCCCCAACTAGTGATGTGACCGTCAATCTCGGAAAGTCCTATGGGGTGGTTTACGTCTACGACCCGCTCGTCGGGACCAGTCCCATCGCGACCTACACGAACGTCTCGCAGCTGCACGTCACGTTGACTGATCATCCACTTGTCATTCAGGTTGGCGATGGAAGTGTGACGTCGGGCCCCTCTTCGGCGGGGTCGGTCGCTGATACGACCCCACCTGCCGCACCGAGCATTGCGACGTTCTCGCCTGATAGCAGCGTTGTGGGCGATGGCATTACCAGCGCCAATCAGCTGACGCTGAGTGGGACCGCGGAGGCTGGCGGCAAGGTTCTGGTGTTCGATGGAGCGACCCAGGTCGGCACCGCCACGGTCGATGCCGGTGGCAACTGGTCGTTCGCGACCAGTATGCTGGTCGACGGCACCCATGCCTTTACCGGCCAGGCGGTGGACGCGGCCGGCAATGTGAGCGTGACGTCTGGCACCTTGAACGTCACGATTGATACGGTCGCACCCAACGCGCCGGTTCTCGTCTCGGACACGCTCGCCGCGTCCAACAAGGTGGTGGTCTCGGGAACGGCGGAGGCTGGCAGCACGATCAAGCTGTACGAGGGCAACACGCTGCTCGGTACGGCGGTGGCGGCGTCCAATGGAGCATGGAGCGTCACGACCGGATCTCTTGCGGCGGGGCCGCATGCGTTCACGGCGACTTCAACAGATGCCGCTGGCAATTCGAGCGGCCTTTCAGCTGCGTTTGACCCGCTCGTCGGGACATTGATCGAGGCAGCTGGGACGACCAGTTTGATAAGCGCTGGAAACAACTTCTATCTGTCTAATGCCGGTGCAGATGTCCTGCTGAAATTCGGTGGCACAGCGTACCTGGCCGGACAGTTCAGCGGCTGGGCGCCGATTGGTGCGGAGGCGACATCGACCGGCTTTGAGGTAGCCTGGAAGAATTCGACGACCGGCCTGTACACGGTGTGGAATAACGACAGCAACGGCAATTTCACGTCCAACCTCCTCAGCAATGTCTCCGGAACGAGCGCGTCCTTTGAGTCGATCGAGACTTTATTCAATCAGGATCTCAACCGCGACGGCGTGATTGGCATTCCCAATAAAACAATCGAGGCGGTCGGCTCCACCAGCCTGGTTCAGCTTGGTGGCAACTTCTTGCTCAATCCGATCGCCGGAGGCACCGGCCCGATCCTAAAGTACGGTGGCACGGCGTTCGTGGCGGGACAGTTTGGTGCGTGGGTGCCGCTTGGCGTAGAAGCGACGTCGAGCGGCTATGACGTCGCCTGGAAGAACACCTCGACCGGGCTGTACACGGTGTGGACCGCCGATAACAACGGCAACTTCACCTCCAACCTCCTGAGCAATGTCTCCGGAACAAGCACAGCTTTTGAGTCAATCGAGACGCTGTTTCAGCAGGACTTCAACGGCGACGGGGTGATCGGTTTGCACACGACGACCATTGAGGCCTCGGGCGCAACCAGCCTGCTGCAGGTCGGCAGCAACTATTTCCTCGGAGGAAATGGGCCCACCTTGAAATATGGTGGCGTGACGTACGTGGCCGGACAGTTCAGCGGTTGGGTGCCGATTGGAACGGAAGCGACATCGAGCGGCTATGACGTCGCCTGGAAGAACACCTCGACCGGGCTGTACACCGTGTGGACCACCGACAGCAACGGCAACTTCACCTCGAATTTGCTCAGCAATGTCTCGGGGACGAGCACATCTTTGAAATCGATCGAGACGGTGCTGCATCAGGATCTCAACAGCGACGGTGTAATCAATAGCTCATCGACCGTACTTGATATTTCTGGAAAGATCACTCTTGCTCTCGGCAACTTGAGCCAAGCGACCGTCATCGGACCAGGCGCGACGCTCGAACTGACTGGAGCGGCTTCCGGATCGGTCACGTTCAAGGGCGTCACCGGTACCCTCACTCTCGATCATTCCACGCAATTTACTGGCACGATTTACGGCCTTTCCGGCAACGGTGATCCGTCCAGTTCGGACATTCTTGATCTCAAGGACATCTCGTTCGGATCAGGCACGAAAGTCGCCTATTCAGGTGACACATCGGGCGGGGTACTCACCATCTCGGACGCCCAGAACCACATCGCGCATATCACGCTGGCCGGCGACTACACCCATTCAACGTTCAATCTCTCAGGCGATGGAAACGGCGGCACCCTCGTCATCGATCCGCCAGTTGACGGGTTTAACTTCTCCGCTATCACCTCTCAGCCCGGATCCACATCTGCGGCGATCCCTTTATGGAATGGACCCGTGCCAAGCTCGAAGGTGTTCGCGCAGGCATTACACGACCTCCACGTTGACAGCAACGTTCAGCACGGCATGGAGAGTGCGCATTTCACCCTGTCCCACGCCTCGCCGGCTGATCTATTTCTGTTGCACGTTTAACCGATGATTGCTCTTGGAAGAGGCTGTAAAAGCCCGGTTGTCCGCGTGGCCGCGATATCGGCGTCGGCGATTACGCTATAACGGCCTGAGACGCTGGCGAGCGCGTGCGGGATCGGAGTAGTGTTGGTAAGCGAGGTTTCACTAGTACAAAGCGGGTCAGATTAGTTTGGTTTTCACAAAAGAGCGCTGTCTGTAAGCAAGCAGGACCGTTGGGGGCCAGAGGCTTATGCGAAATCTTATAATTGCTGTGTTGTTTGTTCAAATTCTTGCGTGCTATCCGTTACCGGTATCAGCCGGGGGCACTTGCATCCTGCATCCGCAACCCTTCAAGCTGCGATCGGACACCATTCAGTGGTTGATCAAAATCAAGCCCGGCGCTGAATGTATTCAGGGGCTACGCTGGTCGACGATCATGATTGACGCGATCGCGGTTGTAGACCCGCCGAAATCAGGCCGCCTTGTCTTGCAAGGCCCTTCATTCCGCTATTTTTCGGACCCGGCCGCACAGGGGGCCGACCATTTCAAGATTGCGATCAAGGGAACCTCGCTGCAAATCGGCGGATCCTCGTCGATTGAGGTAGACGTCGTCTCACAGTAAGCGGTCGGTGGCGACGCAGGCCCGTTCAGAAATCCTAGCGAGGCGCAAAGGTGCGATTGCTGTTGAGAGCGGGGTTGGCCGAGGCCGCCGGGGGCGCGCCTTGCCCGATGGGGTTCTGGAATGGATTGTTGCTAGGCTGGGTCGCTACGGGTGAACGCGAACCCCGCGCGTAATTTTGGGACGTATAACTCTGCTGTCGGCCATTCGCATTCTGCTGCGTGCCTTGAGCAAACGCTGGAACAGTCAGAAGCGAAAGCAGAGCAGAGGTTAGCAACAGTTTAGGGGCACTCATAGGAGCCTCCACACGGGGCCGTATCAACCTAACGCCACCACTGTAGATAGGTTGCATCCATCGCTTGGCAAGAGGTCATGGTTTCTTGCAGGCTGAATAAAACGTGCCGCTGGTGGTGATGACCCGCTCGATGCACTGCCGAGGATCCACAATGGCGCCTTCGACCCTGAAGTAATAGGACTGGTTCTTGAGGATCAGCGCATACTGGCCGGGTGGAAGCTGCAGTGTCGGGTCCTCGCTGTGGAGTCTGTACATCTCCGGATTATCTGGCACGGGAGACGCCCGGTATGGATAGGAGAAATTTCTGATGACCCAGGAGTCGTTGTCGTCGAGCCGCCTGCCTGCCGACTCAGCCGAGAAATCGCGAGCAATCCTGGCAATCACGCGCACCTCGGCACGCTCCAAAATGTTGGTAGCGGTTTCTCGCCGAAAGACAATGAACTCGGGGTGTCCGTTTCGCAGGCTCACTTTGCCGGGTAGGCTGAATGCGGCAGAGATCGCGACCCTCGCATCTGGCGGCCGGCCGGGCAGCAGCCGGAGTTCGGTCAAGGCGTCGTCTCCGAGCGCATAGACGCCGTAGTCGGTCGGCCGCGGGAATGAAGGAGGCGGTGGGGACCGACTCAAGGCCGTATCGGCCGTTGCGGAGGCGGGTGTCCCGACTGCTCCCTCGGGAACTGTCTGTCCCCTCTGACCCTGGAGGGGCTGTCCCAGCATCATCAGGCGTTCGCGTTGCAGCACAACGATAAAGACGGTTCCAAGGACCAGCAGGACCGCAGCGGTCCGCGTCATGACAGCCCACAAGGGATGGCGATCGGCTCCATTTGCCGGATGGATCAGCCCTACGCCCGATTCGGATGGAACGGGACCGGCTTCTCCTAGTGGCGGGTCACGCGGCAAAGCCGAACTCAGCTGTGGTACCGAAGATGGTGCAGGCAGGTTGACTTGCTGCCGTGAGAATTCCTCTACGCCGTGGATCGCAGTCTCGAGCGCGCGTTCGGCGCGCTGGGTATCTGTCGGATTTGAATCAACGAGTTGTTCCTGAAGCTTATGGCGCGCCAGATCATAGACCGCCTGGCGCATAAGCTCAGGATCGGCCTTCATCGTTTCTATTATCCGAGCGATCACCAACGCGAATTGAACCTCGTCAGAGGCCTGATTGGCGCCTTCTTCCTCGCGCTCCCGCAGCTCTCGCGAACTCATGCCGATTTGGGCGCTCCTGTGGCGGCTGGCCGCAACCTTATTTCAGTGTTCAAAATACCCCAAAAGAAACTAAAGTATTCGTCGGCGGCTTCAAAGAGCGGCTGTCTGTTCGGCAAGGAGAAGATGGTGACCTTCATACCAAGACGCGAAATCGTCGTGCTGGGCTTGGCTTACCTTGTCCTCGCTGCGACCGGAATTCCAGCATTGGCCGTCACCGCCGAGGTAGCCCGAAAGTGCAGCGCACTCATGGCCAAGCAGTTTCCGCCCCGCGAATCCGGCAACCCCGCAGCTGGAAGCACAAAGGGAAGCGGCCGCGATCAGCAAGCCTTTTTCAACAAGTGCGTTGCTAACGGGGGCAAGATCGACGATAGCAACGCGAAGTAAAGGGTATCCATAGGGAGCCGCAAGTTGCCCCTGGCAATAGCGCACTCACCCGTTCGCCGGTGGTGGCTCCGGGACGTTACCATCCTTCGCCATACATTCGCTGAAGTATGCTTGACGATCGCCGCTTCCGCGGACTGATCCCGGCCGCTTGTATGGATAGACAAGATAGGAATAGCGCATGCACTTCCTAGCAGTCTCGGCGCTTGGGCTTGCAAACGCGTATTTGCCCGGCAGGTCGAGAGTGACGGCGAGGCCTATCCCCGCTAGGAGCCAAATCAGTTTCAGGGAATTCATGTTTGCCATTTCGCAGCCTGGAGGAGTATCGGTCAATTTGAGGACTACGTGTTAGTGTGGAATCGGACATTTCCGGTCAAGTGGGGGTACTTCGAGGTGATATCGGAATTAAGCCAGCCAATGGACCGTAAGGGATAGCGCTCGCAATGAGCGCGAAGCACGGCGACACCAAGAGATCTAAGTCAGACAATGTCGTCGCGTGACGGCGAGTTAGTCCGACGACGTCGACGCAAAAGTGCTCGCGCAGCGCAAACCCCGCACCAAAGTCCCCGTCGAAAGAACATCGCTATCGGGAATAATGCAAACATTCTTGTTCTACAGCAATTCGACGGCCGCTCCAGAAATACATGGACCACTGAGGTTTCAAAGAATTCTTCAGCATGGAAAACACCAAGGCGCTCTGCGCCTTGTATCTATATCGCCAAGGTACGGAGCCCTCAACGTGGTGAGCAAGTTTATGTAATCGCTCAACCTTAAGTCTGCGAGTGACGATACCCGCGGTACGGTCCAAAGGATTCTTGCGCAACCGCCCGGATAACCTCGCGCGATCGCCTGAAGCATCAATCTGGATCAACGAAACGCAAAACCAGCAAGACGGCCGCGCCGCCCGTAACAGCGGCCAGTACGACTAGCGGCAGAAATCTTTGTAGCCTTCGGAAGCTCGCGTGACTATCGTCGCCGGACTACTGTATGTCAGGCGTAGCTAACCCTAGCGCCAAGCGGTCGAGCATGGATCTGGAAGGCATTGCACGTCGCTCTTGAGCAGCGCTAGAAGTTCGATGCGCTCAACCACAAGCTACGCAGGCTTCGACAATGTTCAACCCCAAAACTAAACCAAGCTGCTCATTTTTTATCCATACAAATGCCATGCAATAGTCCGCGACCGGCCGTGTGGCCAAGGCCTCAGCCTAACGCATTGTTTGCGGCTTGAGTCGCGCACTCTCTGATAGAGAATTGGAAGGCCTCACTGCGTCGCCCTCAGAGAGGCTCTTTTGTGGAGGCTGACCACCAGCCCCCCGGGACGAGCGGTCGTCGGAATTGTCTGAGGGCGCAGAGGCAGAGGGAGTGTTGCCGCGGATGAGAAAAGCTGGTGGCCGGGTCATTCGCGGAGCGCCGAGATAGGGCTCATACTTGAGGTACTCAGTGTACCGCTTTCGCGAGACTGCTGCACGCGTCGCGTAGCCCGCTCCGAAAAACACCGTGGCCACCACAGACAGTATCAAGAGACCGAGCACACAGCACTCCAATCGGGTATTGCCATCCGTCAAATGCAGCTGGAGCAAATTTCGCGCCACCAATCGGCACAGTTCAAGCGCCGCTCCAACGTCACCTGGTTGGCCCGCGCTGACTTAGCCAATTGTTATGTGCCTAGTATGTCA
Organism: Bradyrhizobium sp. P3_C3; assembly: GCF_056402655.1. Lineage (NCBI taxonomy): Bacteria > Pseudomonadati > Pseudomonadota > Alphaproteobacteria > Hyphomicrobiales > Nitrobacteraceae > Bradyrhizobium > Bradyrhizobium sp. P3_C3. The sequence goes on along the minus strand of NZ_JBFUGY010000064.1, from coordinate 9,039 downwards.
AAGCTGGCTAACCAATTGAATCGGCGCCCCGAAGGTTCCAATCTGTACCAAATACGACGAATTAGCGCCTGGGCCTGTCTTGGCGTTCGGCACCTTCCTAGAATATCGCTGGTGGAATTTAAGATCGCAGCTTGTGGTAGAGTTAAATTTCAGGCGCTTCAGGATGGCGATCCGCCACCCTTTAATGGGAGATTCACCAACGGGCAAGCCGACCCCTGCTCCCTTACATATCGTTTAGCGCCATCGTCCATAGTTGGCGCCTCACGTAAGGGGACGAACCATGTCACGAATTTCATTTGGCGCAGCTATCGCTGCGATGCTGATGTTGCTCGCGTCAGCGTCTGAAACCAAAGCCACACCGAATTGCTTGCGCGATAACAAGCCATACAGGCTTGCGGGCGACACCATGGAATGGTCGATGACGATCGCGCCGGGGGCAGATTGCATCCAGGGACTTCGCTGGTCGACGATGCAGATCTACAAGGTAGAGGTGACGGAGAAGCCGAAGAGCGGCGAGATCGTCCTGGTCGGCCCCGGGTTCCGCTACTTCGCAAAACCGAACTTTTCGGGGACGGACAGATTCACCCTCCTCGTGGTGGGCAAGAACCGGCATGACGAAGGCACCTCGACGGTTGAGGTCACGGTGTCCCGGGCGAATGCCCCGCTGCTCGTCAGCGCTGTCGACCATCCGCAGTGAGGCCCGTCGCCCAGTTGGCGCCCTGCGCCGACGAACGGCGCGTTCGCTGCCTCGGTTCGTTTCCAACGCAGCTTTGGGGGCATGGGCTCAAAAGGCATCGGATCCGAAGGCACGGGCCTTTGTCCGGGGTGGACCGATACGGCCAAGAAGGCTGGTCGATGCCGGCCTCTTCGGCCGTCGATGTTGGCCCGCAGGGGCGCGAGGCGCCCGCCATGATTGATTGGCGACAAGGCTTCAGCCATGCCAGATTGCCCGCGTGCTAGCAGTTGCTGCCCACGATCTGTCAGCGAAGATTCGTCGGGAAGCTGTGCTGGCCGTCTTCGTGGTCGGTGGCTTCCTCAGGGTGATGCGCTCTCAAGCTCGATCATGGTCGGGTCTGTTACGCCAGAAACGTCGTGTCCCAAGAGAGTGTGGCTCCGGACGATCCAGGTGTGGTCCTCTTGCTCAATCGCGATTGTCGTTCCTTCCGGGAGCAGGCTACAACCTAGAATTGCGAGATCCGGCGCGCCGCCATCGCGGAGCTGCGTAGCCGCAAAAGCAAGCCCTGCATGACTGCGGCATAAAAGAGCGCCGGGGATGCCGGGTGACGCCTTGGCTTTTCCGGTGATCAGTTGCTCGGGGGCAAGTTCCGGAAATTTGTCCGCCGCCAAGGAGTGACCGGCGAGGATCGCCGCTGCAGCCAAAACGAAGAAGCGAGGATGGGGCATAACGGTTCCGGGATAGCCAAAATCTTCGCTTTCTTCACGGCGAATCAAGCGAACTAGGATCGTACCGAGTCGAGCATCCGCGCCAATACTTTTGTTCAGCGCTTCTTTCATCGTGGCTGGATGCACGCCCAAGCATGATAAGTGTCCCCTCGATAACGAACGAGGACCATTCCTCACCGATGTCGCCGAGACAAGTCATTGTCCGGGTTGACCCTTTCACAAAGTCACTCCCAACAGCGTCGGGAGGCCGCAATATCGTCGCAGCCGGTCGGTCATGCGGGCGCGCGACAGCCCTGCCTGATCGACTGTGAGGTGCCGAGAGGACCGCTCAATTTTGCAAGAATGGAACGCGGTTTGGCGCCGCCGCACATTGATCCGCCGATCCTTCTACCCGCTTGGATTTGCGACAGATGGCGACGGCGCATTCACGCGCAAATCCGGCGTGATGCATGTCGTGCCGGGCGCAAAGGACGACTTTATCTGATTGCGGTTGGGCCAAGGACCTCAATCTAATCTCAACGACGCGGACCCATTGATCCACCTGAGGGACGCTGGTTCCGAATTTCTCGGAGGAGCTGCATGCGTTTTGTTTGTGCGGCGTTGAGCAGGCTCTCGAACAGGACGATGATATGTGCGCCTGCACGTGGACTTCAGTGTCGATGACGTGCGTATCGAAGCTATAGGCAGCAAGGCGCGCGTCGATCTCGGTTGTAGCCATTGGATCAATCCGCCAGCTGAGCGCATTTTGACGCGTGTAGTACTCGGCCTCGTCTTGGCAGTCGGGTACAATTCCAGCCAAATCGATGCGCCCTAACGCGGCCTCAATCGCCTTTTGGCGATAGGTCTCAAGAAGCTTAGGGCGCAACAGACGATAGCGTTGGATCGATAGTCCGGCGCTTCGGAGCGACATTTGAACAGCCGAAAGCGCGGGGTCCCTGAAGATAACGTCAAACCGACAAATCGAAGCCAATCGCACCAACGTCAAGGTACGGGGCCCAATACGGTGGACGGCAAAACCCGGTCCCGCCGAAACGCGCTGCGCCACGGCCTAGCGCGGCGCAGCATCAGCGAGCCTGCGGGGGTAGAGGATTTGGTTGCAGCGATCGGACCTTGCCCATGGCATCAGATCGCGCCGGAATCCGTGACGCGCCTCGCGCGTTGCAAGCTGAAGCCGTTGCGCATTCGCGGCGTTCGGCTGGAGATGTTGGCCGCGATTTGGGGGTGACCCGTCCCGGCACGTCTGCACAGCTCGCAGGTCTTGAGCGCTATGAGCGAGCCGCCCTGGCGAAACAGAAGCGGGCGCTTCGACCCCTCAGACGCGAGGGCGGTTGAAGCAGCAAGACGAGATTGGCATCATCACGGAATTTCCGGCTGATGACGGTCATGATATCAACCTCGCCGCGAAGCCGCACTTGAATCGGTCGAAGTCACCTTGTGCTGATCGTTCTGGACATGGTGATGGCTGCCGCACCCAAGTGACCGCATGGAGTGGCTGGGCGCGGCAGTGGATCAATGCTGCGGTCTGGTCAAAATTAAATCCTGTGCCCAAGTGGCGCTATTCGACCCAGTTGACACAATCTGACCGGGCTCGACCCGACCGGCGTTACCGGCCAGATGTTGATTCAGAAGAGCAAAGCCGTGATTTGCCAGAAACGCTGCGGTCGAGCCGTCTGCATGTGATGCCTCCGCCGCGTTGATCGGTGCTGTTACAGCGTCAAAACCGCCCCTCTCGGCGACGAAGTGCTCGATCTGACTCAACAAAGCAGAACTCTGGCCTGCCAGGCTCATGCTTGTGTGGGTCGCAGGAGTCGTCATTCCACCATTCGTGATCGAGTCGCGATGCTCGCTCCACGATCCATGGTCCGGGTTGGTGCCGGTCGAATGATCGGTCACATTAGTCTGCGGCGGCGAGGTTGGAGTAGGCGCGGCCGCAGGAAGAGTGTCCGCGACGGCAACAACCGGTGTGTGCGATGAATCAGTAGTCACCGGTGCGGATTTGGATGTGGACGTAGATGTAGGCGGGTCGCCGAAATACCTCGCCCACGCTGCGGCCTCTAGTGGCTTGTGGTCGGCGGAACTGGTGAAACGATATTGTCCAACGGAGTTCGAATCCCAGATGTTCACAAAGCTGACGTGGACCCCCGATTGATGCAGCGTGTCCGCCAGCCACTTCACGAATGTCGGATTGTCGGTGAGACGCGCGCCATCATGCGTATTGCCCGCACCGGTTTCGGCAATCGCGAACGGCTTGCCGGTTGATTTGGCGAGATCGATCAGCTGCTGAAGCGTGGTCGCATGGCCCACGCTGCCATCAAGCGACCATTGGTTGGCGGCCGGGTAGGTGTAGTAATGTTGGAGGTTGACTGGATCCGACGCCCATTGCTGGACACTCGAATCGTAGACCGGGTGGGACGAGTTGAGGACTTGCCCGCTCTTGTCCCAGTCATAGAGGTGCGTCGGCGAGCCGTAGGGAAAGACATCGCCATAGACGTCGGCGGCGATGATATCGACATACTGGTTCCCAGGGTAAGCAGTCTGGATGACATTGCCGGCGTGGCTGTAGTTCACCACGCTCGGATTCCACGCTACCTGGACGCTCACTCCCTCGGCCTTGCCCGCGGCGTGCAAGACCGTGGAGATGTGCTGGAACGCCTTGACCCAATCCGCGCGTGTCGCGGCGTCGTTGCCGGCATAGGACGGCATGGTGTCGATATTCATCTCCCAGCCGGGCCGCCAGATCTGTGTCGCGAAACCGTGGTCGGCCCAGGTCTTGACCATCCCTTTCAGAACGGAATCGTACTTTCCGGCCGCGAAGTCCTTGTAAAACTGATCGGGAGTTCCCGAGCCTGGCGCGGTCGAAGTCATCGGCAACCCGATCACCGGCGTAACGCCTTTAAGCACGGGCGACTGGGCCATTGAGGCTGCATTCCAACTCGCCTGACCAACCCAACCTGAGACGGGCAGGCGCTGATCGCTATATTGGTCGAGGAATTGCGGCTTCGTTTTCATCAAGTCCGAGAAGGCGTTGAAGTTTGTTTCGAAACTCGCCTCCTCACTCGAATCATAATAGTTTGGGTTGCCGACAAAGACGCCGAGAGGAAACGGCGTGGCACCGGTTGCGTTCTGAACCATGTCTCTTGCTTGCTCCCCTTCTCCTTGCTTGATCCCCGGCTGTTGATTCATGTCTAGTCAGAAAATGCGGATTTCTGATGTCATTACTGAACGCCCATCATCGCAACCCGTCACCGGCTATAAGCTCGTGATCACTGAGCGGCTCTAGGAAGACGTACGAGCGAGTGGCAGCAAAGCCAGCCCGTCGGCCTAGACTAGGGGTCGTACTCAATAAGGATTCTCACGCGGGATCAATCGTGCATCAAGGTCTCCGACTGGAGGATGCGCGAGCAACTTTACTGGTTGAGCGACGCGGAGTGGAAGCGCCTTCAACTCTTACTGCCAAGCGGACGGCGCGGTGCGTATCGGGTGGACAACCGACAGGCGATTAGCGGGATCGTGCATATCTATGGCCAGGACGCCACCTTTGGCCTGCTAACATCAAACATCCTCGATTCAGTCTCCCCAACTTCGTGTTCTCGCCACAAACGACACTCACGAATGCGTGACCTAATACGGGGAGAAAAAATGCGCGCGCAGAGATCGACATGGAAGGTCGTGGGGGCCGGAAGGCGTCGCTCGAGCATCGAGCAGCTTCAACTTGATCTGGCAGCGGTGCATCGATGTATCGACGTATTGGAGAAAGCTGGTGCCGATCCTCAGGACATTGAAGTTCTGACGGCACATGCGCTAACGATCGCCGAACGGATCGACGAGGAGCTCTGGCTCAATCCCGCCGAAGCGTTGGGGTGGCTATTTGATAACGCAAACACGCAGGGTCGCTGAAGTGCAGGGACCGGCCTGAGGATATCCGCTTCTGCTGCGCAACAGGTTCCAGAGCGGACATTGGGCGGCTCGAGAGAGCGACCGGTGGTTGTCAGAAACCTGCTACTTGCAGCTGCGGCAGATCGTGAGCTTGCGCTTCAAGTTCTCTTCTTCCGCTCGATCGACCGATTGGTGTCCTGCGATGCTATCTGACTCTTGACTGTGTTTGGACTGTTTTGCCGAGCGCGACCTGACCGGTCGCGTCGCCTGGCTTGATGTGTCACTGTCGTCAACGATACCGACGCTAAAGCCATCGTAGTCGGTGGCTGGTTTAGACGACGGCGCGAGTCTGCCGATGACCTGCGCGGACGAAACGTCGTCGGACGCCGTCGGTAGTGTGTCCTTCGCAGTGACAGATGGCAGGGCGTTCGCAGTGATCGCCCGTGGTCGCGCATCCTTGGCGGATGGGGGTGGTACCGAACGCTTGGCAGTCGCTGTGGGCGGCGGAACGTCATCCGTCGCCGATGACGATTCAACATTGGTCTTTGCAGATTGCGCAGAACTTTTGGTAGCCAGCGGCGACACGTTGGGCGGCGCTATTGGCGGCCAACCGCTGTTGGTGGTGGTCGGAGGTGCCGAACCTTGTTCAGCCGACGGCGGCGCAAGTGAAAGCAGCGGGGCAAGCGAAGTTTGACATCTTGCGCTGTCTTGCAACCAAAGACTGGAAGACAACAAGCCAAAGGCAAATAGGGCGGCGTTTTTCATTCGCGTCCTGCAAATCGTTTCGATCGAAGTAATTGATCGCGCAACTCTGCTGGCCACGCTTCGGTGAGAAATAACTGTTGCTCACATGGCGATCAAAGTTGACGGAAATGGGGAGCAATGGTACGCATCCGACGATGACCCCTGGGCAGGTCACTTTGGGCGGATAGCCGATTGCGCTCAGGCGGCGTGAGCGACGCTCTGAGGGCGCCAATTCCAAGGCAGGAGTTCGTGAATGCGCTTGGCGGGATGATCCGGCAAGCGGCCGAGCACATCGGCGAGCCAAGCCTGCGGATCGATGTCGTTGAGCTTGGCGCTGGCGATGAGGGCGTAGATGGCCGCGGCGCGTCGGCCGCCCTCATCGGAGCCTGCGAAGGTCCAATTTCTTCTTCCCACGGCGACAGCTCGTAGCTCGCGCTCGGCGGCATTGTTCGACATGCAGAGCCGCCCGTCATTAAGGAAGTGGGTGAATGCGTCCCAGCGATTGAGGAAGTAATTGATCGCCTTGGTCGTGTCGTTGTTCTTGGAGAGCTTGGCGCGCTGCTCGCGCAACCACGCCTACAGCTCAACGATCAGGGCGCGGCTACGCTCCTGGCGCACGCGCAGGCGCTCCTGCGGCGCAAGACCGTTGATCTCACGTTCGATGGCGAACAGGACATCGATGCGTTTGACCGCCTCGGCCGCGATCGGCGCCTTGCTGAGCCGTGCCAGATCAAAGAACTTGCGCCTGCCGTGCGCCCAGCACGCGGCCTCGATGATTGGGCCTGCTTTGCGATTGGCCTCGTAAAGCCTGCTGAACCCGGCGTAGGCGTCGGCCTGCATCAGTCCGGCATAGCCGGCCATGCTGCTCCGGATGCTCACCACCGCGGTCCGGCGAGTAGATGAACACAGCCGCCGGCGGATCTGGCCCGGCAAACGGGCGGTCGTCGCGCACATAGGCCCAGAGCCGGCCGGTCCGGGTCTTGCCCTTGGCCAGCACCGGCACCGTGGTGTCGTCGCCGTGGATGCGCTCGGCCGCGAAGACGTGGCTCCGGATCGCATCTACCAGCGGCATCAGGGTTGCGGCGGAGGCGCCCACCCAGTCCGCGAGCGTCGACACGTCGAGGTCGACGCCTTCACGTTGATAGACGTCGCTCTGACGATTGAGCGGCAGGTGCAGGCCGTACTTGGCGAACAGGATATGGGCCAGCAGCTTGGGCCCCGCACGCCCGCGCGCAATCGGATGCGAGGGGGCCGGCGGCTGGGTGATCGCTTCGCAGGCCCGGCAGACGAGCTTCTCGCGCACATGCTGGATCACCTTCCGCTGGCGCGGAATGAGCTCCAGCGTCTCGGTCACGTCCTCGCCGATCTTGCGTAACCGGCTATCGCCGCAGCATGGGCAGGTGGCAGGTACCGGATAGACAAGGCGTTCCCGCGGCAAATTCCGGCAGCGGCCGGCGGGCCGGCTTGCGGCGCTCGAACGCTGGCACCGCAATCTTGTCGGCTGCCATCTGCGCCGCCGTCTCGGCTTGCGCCGCGTTCTCCTCCAGGTCGGCGAGCTGCAGCTCGAGCTGGTCCAGCAATGCGCCGCGCTCGGAGGACTGTCCGAACTGCTCGTGCCGCAGCTTCCTGATCGTGAGCTTGAGCTTCTCGATCAGCAGTGTCCGTGCCTGAGCCTCCGCCTCCGCGGCCAAGCGGGCCGCGTCACCACATCGTCGGGAAGAGAATCATCGGCGCCCATCGCCGACCAGAGAATCACAAGATGCGGTCTCTGTCCGAACTGCCGATCGTGCTATCGATTCAAATCCCAGCAATCAGCCAGCCGCCTGCGGCCGCCACGTGTGTTGCGGCATCCGCCAGTCAATGCCCTCCAGTAGGTAGCCAAGTTGGGCTGGGGTGATACTCACCACGCCATCAACCGGTGATGGCCAGAGAAAACGGCCGCGCTCTAGCCGCTTGGCGTAGAGCGACATGCCTAATCATCGTGCCAGAGGATCTTGATCAGCTTGCCGCTCTTGCCTCGGAACACGTAGAGGTCGCCGCCGTGCGGGTCGCGCCTGAAGGCTTCCTGCACCAGCACGGCCAGCGAGTTCATGCCGCGACGCATGTCGGTGTGGCCGGTCGCAATCCACACCCGCACGCCCGACGGGATGGGGATCACCGCAGCCGTCCATCTGCCAGCGCCGCGACCACCGCCTTCAGCGTCGCCGCGTCGACCGCGCCAGTAATCCGCATCCGAGCTCCGGCCGCAAACTCGATCTCGATCGCCCCGCCGGCCGGCTCGACTGGACCAGGCGTCGCCCCCGATTCCGGTACCAGCATCGCCGGTATGAAGTTCGTGTGCTGATCGGCGGCATCCGCTGGCTCGGGACGAAACGCTCGCCGCCATCGCAGCAGCAACGAGCGCGAAACGCCATATCGCCGCGCCGTCGCCGCGACCTGGCGCGGCGCCTGTAAGCTCTCCAGGACGATCTTGAGCTTCTCATCCTCGGACCAGCGCCGCCGCCGGCCTGTATCCACCACTTCGAGCCGTTCGACTTGGGCACTGCGCCTATCACTGTCCATAAGGACAGTTCTCAACAACACGCCTCACTCGGCAAGGCGGCCTTCACCGGACGAATACGAGCAATGGGCGGAAACAAGTGATTCTTCGGGGGCGTTTATGCCGCAAGGCGGACTTCGCTGCGGTAATGCCTGATTATCGGAAGTCACGTCGAAATTGTTTGCACTATCCGCGGCATCATTGGTGCACTTCCAGCGCCGGCTGAGCGTAAGCGCTGTTTCGGTCCCACCTTCCATTGAAGGCGTCGAGCGAGGAATGATCGATCTCTGATTGGAGATCGGCTTGTGTCTAAGCTTGAACATATGCTTGAGCCCAGGACCTCGGTTCGTCTGGTCGAGGTCATCACGGAGAGCGGCCGACGCCGGCAGTTCTCGGCCGACGACAAGGCGCGGTTCGTCGAGGAGACGCTGGCCCCGGGAGCCGTGGTATCGGAGGTCGCGCGGCGGCACGGATTG
>NZ_JBFUGY010000063.1:0-29840 GCF_056402655.1 Bradyrhizobium sp. P3_C3 | reverse complement strand
TCATCTGTGGACGCCCCGCGAGATGCAAGCGGTTTTTGAAGAAGATCGGCACGTAGTCGGATGCTGCCATCTGTCCGGCCTCTGATGGTGCAGCGATGAAGCTGCGGGCCCGTATGGGAGTTCGCAGACCGGAACCAAATCATAAAAGCGTGCTCCAGGCACGATGAGTACATCTGGTTCTTCCGGCCCCGTCTCGCCGACTGTTGCGCCATACCCTCCTTCGACCGACTACATCTCTGACGACCTCTGGCCCGCCAAGATCACGCCTTGGCGGCAACCGGAGCCCTGTAGTTCTCCTGCTTCACAAGGAGCGCCCAGACGATCCGCGCCATCTTGTTCGCGAGCGCGACCGTTACCAGCATGCGCGGCTTGCGAGCTAGCATCTGTTCGAGCCACGAACCCCTTGGCGCGCCGCGTTTGCTCGCCTGTTGCACGACCGCGCTGCTGCCGATGATGAGGAGGCGCCTGAGCGTGCGTTCGCCCATCTTGGATGTCGCACCGAGCTTCTGCTTGCCGCCTGTCGATCTTTGAAGAGGCGTGAGACCGAGCCATGCCGCGAAGTCACGGCCTTTGGCAAAGGTCTCGGCTGGCGGTGCTAGAGCGGCGATCGCGGTGGCGGAGATTGGGCCAATGCCGGGAACGGTCATTAGCCGGCGCGATACTTCGTCCTCGCGAGCACGTCGCGCGATCTCCTGGTCGAGGTCCGCGACCTTGCCATTGAGCTCGGCCAACAGATCCAACATCAATCGGAACATGGCGTGGGCCGCTTTGGGAAGCGAGCTGGCCATCTCTTCTTCCTCGATCAGGTCGGTAAGCATCGCCACGTGCGAAGGCCCCTTAGGTGCGATCCAACCATATTCAGTGAGGTGTCCCCGGATCGCGTTGATGAGCTGCGTTCGCTGCCGCACAAACAGGTCACGGGTCCGAAACACCAGACCCGCCGCCTGTTGCTGTTCGCTCTTCACGGCCACGAACCGCATGCTCGGCCGCTGCGCTGCTTCGCAGATCGCCTCGGCATCGATCGCGTCGTTCTTTTGCCGCTTCACAAAGGGCTTTACATAGGCGGGAGGGATCAGCCGAACTTCATGGCCAAGCCGGGCGAGCTGACGGGCCCAGTGATGGGCTCCGCCACATGCCTCCAGAGCTACCGTGCAACTCGGCTGGGCCGCGAAGAAATCCAGCAGCTTTCCTCGGCTGATCCGTTTGCTGAATATAGCTCGCCCTTTCCTGTCCGCTCCATGAGCGTGGAAAACATGCTTGGCGATATCCAGACCGATTATGCTAACCTCCGACACGGACGCCTCCCTTAAGTGGTGCTAAACACCTCCACTTTGGCACATCGATGCCGTCGGCGGGGCGTCCACCCCATCATTAAGCGGCTTGGCCGACTGATGTCCGCTCAACCCCCAAACAGCGGCGGAAGAGCGGACTTACCCGAGGTCGCAGAAGGGCCACAAGCCGACGTTCATAGACGTATCGCATGCCGGGACATGTTCCGGCGGCTCGGCCGCACAAACGTGGTGGCGAAGGCAAGAGCGACCAGCCGGCCCGGTGCCGCCGATTTCGGCTCCGTCGAGACCGCCAGCGGACTTGCAACGAAGACCGCCGTCAGGCCTTTCGACGTCTGGATCGTTAGCGCGGCCACCGACACGCCCGCGATCACATCCACGAAGTAATGCCCCCCGACCAACGGGGTCGCGACGAGCATTCCCGCATTCAGCATCAGCAGGGCGGGACGCAGCCACCAGATGCTCCATAAGCTCCAGATGCTGAGAAGTGCCGTGGCAGCGTGAAAGCTCGGGAAGGTGAGGATGCCGCCGAGCTTCGCAAGGTTGAGAGTCCGCAACGTTCCATCGCGCAGCATCGGTATGTCGCGCGCCTGTCCTCCATATCCGTTCGCCTTGAAAAGTTCGGTGTCGGAGGGCAGTCCGAACTCGAAATAGGTGCCGATCGCCGGAAGCAGGGAGGAGACGACAATCACCACGCACAACGCCAGTATTGACGCCATCACGAACTGCTGCAGACGGATATATTGCCCCGTCAGCCCCAGTACGACCGGGACGCCGAAGGCCGGCACGAGGATCATTGCGTAAAGGAACTTGGCGTAGAGCAGCAATTCCGGACGGGCCATCGCAAAATGGAAATACGCAGGCCAATCCAGGCCGAGCAATCGGTCAAGCTCGGCAAATCTCGCGTCCTGCAGCGGCATCCCGGCGCCCAAGCCGATATACGACAGCGGCACCGCGAAGATCACGAAACAACCCATCTGCGCAAATGCGAGCATGGTAAACGCCGGCCGCTCGCCCCAGCCCCGCCGAATGAGCCACAACCCGGCAACCGCCAGCGCTGGCGCTGTGAGGACCTCCGTCGTTATCAAACCTTCCAGCGTGAAGGTTGATACGGCAAGCCCGATGCAGAGCGCCAACGCACATCCAGCCACAAGGCTCCAGTTGACCAGTTGCAACCTGTTAGCAATCCGTCGTTCACAGGGAGGTTTCACGCTAAGTCTCAGCTTTGACCGTGGGACAAATAACCGATATCAACAACCTCTCTTCTGAGTTGCATTGCCGCGATCGGTCAACCGGAAACACGGCGAATGCTCAATTTTCCATGAACTGGCCTAAACGAAGGTAGTTCCAGTTTGCCGCGTTCCGTGCGGAAATAGACGACAGTTGCACGGATCAGAACGCTACCGCCGCCGAAACAAAGCTTTGTCCGCTACGGACGGAAGTGGGAATCCAATTAAGGATTGGGTGGACGTTGTCCAGCAAACGAATGCGGGATGGGATGATGCTATCCCGTGGGCGGCGGGCAACTATCACCTCACATATGGGCGGACTTTCGCCGGATCATACAGCTGGAATCTGACAGATCCGCCAGCTGGGCGTGAGGGGATTAAGCTTCACCAGGGGAGCATTAATGATCCCTCAGGTCCTGTCCATGGTTGCATCGGGGCTAGCGCAAATAGCTTTCTTAAGCCGGTCTACGATGCGCTCAATGCTGCAGGTGTACTGAACGATTCCATTGCTTGTGAGGTCAACAACAACTTCAACTATAGCATCTCGATTGCTTGCGGGAGTGCAGTTCATTGAAGTCGGAGATGCCATCGACGCCGAGGACGACGGCCTCGCCATCGATCACAAACGGCTGTTCGCGGGTCAGTCGTGTCCGGCGGGGACAGTCTTTGCGGCCGTTGGCGGGCAGAACTCGAAGGCGTTACGCATGGGGCTGAATAGGCGCTGACGCGAGCGCATGCGAGCCCCGCAAGCGGGGAGTCGGTTCCGACTGCCGCTCCGCCAGTTCATCGGCAAGCCAGCCGGTAGGCCAAGATCAGCGAGTTAGCGTTTCCGGGTTAAGACGTTGCCGGCTGAATCGACGTGAACCTTGATCTCCTGTCCCCACGCATCCTCGGCCGCCTCGTTATAGGAGCGCAAATCGCCCATCAGTTGCCCAAGGCGTATGCTCCGAGGCCGTCGTTCTGAGACATCGCCGCGGCAATGGCTTGTGCTCGGTCTAGAGGCGTCCCGTTGACGGGCAATGTGATCGTTACCTTGACGGTGTCCATCAGAGAACTCGCTGCTTTGTAACATGGACGGTACTTTCCGCGCCGCTGGCTTGAGACCCTATCATACAACAACTAAGGGCTGTACTCCTGAGCGCCATAGATGTGTGCCCGGTGCGGGTAGCTCTCTTCGGGCTTCCAGCTGTTAAGAACCGCGCCGCAGACGCAACGCATCATTGAGCTTGGGATCTCGCTGTCGAGCTTCTCGCCGCGTGCGCGCTTGGCTCGCATCTCCGTGCGGCTGTCGCGATCCTGGCGCCAGGCATCGAATGCCCGCGGAGATATCGACGGCAGCAGATCAGACTAGGCGGCTTCGAATGCGGTGCGTGCCTGGTCAAAGGTCGCCACTGTGCCGGACCTCTGCTGACCCGGCTCTAGTCCAGGATGAAAGCCGCAGCTCCAGCCCCATTGATCGGCGCCGATCGGCACGCCGGCGCGCTGACCGATCGTGCCGATGCAAACGTCGCCGTAATAGATCAGCCAAGTCTCCCGGCGCGGGTCGTCGGTGTTGCAGCGGCGAGTGAGGGCGGGGATGCCGCCATCAAAGCGGTATCGTACGCACCTCGCAAATTATCGTTTCCTAGTAGTCCGGGATGATCGCGAGCTACTCCTCGTCGTGGGTGTGGACAACAATGCTCGTGGGCCAGCGCTGGCGGGCCTTTCTAGATCAGCGCTAGTAGCGGGATCGGCACACGCCGCCATAGTAGTCGAAGCCCTCAGGACAGACGGCGGAGCCGCTACGGGTCCAATGCGGCCGAACCGCGTGGCTCCCACCGCGTGCATAGCTTCCGCGGAAGCCGCCACGTGGCCAACAGGCACCGCGAGCAAAGTCGTGACCTTCAGGGCAAACCGCAGAGCCATCGTAGCGCCAGCGAGCCTGTACTTGGGCTGACGCAGAATCGAAGGACGAAAGGATTGCAGTTAATGCCAGAGCTGCAGCGATCGCGGTTTTCATCGTAAGTTCCTCCTCCGCGGAGGTAACTGCTCCCGATGAAGTCGGTTCCGTTCGTGCTTGTCGATCCGAGCTAGAGTTATTTGACCGCGTCTACGAGTACTGAGACGTCGGATCGACGAGGTCGAAATAGCGCCGGTCTCGCATCTCTGGCACGATGCTGTCGCCCGGCGACGGTGACGACGGCGTGCGCAAAGCCGGCGCGGCGATAGGCCTCGCGTATCTTGTCGACGGTCCACCAGTTGACGTGCTGGCCGGGCACCTCGCGCTGCAGCTCAAAGTCGACCATGCCGCACAGCTTGCTAAGGGCCTCTTCCATGCAGGAGGCCCCGGCAAAGATCGCATCGATCTCGCCCGGCTTGTCGCGCAGAATAGCGCCGCGGCGCTCCTCGCCGCCGACGCCCTGGACGAGCTGGGTCGCAACTTCGTTGATGATCCAGATCGACATGCGCGGCACTGAGTATGTGTGATCGCCGGCGCCGAACGGGAAGGCGTGACCATAGTGGAAGTTGATGTAGCTGTCGCGCGGGCGATAGGCCCAGTAGAACTGCTCGGCATTTGGCGTGGTGACGCGGATCACGCCTCCGGGGTTGAGGATGCGCTGCGCCCCGGCGAGCAGGTGATCGACGTGGTCGTCCTGCAGGTGCTCGACGGTATGGCTGCAGTAGACCAGCTCGGCGCTTACATCTGCGACCGCGACCGGCGCGCCGGAGGTGATGTCCCAGGCGATGTCGATCAGCTCGCTTTGATAGCCGTAATAGTCGCTGTGGTAGTCCACGTTGGTCCAGTGCGGATGCCTCCAGCTGCCGGATCCGAAATTGTGGAACGGTCTGCGCGCTAGCGTCTCGGCCGGATGAAGCTTGTCGTAGGGTTCAGGCGAATAGAGCTCGCTCGCTGTCGGGGCGACCTGGTCGACTTCCTCAGGCGGGCTATACTCGTCGCGCTTGCGCGGCGACCCTCTGTTTCGCCCTACTGAGCGCGTTTCATTCCTCCAGCCCTGTTTTTTCCTTCGGGGGCGATGTGAATCAACGATCGGCGCGAASTCAACTTGATTGCGGGGATGCGACGTTTTTCACCGCACGGCACGAGCAACCATGCTTTAGTTGGAGACTCCTAGGTCTTCACCGCATTGCCGGAGCGGCTCAGGGGCGCCAGGCGGCTTGAGAAGGACCTCACCAATAAGAACACGCCAATGATGAAGATGCGCACGCGCCCATTGTGAGCGGCCATATCATCCCGCAGCTTCTTCCTGAAGAAGTGGTCACCGATCGGCATGGTGGACCTCCAGAAGCTTGCTGATCTCAGGAGCGATCAAAGCGGCTCCATCAGAGCTTAGATGGTCGGTGTCAGTGTAGAGGACCGTCCCATTAAAGACGGTTCGGCAGCGGCCACCATCACAGAGAACGCGGTGAGGATAAACCGGGTGATATCGCGGGTTCGCGGAGAGTTCGGCCGCCAATCCTAGTACTGGTGCGTTGCGTTCCAAATACCGCTGCAAGCTGGTCGTTATTGGGGGCGCATGTCTCGCCGTTAGCTTCGCCAGCGTTCGTGGAACGTGCCAGCCGACCTCGGGGATGGGCAAGACGTGATAGATCGTCACTCCAGAGTCGAGCAGCTTGAGCAGGGTTGAGCGCATCGCCGCAAGTGTTACCTCTTGACGCTTCGGGTCTGAGCCGGAAAATCCGATAGGGGTGACGGGGAAGGGAGCCCCAGGCTCGACGCCACCTTCGCCGTTATCGAAACGTGTTCCAGCAATGTAGGCTGTGCTGCGATCATTCACGATCAGGTTCTTGATGTCGTGGAGTTTCAGTGCGGCAAAGACGCCGTTCATAAGCCCGCTGCAATGGTATAGATCGACTACCTCGATAACCTCGGCGATAAACGGGCATCCGGGGTTGGTATATACCGAGGCGGCTAGTCCGTGCTTGGACAGCATATCGCCGAGCGGCCCAGTCAGCGCATCGGCGTGGCTGTCGCCGACGACTGCGAAGGTAGGCGCCACCTTGGCGCCGATCACGCAAGCCTCTGCGATCGGCCTGCGGCACGATTTGCCATCGACGAAGGCAATACCGCGCTCTGGCTTGGCGTTGAGTATGGCGACTTGGTCCGCGGTGTAGCGCTGAGGAAGCCCTGCGGACCGAACGATCAGTACGCAGGCGATCGTTAAGAACGCCGCTGCAGAAATGGACGCAGTTGCGACGCTACGGAACGTTGCGGCTCTGCGCAGGGGCAGTTCAACGTAGCGGGTGCTTAGGGCGGCCAAAGCGCCGGATAAAAGGATAAGCGAGGCTATTGTTGCGGGGCTTGGCGCGTTTATCAGCGTGTGTCTTGCGAAGGCAAAGACCGGCTGATGCCAAAGATAGAGTGCGTAAGAGATCGACCCGATATAGACCAGCGGCGGCAGCGACAAGATACGCGACGCCGTGTCGGTCCCGCCGAAGCCAAGAATCAACGCCGTGCCCAAGACCGCGAGTAAGGAGCCGGAGCCGAAGCCGGATGGATTGCCTAGAAACAGGACCGAGGCAAGGACCGTCAATAGCCCGATTGGGGGCAGCAACTTGTTTTGCCAGCGCGGCATGGTTGCCATGGCCGCTCCGGCCAAGAGCTCCCAGGCCCTGAACTGAAATAGGTAGAAGCCGCGTGCTGGGTCGATCCTGTGTTCACGGTAAGCGGCGACAAGCAAAATGACGGCAGCAGCGTAAAGGATCAAAGACAGTGCCCTGCGGGCGTAGACATGCGTCAACACAAGAACGAGTGGAAACAGGAAATAGAACTGCTCCTCGACTGCCAGCGACCAAGTGTGAAGCAGCGGGAGCAACTCGCTGGGGTCTGAGAAGTAGTTCGTGGTCTGCAGGAAATACACGTTCGCTACGAAAAACACTGCCGCCACGGTGCTCTTCGCAAGGTCCAGGAACGGTTGCGGCGGCAGGATCATGAAGCCGACCGCAACGCTTGCAACGAGCATCAAGAACAGGGCTGGCAGGATACGCCTCGCCCTTCGCTCATAGAACGAACGTATCGACAAGCGCCCTTGATCGAGGTCGTCAAGCAGAAGCTGGGTGATCAAATAGCCAGAGATCGCAAAGAAGACATCGACGCCAAGATATCCGCCGCTGAAACCTGGGACTTGACCGTGGAACAGAACGACGGGCAGAACGGCCACCGCCCGGAGACCATCGATTTCCGGTCTGTGTTTAGGGGATGTTTGCATTGGTGGAACTTTAGGGAGTTGTTCCAGCCTAGCACTGCAACGCAATCGCAAGCAAGCCGCCCATAAGGAGCCCTCATCCTAAATCTCAATGCCCTCACTTCGGTAAATACGAAACTCCTCTAATGGCAAGCTAACCGTGAAGCTGAGGTCCTTCCACCCGCCAAGGTCGAAAGTTCGCTATCTCGCAATTTCGAGCGTCTGGCATTCGTTCCGGCCGTCGCGCTCCTTTAAAATCGTCGACGAGGCGGTTGTCGATACTCCGCTGAAGCGAGCTCAGGCCGCCAGCCAACAGCCTCGGAAAAGAATCTCGTCGTCGCGCGTAGCGCCGCACGTTCCATTATCCCGATGCCGCGGCGGAAGCGGATGCCATCGATCAGATTTAGCGCGTCGTCAACCACGCAGGCTACCAGCGGGCCATGCAGCAGGGCGATCGGCCGATCATGTCGCCCGAACTCGACCGTTGTTGAAGCGATGCGCCGGGCCAAGGACCGCGCGTTCAAGCAGGGCTTCGGAGTCATCCGGCAGGACGAAAACTGTTGATACAGAGTGATCAGGTGCACACAAGGCCCGAACGGCGCTCCGACTTATCTTGGCCTTCTGGGATGCGACCAAGAAAGAGCTCGACGACGCGGACGGCGCGCTGGCGGCGGTCGGGACCGAGCTCGACCGTCACCTTCATAATCGATCGTTGCGAGTGGATTTTTGCTGCGGCTGTCTGCGAGTTCGAGCATCGTAAACGAGCTCAAAGCTGCACGGACATGTGCTGCTGTAGACACAATCGACCGTAAGGAAGGATCGATAGTTTCCACTCTGTAAGGATACATTCTACGCAACATGGCGAAGCGAGTACCAGGTGACCGCCTGTATAATCCTCGAAGAGAGCGATGCGAGTTTCGGGCCGCTCTCTATTGATGCGCGGAATTCGCCCTTCGACCGCAACAAATTCGTCGATCGTTCTGCGGCAAATGTGGCATACTCTCACGCCCACTCCCAAGTGCGCTGTCACCCATCGTTCATCGACGCTCATCGGTATGAAATTATCAACAACCTGCCGATGGTTCGGCTGAAGGCCGAGGCAGTCGATTACCTGGACGTGTCGGCCGGCTGCCAGGAGTGCTTCGGCCAAGTGAGCGGCCGTGTGAGGCATAACCGGGATTGCCGGTGTGCGAGCTGAGGTTGTGGCAGACAACCGGCGGCACAACGGCGGCAACGGTTCGATCGCTCAGCGTTGACATTTATTTCGTGCCCCTGTAGGCGTTTAGCTCGACGTCAAGGGCTTCTAGCCATGAGGATTGTGCAGCTACAGGTCGCCAGCATGGGGCCGGCAAAGCAGGCGAAAGGTAAGCACCGCGATCGCTCGCTTCAGACTCGATCCGCCTCTCTCCGAACCCACTTCGTTCCTGGTTAGAAGGAATGGTCACCTCCGGTAAGAGCGCGGAGCGGCCAAGTCATGAAACGATTGCTGGGAATGTTGCTGATCTAACGACTGAAAACTGCAGAAGCGTCGGCAGGCTTTACCTGTAAGCCGTGGCCTACGCAAGATATGCTGGATGTCGTGGCCCGCGAGGTTGGTGTGTTGCAGTGTGTTCGCTGGCGGAGCGGCTTAAGCAGCCGCCTCTTCTCGGCTAGTGTCGGCTATGTCGGAGGTCCCTTCGGATGGTGCAATAAGGCGTCGCATGCACCGCGCGAAGGAGTTTGGTTTGAGGCTGAACTTGTCAGGTAAATTGCGAGCCTACAAGGACTTGCTGGCGTTACTTTTGCGCTATGGCAAGAGCCATGCCGGCCTCTTGTTGTTGTTCATTTTTCTTGCGGTATTCGTCTCTCTGACCGAGAGCTTTGGGGTATTCTTACTCGTCCCATTGCTTCAGACGATGGGCAAGACAAATGTATTCGCCAGCGTTCCGTTGCTTGGTCGCTTTTCTGAGATATTTGATGTTCTTCCAGTCGGTCAGCGCCTGCTATGGGCTGGCGGGCTTATGGCTATGGTCGTCCTGGTGAGAGGGGTACTCCAATTTACGCAGGAGTTCGTGGGTTACGCGATCCCGCACCGGATCGATTTCCACCTACGCCTTCGTGCCTACTCGGCATTTGTCAGAACCAGCGTGCAGTTCACCGATTCAATCGGCGCAGGTGCTGTGACGAACGTCATGATCAATCAGCCCGCACGTATCGGCATCGCGCTCCGGTTCTTCGCCACCCTACTTGCGAACGGTGCGGTAGTGCTGAGCTACATTCTAGTCTTGTTGATAGTGTCGCCGCTTTTGGTTGTGGTGGCGAGTGTCTACGTGATCGCAGCGACCCTGATCTTCCGGGCAGTGACGACGAGGCTTGTTCATAGTGTCGGCCGGGAACTTTCCCGGGCAACCGAGCTGTTCAGCCAAATTTTCTTCGAGACCTTGAATGGCGCCAAGTTGATTCGGCTCGCTGGAGCAACTCCGGATGTGCAGCGAGACGTAGAATCAGCGGTCGAGAGGCTACAAAAAGCCCGCGACATGACCGTTGCGGTAGAGAACATGACGGTCCCATTCTTCAGTACGATAGGGGGCCTGCTGATCTGCGTCATCGTAATGGGGGTAGGATCATTGCGTGCCGAGACCGCCGCGGAGGCGGTCGGGGTTTTAGTGATTTTCTTTCTATTGCTTTTTCGCATATTAGGGCCGCTGAGCATCATCAGCATTTCGCGCAACAACATTATTATTCACCTTGATGCCTTCAGGGAATTTGACGCGTTTCTGGCGGCCGCAGACGGTGCTCGTGAACGTGACGGGAGCGTCAAACTGGAGAATTTCAACGAGGCGATACGGATTGAAGATTTAAGCTTTTCGTATAATCCGGATGGACCGAAGGTCCTAGAGAAGATCGATCTGGTGGTTCCCAAGGGCCATATGGTTGCCATCGTAGGCCCTTCTGGCGGAGGCAAGTCGACGATCATCAATCTGATCACGCGCCTATACCGGCCGAACTCTGGCCGAATTTTAGTCGACGGTCGTGACTTGAATGACCTTGCGATAGAGTCCTGGTGGGCCCGCCTCGGCGTCGTCGCTCAAGACGTCGTGGTTCTAAACGATACCATTCGTGCAAATCTCAGCTTTGGCTTGCGAACGCAGGTTTCGGAAGATCGGCTGCGCGCGGCGGCGCAACTTGCTGCGATTGGGGACTGGATTGAGGGGCTGCCTGACGGGTATGATACGGCATTAGGAGACAGGGGTTCTCGCCTTTCAGGCGGGCAACGCCAGCGATTAGCCCTCGCGCGCGCGTTTGTCCGCGATCCGGACGTCATTGTCCTTGATGAGGCGACAAGCGCTCTTGATACTCTTACCGAACGAACCATTCAGAGACAGCTTGAGAGTCTTTCGCGCCGAAAGACGATGATCGTAATTGCTCACCGGTTGTCTACGGTAAGACGTGCAGATACTATTTTTCTTCTCCAAGGAGGGCGAGTTGTCGAAACAGGAAGCCACAAAGAGCTCGTCCAAAAGCGGGGGATCTATTGGGAAATGATCGAATCGCAGTCGCTGGACCTTATCGATGATGACGCTCCGGCTGTGAGTGCTAATTGACAGAATGCTCGGTTCGCATCGGCGGATCAGGTCCGCCTATTTCGAGTTCCGGAAGGACGAAAAGCCTATGCGGCCTCTCCGCGTCTTATGCTATGCGGATACGAATACGGCGGTCCCGCACTGCGTTGCGGCGACTGAAATGCTGCGTGCTGAGCTCGGCGCGCAGATCATAATGGTCGTGGATAGAAGTATTCATATCGACAATGCATTCGCAAATTACGAGCTCTATAGGCAAGAAAGCTTATTCTTCATCTCAACACGGTTTGCTAGTCGTTCGAAGGACGCTAGCGATCAGATTAATCAACGGACTGTCGCGACCAAGCCGCGTCGTAGAATTGAGCTGCTTGGGTTTCGTAAAATATTGGCTCGCTCTGAAACGCTGAGGAATGTCTACTCCATATTGCGCAACCCCGCATCACTGCCCAGCCGTGCTCGCTATTGGGCTCGGCGGATCCCGCTGGCGGCCGCGAGTGCCGAGCTCCTTTGGGCATGGCAGAAGGCGCGGAGACTGCGAACATTTCTCCACAAGGTTCGCCCGGATGTAATCATTCTGGCGGAGGACAACGTCGAAACGCTTTCGACGACAATCGTCAATGAAGGCCGCAGGCAGGGTATTCCAAGCGTCATTATTCCGTTTACGATTCCGAATCCTCTGGAACCTGCAAAATCCTATCGTCATCGGGAGCTAAATCAGGTTAGAGGCTTATTGGCTCGACTCGTGAGCCATGTCTTTCCCAAATGGTGCTATCGACTCGATGACCAGAATTTGCTCCGAGTTCCGGCTTTCACTGCCTTAACCTTGGAGGCGTTCGGCCAATCCTCCCCAGCCCCCTGGATACTGAACCGCGGGCAGGCGGCAAGGATCGCACTTGATAGCGAAGCTCAGCGCGATAAGTATTTGCAGCTCGGATTCCCGGCTGGCCAGCTCGCTGTGGTGGGCGACATAAACAGCGCAATTTTGCGCCAGAGTGCCGTCAACAGATCAGAGCTGAGGCTTGAACTTCTGGCCAGGCACGGTTTTGCGCCGGATCGTCCGCTCGTCCTTTGCGGATTTCCTCCCGATCAATTCGGAAGCGAAGATAGAGATTTTGAGTTTCCAAATTATGATGCGCTGATAGATGCTTGGATAGAAAGCTTCAGGGCACTGGCGGGTCTTGCGAACGTTCTGATCAGGCCGCACCCGCGCGTCTCGATCGATCGACTTCAGAAGTTTGCTGCGGAGAACATCCGATTCAGCAGGCAACCGACCGCCGAGCTGATACCGCTATGCGATCTGTATGTTGCGTCGATATCCGCCACCATACGCTGGGCCATCGCTTGCGGAGTCCCGGTGATCAACTACGACACTTATCGCTACCGCTATGACGACTACGAAGAGGTGGGCGGAGTCATTCACGTGGAATCGCTAGTAGATTTTCGTGATCTGCTTGTGCGCTTTGTTGATGATCCATCGTTCGCGGCATCTGTGACCCGGCGACAGCAGAGCGTGATGCATCGTTGGGGAATTCTCGATGAGGAGCTGCCGCGGCGCTTTGCGGCCTTGGTCAGTGAAGTGACAAAGACATGATACGGGCTAGTACCAAGGAGAAACATTTGGACGATCGTGTTGCGATGTCGCCATGTGTTTTTAGGCTTCGTTGCCAGTTCGTGTGGCTTTAGCTCTCTCTCTCTCTCTCTCTCTCTCTCTCTCTCTCTCTCTCTCTCTCTAGCGCATCTTATGAAGATGTGGCTAGGTTCGTGTCGAGGCGCCGCAGGTGCTGTGCGAAATTGCCGAGGAATTCTCTAAAAGTTCGGCGGAACTAAACGTCGATCCGAGTCGAGATCGTCAACGCGATCGCCGTCGTCGTACAAGGCGCCTCTGATCGGAGCGACGGTGCCGACTAGTTGGAGGTTGCGATCAGGCGCTAGCTTGCCGTCCCGCTCCGAGATTAGTCTTCCTGAGCAAGAGACTTAGGTTGTCTTGATCGTTCAATCAGCGTAGCAAAGGCCCGGACTTGGGCCTTCACGCCTTCTTGAAGCTACTTTTCCGAACTTTAGGCCGTAGTCGGAGACTGAGATGAAGATTTGCGTAATCGGCGTTGGGCGCATGGGCCGCAGGCATATTGCCGCGGCCCGCAGTGCTGGTTTCACGCTCGCTGGAGTGTTCGATCAGTCACCAGAGGCGATCGTGACCACGTTCGCCGAGTGCGATGTCGATAAGGCGATCGTATTTGACCAAGCTGAAGGGATGCTAGACGCCGTCCGGCCCGACGCGGTCGTCGTTTCGACGACGGCACCCAGCCATTGCCAATATGTCTGTGCCGCTGCTGCGGCAGGGGCGCGCTACATCTTATGCGAGAAACCGATGGCGTCTTCCCTGGAGGAGTGCGACCGTATGATAGCTGCCTGCCGCGCGGTTGGCGCAAAGCTGGCCGTTAATCACCAGATGCGTTTTATGGAGCAGTACACTAATATCAAGGGCTTAATCGATGCGGCCGAATTCGGTGGGCTGCGGTCGATGGTTGTGACGGCAGGTAATTTCGGCCTCGCCATGAATGGTTCACACTATTTCGAGGCGTTTCGTTATCTGACGGGGGAGTCGATCGCCCAAATTTCGGCCTGGTTCGATCCGAGCAACGTGCCAAACCCCCGCGGCTCCCAATATGTCGACTGCTCGGGCCAGTTGCGTGGCGCGACGGCCTCCGGAGTGCGCCTGCTAATGGAGCTCGGCGGCGATCTCGGCCATGGCATCGAGGTGGTCTATGCTTGCCGCCATGGGCAGATCCTGGTCGACGAACTAGCCGGCCATGTTCGGGCCATTCACCGGCAGGCGGAGTACCGTGATCTTCCCACGACGCGCTATGGCATGCCAGCTGACGAGTTTCAGCGCAAAATTGCGCAGGCGGAAGTCACCGGGCCGACCTTAGCACTCTGGAAGGCGATGTTGGCAGAAGGCTCGTATCCGGACGGCGACAGCGGACGTCACGCCGTAGCGGCCCTGGTGGCGGCCAATATATCGGGGGAGAGCGACGGTCGAGCGGTCGCGCTCACCGGCGGCTTGCCGAGCACGCGGACATTCGCCTGGGCCTGAGGAGAGCAGTATCGTGGTAGAAACAAAAGTCGCCTTTGTCGGTGCGGGTTATATGGCCGAGGAGCATATGCGAGCGTTCGCGGGCCTGCCCGGCGTCGCCATCGCCGGCATCTTCAGTCGCACGCGCACCAGGGCCGAAAGGCTCGCTGCCACCTACCACACGAAAGTCTTCGACTCCGTCGCCGAGCTCTATCAGAAGACGCAGGCCGATCTCGTCGTTGTCACCGTTGTCGAGCTTTCGATGGCGGAGGTCGCCGGCGCCTGCTTCGCCTATCCGTGGACAGTGCTGCTGGAAAAGCCCGCAGGTTATGATCTCGCCGATGCTACGCGGATCCGCGATGCCGCGCGACGCTCCGGCCGCCGCGCTTTCGTCGCGCTCAACCGGCGTGCCTATTCGAGCACGCGCCAGGCGGTTACGGTGCTCTCTAAGGATTCCTCGCCGCGCTTCATTAAAGTAATCGACCAGCAGGACCAGCAGGCGGCTATCGAGGTCAACAAACAACCGGAACTGGTGGCGCGCAACTTCATGTTCGCGAACTCGATCCACCTTATCGACTATTTCCGCGTACTTGGTCGCGGCGAGATCGCCGGTGTCGAGCCGTTGGTGCCTTGGAATCCGCAGGCGCCGGGACTAGTGCTCGCCAAGGTCAATTTCACGAGCGGCGATATTGGTCTTTACGAGGGCGTCTGGAATGGTCCGGGGCCGTGGATCGTCAGCGTCAATACTGCCGACCAGCGCGTCGAGATGCGGCCGCTGGAGCAGATCTCGGTTCAGTTACGAGGTACGCGCACCGTCAACCAGCTCGAGATCGATGCCGATGACAAGACCTTCAAGCCCGGTTTGCGCTATCAGGCCGGGCAGGCGCTGGCGGCCACCCGCGGCGAGCCGGCCAACCTCGCCACTATCGATGACTCCTGGCATTCGATGAAACTTGTCGCGGACATTTTCGGCGTCGCATGATGAATGGGGCTTCCGTCACCCGGTCGGAAGCGGAGGTCGCCTCTATCCTGGAGGATTTCGAGCGCCGCAATGACGCATTCGGGCTGATAGTCGACGACATTTCGCTGTGGCGGCTGCTGCGCTTCGAGATCTCGTTCATCCTTCAGAACCTCGGCTTGCAGCGGCCCTCGGTTCCGACCGGCGAGATCGTAGCAAGCCTGTTCGGCGCGATCCGCCAGTTTGCGGTTGCACCCCGCGAGCTCGATTTTCTCGGCGCGACCGTGACGTCGGCGCTGCGGATGTTCGACGAGCGGGGTTGGCACGACATCTATTTCGACCCAGTAATCGATCAGATTGCTGGGGGCGCCAAGATGCTCTATGCCGATGCCCGCGGCTTCGCCCAGAACGAAAGGCATGCCTACCGCAAGCCCGTGTTCAGCGACACCTCTGTGGTCGCCGTGAGCGCGGCGCTTGGTCGGCTTTTTCCCGCCAGGGACGATCCAGCGTTCCGGCGGCTTTCCGAGCTCATTGAGAAAGATCTCAAGCTTCCCGAGTTCTCGGCGGAGCGGATCCGCCGCAAGTTCAGCGTCCTAAAGTGGCGGGTTCGGCTCTACCGTCTCGTGCTAAAAAGGCTCCGACCGCGCTGCTTGCTGGTTCCAAATTCCGGGCAGTTCGCGCTATTTTTGGCGGCCAACAGTCTCGGTATCCCGTTCATCGAAATGCAGCATGGAATCTTCAGCGACAAGCATCCCGACAACCTTACCGGCGAGGCGCTTAGCTGCGACCAGCGAGCCGTCATGCTGCCCGAGCTGCTCACCGTCTATGGCGCCTACTGGATGAAGCTCCTAGAACATTCCGCGCTCGGCAGGCTCGGCCGGATTCGCCCGATCGGCGCTCCCATGATCGAAGCCAGCCGGGGCTTGCGCGAGCGACGGTTTGTCGCCGATCCGGCCAAGCCGGTCTTGACGCTAACCTCGCAGGGCATCGCTGCCGAGCGACTTGCTGATTTCGTTGCCGACTTCCTCAAGCTTTGTTCCTGCCGATTCGAACTCAATATTCGCCTGCATCCCGGATATGAGGCGGACGCCAGCCACTATGGCGCGAGGTTTTCTGGAGACCCGCGCGTGGTGCTGTGGCAGGGAAATTCGAAACCGGACACGTTCGAGATGATCGCGATGTCGGACCTCCATCTCAGCATCTCCTCAGCGTGTCATTTCGAGGCGCTCGGCATCGGAACGCCGACCGCGATCATCACCCTGCCGAGTCACGAACTCGTGCGCGACCTTGCCGAGTGCGGCGACGCCCTCTTGATCCAGAGCCCGCAGGCGCTGGCCGACCTAGTCGCAAGCGGCGGCTGGGGTGCGGTGCCTGCACAAACCTCCGACTACTACTTCCACAGCAACCATGTTGCGAGCCTGCGCGCCGTCCTCGAGGAATGTGCCTCGCCTCGTACAGGCAGCGTCCAGTGATTACCATCGTCGACTACGGCACCAGCAATCTCGGCTCGATGCGGAACATGCTGAAGAAACTTGGCGCCGCCTCCAGGATTGCGTCCGTTCCGCAGGATCTGGCGGACGCAACTAAGATCATCGTGCCGGGCGTCGGCGCGTTTGATGCCGGCATGCGCAAGCTACAGCAATCGGGCATGGTTCCGGCGTTGAACCAGAAGGTACTGATGGAGCGGGTCCCGACGCTCGGCGTGTGTCTCGGCATGCAGCTGATGACGGAGGGCAGCGAGGAGGGCGAGCTCTCCGGGCTTGGCTGGATCGAGGCCCGTGCCAAGCGCTTCGACCAAGCGTCGGATCCCGAAATCAAGGTCCCGCACATGGGCTGGAACGAGGTGACCGCGGTCAAGCCGTCGGCGCTGACCGCGCAATTCCCGTCAGAGCCGCGATTTTATTTCGCGCACTCCTTCCACGTCATCTGCCGCAAGGCCGATGACGTGCTGCTGACGTTCGTCTATGGCGCCAACATCTTTACCGCCGCGTTCCAGCGCGACAATTTGATCGGTGCACAGTTCCATCCCGAGAAGAGCCACCGCTTCGGCATGGCGCTCCTCAGGAATTTTGTCGAGCAGTTCTGAGATGCGCCGAACGCGCGTTATTCCGACACTGCTGCTCCGCGGCGCGGGCCTCGTGAAGACGACCGCCTTCCGCAATCCGGTCTATGTCGGCGACCCCATCAACGCGATCCGCATCTTCAACGACAAGGAGGTCGACGAGCTTGTCCTGCTGGACATCACGGCCTCGCGCAGCGGGAAGGGGCCGGCCTTCGCGACCATCGAGAGTATCTCCAGCGAATGCTTCATGCCGGTCGCCTATGGTGGCGGGATCAGCTCGATCGAGCACATCAGGAAGATCCTCGCCACGGGGATCGAAAAGGTCGTGATCAACACCGCGGCGCTGCGCCATCCCGAACTCGTGCGCGAGGCGGCGCGTGAGTTCGGCAGCCAGGCCATCGCGGTCTCGATTGACGTCAAGCGTAGGCTGTTCGGCCGCTACGAGGTCTATGGGGAGGGCGGCTTGAGGGCGACCGGCCACGATCCGGTGGCCTATGCCAAAAAGATGCAGGAGCTCGGCGCCGGCGAAATCCTGCTCGCCTCCATCGACCGCGATGGCACGATGAACGGCTATGACGTTGACCTGGTGTCGCGGGTTGCGGCGGCCGTCGGCGTCCCCGTGATTGCGTCGGGCGGGGCCGGCAAGGTCACGGATTTCAGCGCGGCGAGGCAGGCAGGCGCCGCGGCAGTTGCGGCGGGCGCTATGTTCGTGTTTCACGGTCCCCACCGGGCAGTGTTGATCACCTATCCGTCGCAGGCAGAGTTGTCGGCCGCCCTGAATTAAGTGATATCAATGGTCCCGGATGCCGAAAGAAAGCAGCATCCTGCCGCCCCGCCTGCAAGGAACCAACAGACACGATGGCAATCTGTACCCGCTGCATCATGGATACGACTGATCCGGACATCGTTTTCGATGCGGAGGGGATCTGCAATCATTGCCATCGCTACGAGGTGGTCGCTCGACAGCGGATCATTCCGCCCGCTGAGCGCGAGGAGCGGCTTGCCCGGCTGGTGGCCGAGCTCAGGCAGGCGGGCAAGGGTAAGCCCTATGACTGCGTCATTGGCGTGAGCGGCGGCGTCGACAGCACCTATGTCGCCTGGCTGGTTAAAGATTTGGGACTGCGGCCACTGGCGGTCCATCTCGATAATGGCTGGAACTCCGAGCTGGCGGTGGCCAACATCGAGAAGACACTCAAGACGCTCGGCATCGACCTCTATACCCATGTGATCGACTGGGAGGAGTTTCGCGACCTGCAAATTTCGTTCCTGAAGGCCTCCACCCCGGACGGCGAGGTGCCGACCGACCATGCGATATGGGCGCTGCTCTACCAGATCGCCGCCAGGCACGGGCTAAAGCACATCATCACCGGCACTAACGTCGTGTCGGAGGCGATCCTGCCGGAGAAATGGGGCTACGGCTATTTCGACTGGTCGTATGTGAAGGACGTCCACGATCGGTTCGGCAGCGCGAGGCTTTCCACCTATCCCCACTTCTCGTTGCCCCTGTTGTTCTACTACGTCTTTCTGCGGCGTATCCGCATGGTTTCGATCCTGAATTTCATCGACTACAACAAGCAGCAGGCAATGGAGGTTCTGCAGAAGCAGCTCGGTTGGGTCTACTACGGCGGCAAACACTATGAATCGATTTACACGAGGTTTTACCAAGCCTATGTGCTGCCCCGGAAGTTCGACATCGACAAGCGCAAGGCGCATTATTCAAACCTCGTTTTGTCGGGTCAGATGCGTCGCGCCGAGGCGCTGGAAGCGATGAAAGCGCCCGTTTACCCGTCGGACCTTCTGGAGGAAGACCGTCAATACGCGCTCAAGAAGCTCGAGCTCGACGAAGCTGCTTTCGCCGACTTCATGGCGGCGGCGCGCCGGACGTTCCTGGATTATCGAACCAACCACGGCCTGTTCGAGCTGGCGAAGAAGCTCGTGAACACGTCGCGCAAGTTGATCGGCTAGGCCACTTTGATGAACCAGCCATGAGAGTCCTTTACATCCACATGACGGGCGCTTTCGCCGGCGGATGCCGCAGCCTCTACGAGGCGGTGCGGGCGCTTCCCGAGGGAGAGGTCCAGTCGTTCTTCGTCGCCCCACGCGGGAGCGTCCACGATTTTTTCGCCAAGATTGGCGAGGTGATCGACACATGGGGGATGAGCCAGTTCGACAACACCCGTTACAGCTACTATCGCGGCCTGCGCTGGCTGGTCGTGCTGCGCGAACTGGTGTTCCTTGCGTCGACAATGCTGGCGCTGCGTCGCGCCCACCGGCGCTGGAAAAGCGTCGATCTCATTCATGTGAACGAGATCACGGGGATCGTGCCGTGGCTGATCGCGCGGCGCCTGTTCAAGGCCCCGGTCATCGTGCACGTGCGTTCGGTCGTCCGCAATGACGCTGGCTCGCTGCGAACGCGGTTGATCAATGCGCTGCTGCGCGATAAGGCCGATGCGGTCATCGCTATTGACGAGACCGTCCGGGGCAGCCTGCCGCCAGAGCTTGCCGTTGACGTTATCCACAATTCATTCTCGCTTCCCCGTAAATATACGGATAGGAGCTTTGCCGATCGGCTCAGCCTGAGGCCGGGGTCGTTCAAGGTCGGCTTCGTCGGGAATCTGCTGCGCGTTAAGGGCATATTCGAGCTGATCGAGGCCGCGCGCCTGACGCGGGAGCAGGGCCTCGACGCCGAATTCATCATCGTCGGTTCCGACGCAGGGCGCTCGGGCACGCTGTGGTCGCGCCTTCTCAACCGGCTGAAGCTCGGCCAAGACGTCGGTAGTGAGGTGCGGGCGAAACTTGCCGAATATGGGCTTGAGGACCGGGTCCATATGGCGGGCTTCACGACCGATGTCGCGCAAGCCTATTCCTGCATGGACGTCCTGTGTTTCCCTTCGCACTATGATGCGCCCGGGCGGCCGATCTTCGAGGCAGCCTTCCTCAGCATCCCGAGCATTGTGACGGTCAGGCGGCCCACACCGGATACGCTGGTGGATGGGGTGACCGGAGTCGCGGTGCCACCGCGCGACGCAGCAGCCTTGGCGAACGCAATCGCCTCGCTTGCCGCCGATCGGGGCCGTGCCGCCCGGATGGGCGCGGCTGCTCATGAATTGGCCGTTTCTAATTTTCTGCCCCAGCGGAACAGCATGAAACTGTTCGCGCTCTACAAGCGGGCACTGACACAGGCGGCGGGACGCCAAAAACCGGGCGAATCGCGCGTTTCCAGCGCTCAGTCCTAGTCCCGCGGGGCGGGACTGATGGCCCCCCGGAGGCCCGGATATTGCTTTGCAATATCTATTGGTTTTTCCACTGCTGATGGCCTAAAAGGCGGCCTACAGCCCAAATCGGTGGCGCTGGCGGTCAGCCGGTCGTTTTCCGGCAGCCGGACCGTTACGGCGTTCCAGACTCAGAGGTTTCTATGGATAGGATTCCCGCCCCGCGTGATGTCGACAAATCGCAATTTGCGCCGGACGCGGTCAATCCGACCACCAAATATGGTCTTCCGAAACAGCTCGTGTACTGTAAGCGCTGCGTGATCTCTAACCAGCGCCCGAACTCCGCGGTCGAGTACGAGCACACCAAAGACAGCAAGAAGAAGACCATCAATTTCGACTCCGATGGAATCTGCGACGCCTGCCGCTTCGCCGAGAAAAAGAACGGTAGCATCGACTGGGAGGAGCGCGAGCGAAGGCTGCGCGACCTGCTCGACCAGCACCGCAGCCGCAACGGCAACTATGACTGCATCGTGCCTGGGTCTGGCGGCAAGGACAGCTTCTATGCCTCGCACATCCTCCGCACCAAATATGGCATGCATCCCCTGACGGTGACGTGGGCTCCGCACATCTATACCGACTGGGGCTGGAAGAATTTCCAGAGCTGGATCCATGCTGGTCATGACAACTTGTTGATGACCCCAAACGGACGCGTGCATCGGCTGCTCACGCGGCTTGCCGTCGATCTATTGTTTCACCCATTCCAAGCCTTTATGTTCGGGCAGAAGTCGCTCGCGCCGAGGATGGCGCTCTTGCACAAGATTCCGCTCGTGATCTACGGCGAGAATGAAGCCGAATACGGCAATCCGATCGGCGATACTGATACCGCCAAGCGAGATTGGTCTTACTTCACCTCGGCCGATCAATCAAATATCTATCTCGGCGGTGTCTCTATTGCCGACCTGAAGAGCCAGTTCGGCGTCGAGCACCAGGACCTATTGCCCTATTTGCCTGCCGATCCGAACGAGATCGAACGTCAGAAGGTCGAGGTGCACTATCTTGGCTATTATCTGAAATGGCATCCGCAGAGCTGCTACTATTACGCCGTCGAGCACGGGGGCTTTCAAGCTTCGCCGGAGCGCACTGCGGGTACCTACAGCAAGTACAACAGCATCGACGATCGCATTGACGACTTCCACTACTACACGACGGGCGTGAAGTTCGGCATCGGGCGCGCCAGCTACGATGCCTCGCAGGAGATACGTTCGGGCGACATCGACCGCGACGAGGGTGTCGCGCTAGTCAAACGTTTCGATCACGAATTTCCGGCGCGCTTCGCCGAGGAGATCTACCGCTATCTGAGCATTCCGGCCAAGGAGTTTCCGGAGGCCAGTAGGATGTTCGAAGAGCCTATTTTGACCGAGCAGTATTTCCATCGGCTTGCCGACAACTTCCGTTCGCCGCACCTGTGGAAATGGGCCGGCAATAGCTGGCAACTGCGCCATGCCGTCCAAGACGAATAGTTCTAAAGAACCGGGCACGTGATCGCGTGAGCAATCTCAGAATCATTCCTCGGCTCGACATTAAGGGCAAGAACCTCATCAAGGGCGTGCAGCTCGAGGGGCTTCGCGTGATAGGAGACCCGCAGGAATATGCGCTGAAATACTATCGGGGCGGCGCGGACGAGCTCGTCTATATGGACATCGTCGCGAGCCTCTACGGGCGCAACAACCTTAGCGACATTATCCGCCGCGCCGCCGATCAAGTCTTCATCCCGATCACAGTCGGTGGAGGCATCCGCTCTGTAGACGACGCCCGGCACATTCTGCGATCGGGCGCTGACAAGGTTGCCATCAATACCGCCGCCATTGCCCGCCCGGAGCTCGTCAGCGAGGTGGCGCGACATTTCGGCTCCCAAGCGATGGTATTGTCGATCGAGGCCAAGCAGGTCGCGCCGGGCAAATGGGAGGCCTACACTGACAACGGCCGGGAGCGGACCGGGCTCGACGTCCTCGAATGGGTGCGCAAGGGAGTCGAGAAGGGGGCTGGGGAGATCCTTCTAACGTCAGTAGACCGGGAAGGCACCCGCAAGGGCTACGACATCGAGTTGATCCGCCGCGTCAGCGAGGGCGTCACGGTGCCGGTGATCGCCAGCGGCGGTATGGGGTCGATTGACGATTTCCTGCAAGCGGCACAGCGGGGGCGCGCCGATGGCGTTTCGATGGCGGACGTGTTGCATTACGATCGGCTTGCGATTAGCGATATCCGAGCCGCGGCGCTTAATGCCGGGCTTTCCGTGAGGCATATGCAGTGACGACGCGGAAGATCACCCTGCTCGACTACGGCATGTGTAATATGCTGAATGTGGCGCGTGCGCTGGAATATGCTGGCGCCGATGTGATCGTCACCGAGGACCCGAAGGATGCCGTCGCTGCCGAACGGCTGGTGGTGCCGGGGGTCGGCGCTTTTTCCGAATGCATGCGTGCTGTGAACGATCTCGGCCTAGGCGACGCGATCCGCCGATTCGTTGGCTCCGGTCGCCCCATGCTCGGCATCTGCGTTGGCATGCAGATACTATTCGATGCGAGCGAAGAATTCGGTGAGACGCCGGGGCTTGGCGTCCTGCCAGGCCGTGTCCGGATGGTGCCGAGCACCACGACGAATGGTACCGCACAGCGGGTGCCGCATATCGGCTGGAATCACCTGATTGAGCCGGAAGCGGGCCGCGCGTGGACCGACACGCTGCTGCGGCCCTTCGGCGTGCAGGGACCAGCGGTGTATTTCGTGCATTCGTTTGCCGCACAGCCGGCGCAGGAGAGCGACCGGCTCGCCGATTGCAATTATGGCGGCCATCGGATCAGCGCGATGGTCAAGCGGGACAACGTGACCGCGACCCAGTTCCATCCCGAACGCAGCGGCACGGTCGGACTTGGCATGCTCAAAGAATTCCTGTCGCAATAGCACGGTCTAACCAGTGAAGACGCTCGCTGTCATCCCGGCTCGCGGCGGCTCGAAGCGCCTGCCCGGCAAAAATGTGAGGTGCTTTCTCGGCGTTCCCCTGATCGCCTGGTCAATCCGCTTTGCCAAGACACTCGGCCGTTTCAATAAGATCGTGGTCTCTACCGATTCTGAAGAGATTAGCGCGGCTGCTCGCTCGGAAGGCATCGAAGTTCCCAATCTGCGACCTGATGGATTGGCCTCAGACTCGGCCAGCACTGCGGACGTGGTAATTGATGTTCTGACACGCGAGCGCCGCGAGGGGCGGTCCTACGAGCTCGTCGCTTTGCTGCAGCCGACATCGCCAGTGCGCGAATCTTCGCGCTGGCACGAAGCCTTCGCGCATATGGAGCGCGGCGATGGCGATGCCGTGATTGGCGTCGCGCCCGCGCATCCCCATCCCCTTCACGTCTTTCACTGGGGGGAAGGCGGTAGGCTTCTGCCGTTTGTCGACGCGGGAGGAACGAAGCTGCGTTCGCAAGATCTGCCACCCGCCGTGCATGTCGCAGGCAACATGTACCTGATCCGGACTTCCGTGCTAGAAGCGGAGCGTACCTTCTTTCCACCCCGGACCGTCGGCGTGCTCTGCGATCAGCCCCACGAGGCGGTTGATATTGACACCGAGGCGGATTGGATCACTGCCGAAGCATTGGCTCGACACTACGGCAAATTGCCATGAAGACTTTCATCATCGCTGAGGCTGGCGTCAATCACAACGGCGACGAGGCAAAAGCCTTGGCGCTGGTCGAGGCGGCTGCAAAAAGCGGTGCCGACGCGGTAAAGTTCCAGACCTTTTCCGCCGACAAGCTGACGCGCAAGGGCGCTGCGAAGGCAGAGTATCAGAAAAAGGCGACTGGCGCTGGCGATCAGTACAGCATGCTAAAGGCGCTTGAGATGTCCGAGTTGCTCCATGAGCGTTTATTCTCGGAATGCGAGAAACTCGGCATCGAGTTCATGTCGACCGCCTTCGACGAGGAAGCGCTCGATTTTCTGGTCAAGCTCGGCGTCCGGCGCATCAAGGTGCCCTCCGGCGAGATCACCAACGTTTTGCTGCTGCGGCACATGGCCTCCAAGGCGCTACCGCTGATCGTCTCGACGGGGATGGCGGAGCTCAGCGAAGTGGTCGGCGCGGTCGACGTGATCCGCGCCGAGCGGACTGCGCGTGGCTACGACGAGCCGATGGCCGACGTGGTGACGATCCTGCACTGCACGTCGAACTATCCGGCTGAGAATACTGACGTCAATCTGCGCGCGATGAC
This sequence comes from Bradyrhizobium sp. P3_C3, assembly GCF_056402655.1. Classification (NCBI taxonomy): domain Bacteria; kingdom Pseudomonadati; phylum Pseudomonadota; class Alphaproteobacteria; order Hyphomicrobiales; family Nitrobacteraceae; genus Bradyrhizobium; species Bradyrhizobium sp. P3_C3. The sequence goes on along the minus strand of NZ_JBFUGY010000063.1, from coordinate 5,021 downwards.
CACGATGGCTCGAGCCACGGGGCTGCCTGTGGGCTATTCCGACCATACGATGGGCGTTGCGGTTTCCACCGGCGCGGTCGCGCTTGGCGCCGTTGTCATCGAGAAGCATTTTACGCTCGATCGCAACCTACCAGGTCCCGATCATAAGGCTTCTCTTGAGCCGGATCAGCTTGCAGCCATGGTGCGGCAGATCCGTGACGTCGAAGCGGCGCTCGGCTCCGATATCAAGGCGCCGACCTCGTCCGAATTACCGGTTCGGGACCTCGTGCGCCGCAGCGTTACCACCGTGCGTGCTATCGATGCCGGCGCCCCGATCGCCCGAGAGGATATCGCCTTGATGCGGCCAGGAACCGGCATTGCGCCGGCCGACTTCGAAAGGGTGATCGGACGGAAATCGGCCCGCGCGATCGCCGAAGGCGAGACGCTGACTTGGTCGGACATCGCATGAAGCGGCGTAAAATATGTTACATCACCGGTGCCCGCGCCGATTTCGGCCTGATGCAGTCGACTCTGGAATGCATCCACAAGTCTGACGCGCTCGAGCTGGCGATCGTGGTTTCTGGCATGCACCTGCAGGCGGAACATGGGCTCACCGTCGCGGCAATTGAGGAGGCCGGTCTTCCAATTGCCGAGCGCGTCGCAGTCGAGGAGGGAGTGCCATCCGGCGCGCTTATGGCCAGAAATATCGGACGGATGCTGATCGGATTCGTAGGTGCACTGGAGGCGGTTCGGCCGGACATCGTTGTCGTGCTTGGCGACCGCGGCGAGATGCTGGCAGGCGTAATAGCTGCAATCCATCTCAACATTCCAGTTGCTCATATCCACGGGGGGGAGCGGTCCGGCACTATCGACGAGCCCGTGCGGCATGCTATCTCGAAGCTTGCCCATTTTCATCTGGTGGCAACTGACGAAAGCAGAGAGCGCCTGATCCGCATGGGTGAAGCTGCTGACAAAGTCTTTGTCGTTGGGGCGCCTGGGTTGGATGACCTCACCAAGGTCGCGCTTGCCGGTCGCAATGATCTGTGCAGCGAGATTGGTTTCGATCCACGGCGGCCGCTCGGCCTCCTCGTCTATCACCCAGTGCTCCAAGAGGCCGATCGGTCGGAAAATGACACTAAGAGCTTGATCGACGCGCTCTGTGAGAAAGGCATTCAGGTTATCGCGCTCAAGCCTAATTCTGATGCGGGGAGCATGGGAGTGAGGAAAGTGCTTGAGGCGCATGCAGAGCTAGGTGCAATTCATCTCGCCACCCACTTGCGCCGAGCGGGGTTTCTTTCATGGCTAGCTGCAGTCGATCTGCTGGTGGGAAACTCGAGCAGCGGAATTATTGAAGCTGCGAGTTTCGGTACGCCAGTCGTCAACGTCGGATCACGGCAAAACCTGCGTCAACGTAATACCAATGTGTTCGACTGCACCACTAGTCGCGCAGATCTAGAACAAACGATCGCGGCCGCCCTAGCCGCCTCTCGGTTTGATGGAACCAACGTCTACGGCGACGGCCGATCGGGTGAACGCATTGTCGCTTTGCTCGCCKGTTTCGATCTTGCCACAGCTTCTATGGCAAAAGCTAATGCCTACTGATCAGCTCTTCCTAGTCGGTGCCGGCGGCCATGGTATAGTTGTACTGGACGCGCTGCTTTCGTGTGGAATGCAAGCAGAGATTTGCGTGCTCGACGGGTCCGCAAGCCAGATCGGGAAAGGTATTCTGGGTCTAATCGTGCAGCGCTTCGATCCGGCCGTTAACATGGTAGGCCAGCACTTTCACGTGTCGATCGGCGGAAATGAAACCCGGGCCAAGATATTCGATGGTCTGAAGGCGGGCGGCGGCTCGCCGTCAACCATCATTCATCCGGCGGCAACAATCGCTCGTAGCGCCAGCGTTGGCGACGGAACGTTCGTAGCCGCCCGTGCCGTCATTGCGCCGGCGGCTACCGTTGGCGAAGGGGTGATTGTCAACCATGGCGCCATCGTTGATCATGAATGCGCGGTCGGCAATTATTGTCACGTTGCGCCTGGCGCAACGCTGGCGGGCAATGTGCGGCTCGGGTCGCGGGTTTTCATTGGCGCAGGAGCGAATATACTTCCCGGCGTCACGATTGGCGAGGGCGCGACTATAGGCGCTGGCGCCGCTGTTACTGTCAACGTACCACCTGGAACGACTTATGTGGGCGTACCGGCCCGCAAGATACGCTGAGGACGGTCGCTTGGATATTTCGAGAATTTGCATCACTCGCCAGTCTACGGTGCGCGACGCGCTTGATATGCTCGATCGCAGTGGTCTCGGCGTCCTGCTTCTCGTGAAGGATGATCGCCAATTCGAGCGCACCGTCACGGATGGCGACCTGCGCAGGTTGCTGTTAGAGGGCGCTTCGCTAGACCAGACGCTCGTGATCGTCTCGGAGCGCCGATCAATTATGGCGCCGGAAAATTGGACTCGGCGCGGCGCGCTGCAATTGATGCAGAAACACACGATTGACCATCTTCCGGTTGTCGACGCATCCGGAAAGGTAGTCGATCTCGTCGAACGGCGTGGCATCGACGAGCAGATTTTGCTCTCGACGCCGCACATGGGAGACTCTGAAAGGGATTTTGTAGAGGAAGCATTCCGAACTAATTGGATCGCGCCTCTTGGCCCGAACGTCGATGCTTTCGAGAGTGAGCTTGCCAAGGTAGTCGGTGTCGAGAATGCTGTCGCATTGAGCTCTGGGACTGCCGCGATCCATCTCGCGTTGGTCCTTTTGGGCGTCGGCCAAGGTGATTGCGTCTTCTGCTCGTCGCTAACTTTTGCAGCGAGTGTAAATCCTATTGTTTACCAGAATGCTGAACCCGTATTGATTGATTCCGAGCCAAATAGTTGGAACATGTCGCCTGTTGCGCTTGAACGAGCGCTGGAGACGGCGCGGAAAAATGGACATCTGCCGAAGGCGATCATAGTCGTCAACCTGTATGGCCAAAGCGCGGATATGGGTCCTCTCGCGGCATTGTGCGACAAATATGGTGTCCCGATGATAGAGGACGCGGCGGAATCGCTTGGAGCCAAATATCAAGGGCGGCATTCCGGCACGTTTGGACGAATCGGCATTTATTCATTCAATGGAAATAAGATCATAACGACTTCTGGCGGCGGTATGCTTGTTACGTCCGAAAAGGAGCTTGCCGACCGAGCGCGCTTTCTGGCAACGCAGGCTCGCGATCCTGCACCCCACTATCAGCATAGCGTAATCGGCTACAATTATCGCATGAGCAATATTCTTGCTGGGGTCGGGCGAGGGCAGCTTAAGGTTCTTGATCGGCGTGTTGAGGCTCGGCGGGCAATCTTTCGTCGCTACTCAGAGGCATTCTCTAACGAGGATTGGATCCGGCTTATGCCAGAGCCCGAATGGAGCTTCTCTACGCATTGGATATCAGCTGCTTGCGTCGCATCGGATGCACGAACTACTGGTCCAGTCCTCGTTCAGCACTTATCAGATGAGCTTATCGAGGCTCGCCCAGTTTGGAAGCCGATGCATCTTCAGCCGGTCTTCGCGCAGGCCACTTATTTTTCACATGGAAACACTTCTGTGTCAGATGACCTCTTTGAGCGTGGCATCTGTTTGCCGTCCGGTTCGAGTCTTACTATGGAACAGGTTGATCGGGTTGCAGAGGCTGTGTTGAAGATTGGCAGACGATTGGCGTAGTGGTCTTGGTGTCCGATCTTTCCATGTTATTGGTTTTAGAAATATAGATGACGCGCCTTTCGCATCTGACTCTGCGCAAACTCCTCATCGCGCTCCACGACCTGCTGGCGACCACGGCGGCGCTGTTCGCAGCCTTCTACCTGCGTTTCGAGGGCGGCGACGGCTTCTTCGACCGCCTGCCGCTGCTGTTCCAGATCCTGCCCTACTTCCTCGCTTTCAGCCTGGTCGTGTTCTTCATCTTGAACCTGACCGATACAAAGTGGCGCTTCATCTCGCTGCCTGACGCGCTGAACATCATCCAGGTCGCGACCGTGCTGACGGTGGCGCTCCTTGTCCTCGACTACGTGTTCGTCTCCCCCAACGTCCGCGGTGCCTTCTTTCTCGGCAAGGTGACGATCGTCCTCTACTGGTTCCTTGAAATTTCCTTCCTCAGCGCGCTGCGCCTGGCCTATCGCTATTTCCGCTATACCCGCGTGCGCCGCCACGCGCGGATCGACGATGCCGCGCCGACGCTGCTGATCGGCCGCGCCGCGGATGCCGAGGTGCTGCTGCGCGGCATCGAGAGCGGGGCGATCAAGCGCATCTGGCCGGTGGGCGTGCTGTCGCCATCGCGCGCGGACCGCGGCCAAACCATCCGCAACGTACCGGTGCTGGGCGACATCGACGACATCGAGGACGTCGTCGGCGACTTCGCCAAACGCGACAAGGCGATCGCGCGCCTGGTGATGACGCCGTCCGCGTTCGAGCCGGACGCTCATCCGGAATCGATCCTGATGCGCGCGCGCAAGYTRGGKGTGATCGTCAAYCGCATGCCCTCGCTGGAGAGCGGCGATRCGCCGCGCCTCACGGCCGTCGCGGTCGAGGACCTCCTGCTGCGGCCGAGCGAAAAGATCGACTATGCGCGGCTCGAAGCGCTGATCAAGGRCAAGGCTGTCATCGTCACCGGCGGCGGCGGATCGATCGGGTCCGAGATCTGCGAGCGCGTTGTCGCCTTCGGCGCCGCGCGCCTCCTGATCGTGGAAAATTCCGAGCCGGCGCTCTACGCGGTCACGGAGACGCTGGCTGCGCAGGGCGCTGCGGCCGCGATCGAGGGGCGGATCGCCGACATCCGCGATCGCGAGCGCATCATCCGCCTGATGGCGGAGTTCAAGCCGGACATCGTGTTCCATGCCGCCGCGCTCAAGCACGTGCCGATCCTGGAGCGCGACTGGAGCGAGGGCGTCAAGACCAACATCTTCGGCTCGATCAACGTTGCCGATGCGGCGCACGGCGCCGGCGCCGAAGCCATGGTGATGATCTCGACCGACAAGGCGATCGAGCCGGTGTCGATGCTCGGCCTCACCA
>NZ_JBFUGY010000062.1:0-31974 GCF_056402655.1 Bradyrhizobium sp. P3_C3 | reverse complement strand
GCTTCATTGGTGGCGGGCGACAAGCGGTGCGAACGGTATTGTTCATGGGAGCGATGACCGCCAGACGTCACAACCCCGTCCTCAAGGCCTTCTTTGAGCGCCTCGTGGCCAATGGAAAGCCGAAGCTCGTTGCCCTGATCGCCGTCGCCCGCAAGCTGCTGACCATCCTCAATGTCATGATCAGGACGAAAACACCATGGCAACCCGCTTGACAGCGAACACAGTCGCTCACCCGTCTCGCCGCTATCGCGGCGAGCCACCCTCTCCCGCAAGGGGAGAGGGGAAAGCGGCGCCCCGCTATTCACATCTCCACCCCTCGACGAACCCACCCCCACGGCTTACCTGTGATGCCGTGCCGCCCCGCATCCTCAAAATCCCGGCCGAGCCGGCCACGCTGCTGCCCGACCGCTTCCAGGCGTGGTTCGCGGCCCGCGGCTGGTCGCCGCGTGAGCATCAGCTCGCGCTGCTGGACAAGGCGCGCGAGGATCGTTCCGCACTGCTGATAGCGCCCACCGGCGCGGGCAAGACGCTGGCGGGATTTCTGCCGACGCTGGTGGAGCTCTCGACGCAGCCGGTCGAACGGGACGGAAGGGCGAAGCAAAGCCTCGTCTCCACCGGCCGCGATGTTCGCCGCAGCGATGGCCTGCACACGCTCTACATCTCGCCGCTGAAAGCGCTCGCCGTCGATATCGCCCGCAATCTCGAGCGGCCGATTGCGGAGATGGGGCTGCCGATCAAGGTCGAGACCCGCACCGGCGACACGCCGGTGTCGCGGCGGCAGCGCCAGCGGCGCTATCCGCCCGATATCCTGCTGACGACGCCCGAGCAGGTCGCGCTGCTGCTCTCCTCCGACGACGCGCCGTTCCTGTTCTCCTCCTTGAAGCGCATCGTGCTCGACGAGCTCCACGCGCTGGTGACGTCCAAGCGCGGCGATCTGCTTTCGCTCGGTCTGGCGCGGCTCTGGCGGCTGGCGCCGCAGCTGCGCGCGATCGGCCTGTCGGCGACCGTGGCCGAGCCGGACCAGCTTGCGCGCTTCCTGGTGCCGCAGCCCGGCGGGAAGGAGGCGGCCGCCGACATTGTCGTCGCCGGCGGTGCCGCGCCGCCGCTGGTCGAGATGCTGGATACCCGCGAGCGCCTGCCCTGGGCCGGTCACAGCGCGCGCCACGCGCTTCCCGAAATCTACGAGCTGATCAAGGCCAACAGGACCACGCTCGTCTTCGTCAACACCCGCAGCCAGGCCGAGATGCTGTTCCAGAATCTCTGGAGCATGAACGACGACAACCTCGCGATCGCGCTGCATCACGGCTCGCTCGACGTCGCCCAGCGCCGCAAGGTCGAGGACGCGATGTCGGCGGGCAGATTGTGCGGCGTGGTCTGCACCTCTTCGCTCGACCTCGGCGTCGATTGGGGCGATGTCGATCTCGTCGTCAATATCGGTGCGCCAAAAGGCTCTTCGCGTCTGATGCAGCGGATCGGCCGCGCCAATCACCGCCTTGATGAAGCCTCGCGCGCGGTGCTGGTGCCGGCGAACCGGTTCGAGGTGCTGGAGTGCCGCGCCGCGATCGATGCGATCGCCGAGAATGCGCAGGATACGCCACCCTTGCGCACCGGCGCACTCGACGTGCTGGCCCAGCACGTGCTCGGCCGCGCCTGCGGCGAGCCGTTTCTAAGCGATGATCTCTACGGCGAGGTGCTCACGGCCGCGCCTTACTCAGATCTCGCCCGGCAGGATTTCGACGACGTCGTCGATTTCGTCGCCTCCGGTGGCTACGCGCTGAAGACCTATGAGCGCTTCGCCCGCATCAAGCAGGACAAGCAGGGGCGCTGGCGCGTCGCCAATCCAAAGGTGCGGCAGAGCTATCGTCTCAATGTCGGCACCATCGTCGAGGAGCCGATGCTGAAGGTGCGGCTCGTTCGTGGGCGCTCCACCGGCAGCGGCTCGACCGGCGTCATCACGCGCGGCGGCCGCGTGCTCGGCGAAATCGAGGAATATTTTATCGAGGGCTTGATTGCCGGCGACACGTTTGTGTTCGGCGGCGAAGTCGTGCGCTATGAGGCGTTGGCCGAGGATCAGGTCTATGTCTCCCGCGCCAACGACAAGGACCCGAAAGTGCCGTCCTATATGGGCGGCAAATTTCCGCTCTCGACCTATCTTGCCGAGCGCGTGCGGCGCCTGCTCGACGACCGCCGTGCATGGAACGGTCTGCCTGAACAGGTGCGCGACTGGCTGTCGTTGCAGAAAGACGTCTCACGTGTGCCCGGCGTGCGCGAACTGCTGGTCGAGACCTTTCCACGCGGCAACAAGCATTATCTCATTTGCTATCCCTTCGAGGGCAGGCTCGCGCACCAGACGCTGGGCATGCTGCTGACGCGGCGGCTGGAGCGGATGCGCGCCCGGCCGCTCGGCTTCGTCGCCAATGAATATGCGGTGGCGATCTGGGGGCTTGGCGATGCATCCTTCATGATCCGCAACGGCGAGCTTAATCTCGACGCGCTGTTCAACCCGGACATGCTCGGGGACGATCTCGAAGCCTGGCTCGCGGAATCCGCACTGATGAAGCGCACCTTCCGCAATTGCGCGCTGATCTCCGGCCTGATCGAGCGGCGCTTCACCAGCGAGGACAAGAGCCGCCGCCAGGTGCTGTTCTCGACCGATCTCGTCTACGACGTCCTGCGCAAGCACCAGGCAGATCACGTGTTGCTGCGCGCCGCCCGTGCCGATGCCGCTACGGGCCTGCTCGACCTGCGCCGCCTCGGCGCCATGCTTGCCCGCATCCAGGGCCGTATCACGCATCGGGAACTCGATCACGTCTCGCCGCTCGCCGTCCCCGTGATGCTGGAAATCGGCCGCGAGTCAGTCTATGGCGAAGCTGGTGACGAGCTGTTGGCGGAGGCCGCCGACGAGCTGGTCAAAGAGGCGATGACGTAGAGAATTTTACCAGTGGTGCGCGCAACTCCATCCACATCGTCATGCCCGGGCTTGACCCGGGCATCCACGTCTTTGCTTCCGCGGCAAGAACGTGGATGGTCGGGACGAGCCCGGCCATGACGGAGCAAGTGGCGCTATCGATCTCATCGACACGCACTTTGGATGTGGCTGGCATCGCGCTCCACGCCGATCTCTCCGGCGCGCTGTTCTGGGAAGAGCAGCGCCTGCTCGTCGTCTCCGATCTGCATCTGGAAAAAGGGTCGAGCTTCGCCACGCGCGGTGTGCTGCTGCCGCCTTACGATACGTTGGCAACGCTGAGCCGTCTCGCTGCCGTCATCTCCCGCCATAATCCCCGAACGGTCATCGCGCTCGGCGACAGTTTTCACGACCGAACCGCGCATGAGCGGTTGTCGTCCGACGATCGCGATGCTGTCGCCGCGCTCCAGACCGGCCGCGACTGGATCTGGATCTCGGGCAATCACGATCCCATGCTGCCGCGCGATCTCGGCGGGACCATCGCCGACGAAGTCGCGATCGGCCCGATCACCTTCCGTCATGAGCCAACAGGTGCGCGCGGCGAGATCGCCGGCCATCTGCATCCGAAGGCGCGCGTCTCCGCACGCGGCCGCTCGATGGAACGCCGCTGCTTCGCCAGCGACGGGATGCGCGCCGTGATGCCCGCCTTCGGCGCCTATGCCGGCGGTCTCAGCATCCGTGATGCCGCGTTCGCAAAGATCTTTCCCAGCAATGGCTTTGTCGCCCATCTGCTCGGTGACCGCCGCGTCCACGCCATTGCGGCCTCGCGCTGTTGTTGAGATCCCGGCCTCGTGCCAACCGGATCCATCGGGCCCGCCAACGGAAAATAGGACAGGACTACGTCCAGTACTTATCCGGAATCGCCTAAGTTCATAGGTACCTCTAACTTGCCAATTGCCGGGGCTGGATTTCATCCCGAACACGATTGCAACCGGCAAAGGGGTCGCTGCGAGGCGACCCCTTTCGATTCCGCCAGCCGGACTTTGTCCCCTGCTCCGGAACAAATTAAGAACACTTTAGCAAGTCTTTGATATATCATTGTGATTCGGCGCGTTGCCGACACAATATCTAGCGTCCGTCAGACTTTGCGAGGACTACATGTCCACCATCGCCTTCGATCAATTTGCCCTCACCCGGATCGCCGATTTCGCGCGCTCGCTGTCGCGGCTGCATCAGGCCGCGAGGCGCTACGCGGTCGATGACGACCAGTTCGATCGCGAGTTCAACGCGGTGTGCCAGTCGATCTGGGGCTACACCATCGACGACGTCAGCGACGATCTGTTCTCGACCGAGGATCATCTGTTCCTCGACACGCTGGACGAAGCGCATGCGCGCATCTTCGCAGCCGAGCAGGGTTACGATCTCATCGGCGAGGCGGGCATGCTCACCGACTGGTGGGGCTTCTGCTGGATGATCCTGGCCGAGAAGCGCGGCCTGCTGACTCAGGAAAACCGCGCCGCCGCGCGCGCGGCGATCGAGGAGAAATATCTGGCGGCCCCGAACGTGATCGGGGTGATCATCGGGAGATGACGCAGCACTCTCCGTCACTGCGAGCGTAGCAAAGCAATCCATAATCTGTTCGCGGTGACAGACTGGATTGCTTCGCTGCGCTCGCAATGACGACTTTGATTCAGTTGGGGCTTAGTCCAGCCCCGCCCGCTTCGCCGGCTTCTGTGCTGGGGTCTTCGGCACCGTCACGTCAGGCAGCGCCTCGCGCACGATCTCGACTGAGGCCGGCGCATCTGCCGCGACCGTCTCTGCGCGCACCGGGGCCACCTTCATCTCGCCGAGCCGCGCGCGGACCTGCGCGGTGAGTCCGGGGTAGGAGGCAACCGGCGTGAAGTCCGCAGCCTGGTCATTGCCGACGCGGATGCCGGTATAGGCGACGAGGCCGTCGCTGGTTGCGATCACGTCGCCGGCTTTCAGCGAGGAATCCAGCGCGAGATCGACCGGGGCGAGGCCGACCGGCTCGCGGCCGTTGCAGGTGCAGTCGGCACGCAGCGCCTTGCGATAGGCGAACGCGTTTTCGCTGTCGGCGTAGCGCTCGCCGGTCTGCGAAGCGGCGCCGTCGATCGAAGAGCCGAAATAGATCTTTGTCGTGGTGGCAGGACAGAACGCCTGACACATCTGGGCGGGCGAGGCGAGGCCGCGCATCAGCGGAAAATATTTGCCGTCGCAGGTGCGCACGCAGAAGGCCGGGCCGGAGCCGCCGGCCGCCGCCGCGCGTGTCGGGGGCACATATTGCGGGTTTGCGGGATTCTGCTGGCTGGCGAAGGGATCGGCAAAGGAGTTCGACTGCTGCGGAACCTCACGCTGCGGCCGGGGCCGCTGCATTCCGCCGAAGAAGAAGTCGAACAGGCCTTCGGCCGAAGCCGGGGCTGGAGCCGCAAGCAGCGGGGCCGCCAGGCTGGCGGCCACAAGCATCGCGCGACGCGCATGGGACAAGGCTGTACGCAATGCTCACTCCGACGCTACTGAACCGGCCGGAACCTTCCGAGGTCTCGGCACATGATTCACCATAGTGCTGGATGGTAAATGAGCAGTTGAGCGGAGGCGATTTCAAGTCGAGGCCGTGACCTCTTCAAGGCCGGGCACAGCTTCCGGCGGATGGTTGCTTCCGGGCAACGCCTGGGCATGGACGGCCAGGACTGTCTCGCGGCCTTAAGCCTTCAAGAACTCCGACGCCTTGTACAGCGAGCGGAACGGCAGGCCGGCCGCGCCAAACGTATCGGTGGCGCCTTCCTCGCGGTCGACCATGGTCAGCACCAGCACCACTTCGGCGCCGGTCTCGCGCACCGATTCCACCGCCTTCATCGCCGAGCCGCCGGTGGTGGTGACGTCCTCGACGATCACGACGCGCTTGCCTTCGAGCGTCTCGCCCTTGGGCAGACCTTCGATCGCGAGCTTCGCGCCGTGCTCCTTCGGCTTCTTGCGCACGAAGAACGCCGCGATTGGATGGCCCTTGATCCAAGAGATCTGCGCCAGCGCGCCGGCCAGCGGCACCGCGCCCATCTCGAGCCCGCCGATGAAGTCGAGCTGGTCGTCCTTCAGCGCCTCATAGGTCAGCTCGGCGAGCAGCGTCGCGCCCTCGGGGTCGAGCATGGTCGGCTTGAGGTTGAAGTAGAAATCGCTCTTGCGGCCCGACGCGAGCGTGACGTCACCGCGGCCGAAGGAGCGCCGGCGGATGATTTCGAACAGGCGGGCGCGGGAGGCAGATTTCGACACGGCGGTCCCTCGGGGCTTTTTGGAGGTGGCGGAATTTATCCGCGACGGCCGCGACATTCCAGAGGGGACCGGTCGAGTCAACAGGGATCGGCCATCCCGGTCCGCCAGTTGTGGGGGTGCAACCTTCTGGAGTAGTTGGATGCCAGATATCTCGGGGAAGGAAATGCCTGAATGACCATCGAGCTGCACACCTGGAACACGCCGAACGGCCGCAAGATCTCGGTCGCATTGGAGGAAATGGGGCTGCCTTACAAGGTGGTCCCGGTGAACATCACCAAGGGCGAGCAGATGGCGCCGGGATTCCTGAAGCTCAGCCCCAACAACAAGATCCCCGCGATCGTCGACCCCGAGGGCCCGGACGGCAAGCCCGTCAGCATCTTCGAGTCCGGTGCGATCCTGCTCTATCTCGGCGAAAAGACCGGCAAATTCCTGCCGAAATCGCTCTCGGAGCGCATCCCCGTCTATGAATGGCTGATGTGGCAGATGGGCGGCTTCGGCCCGATGCCCGGCCAGGTGCACCATTTCATCGCGCTCGAAAACGAGCAGGATCGCGCCTATGGCCTGAAGCGCTACATGGCGGAGACGCGCCGGCTCTACGGCGTGCTGGACCGCCGGTTGGAGGCCCACGACTTCGTCGCCGGCGACCTCTCGGTTGCCGATTTTGCCATCCTGGGCTGGGCCTGGCGCCACCCTCGCCACAAGGTTGAGCTGGCCGATTTTCCCAACGTCAAGCGCTGGTATGAGGCGCTGATGGCGCGTCCCGCGGTGAAGCGGGGCATGGACGCGAAGCTGGATTGAGGGGCCTTTTTCCCTCCCCCTTGTGGGGGAGGGTGGCTCGCCGCGCAGCGGCGAGACGGGTGAGGGGTCTGTCTCCGCGAGTCCAGCTGTCTTCGAATGCGCGGAGAAAGACCCCTCATCCGGCGCTTCGCGCCACCTTCTCCCACAAGGGGAGAAGGAAGAAAAATAATCACACCTTCTTCGCTTCCACCGCCATCCGCACCGCAAGCCCGGCCAGCACCGTGCCCATCAGCCAGCGCTGCACCAGCATCCAGCTCGGCCGGCTCGCCAGGAACAGCGCGATCGACCCGGCGGCAAGTGCGATCATCGCGTTGACGCTGACGCTGATCGCGATCTGGATCGCCCCCAACACCACCGACTGCGTCAGCACGCTGCCGGCGGTGGGATCGATGAACTGCGGCAGCAGTGCCAGATACAACATCGCGATCTTCGGATTGAGCAGATTGGTGACAAAACCCATCGCGAACAATTTGCGCGGGCTGTCGATCGCAAGCTGCTTCACCTGGAACGGCGAACGTCCGCCCGGCTTCACCGCCTGCCACGCCAGCCACAGCAGATAGCCCGCGCCGGCGAAGCGCAGCGCGTCATAGGCAAAGGGAATGGCGAGCAAGAGCGCGGTGATGCCGAACGCCGCGCACAGCATGTAGAACACGAAGCCGAGTGCCACCCCGCCAAGCGAGACGATGCCCGCCGCCGGCCCCTGCGTGATCGAGCGCGAGATCAAATAGATCATGTTCGGCCCCGGCGTGAGCACGAGACCAAGGCAGACGAGGGCGAAGCCGAGCAGGGCGGAGGTGTGGGGCATGGGTGAACCGGTGTGGGGACGGCACGGTTCTAATATGCGCCGCGCGGCGGAGCCATCGCGCAATTGCACGGAGGACAATTCCACTCGCCGGCGCGATCGGTGCGCTCCCTCGCCCCGTTCTTACGGGGAGAGGGTTGGGGTGAGGGGCTCTCTCCCCACGTGCGATCGTCGAGAGACCTGTACCCCCTCACCCGGAATCCGCGCTTCGCGCGAATTCCGACCTCTCCCCGCAAGCGGGGCGAGGTTAAGAGGTAGCATCAGTGCGCCTCGTCCCAATTCTTCGCCGCGCGCGCATCGACATGCAGCGGCACCGACAGGTTCACGGCCGGAAACGGCGCGTCCTGCATCACGTGCTGCACCACCGGCAGCGTCGCCTCGACTTCCGCGTCGGGTACCTCGAAGATCAGTTCGTCGTGCACCTGGAGCAGCATCTGCGCCGTCAGCTTCTTCTGGACCAGGGCGTCCTCCATCCGCGTCATGGCGCGGCGGATGATGTCGGCGGCGGTGCCCTGGAGCCGCGCGTTGATCGCGGCGCGCTCGTTGAAGGCGCGCACCGAGGCGTTCGAAGCCTTGATGTCGGGATAGTACATCTTCCGGCCGAACAGCGTGGTGACATAGCCGTTGCTCCGGCAGAAGTCGCGCGTCTCGTCCATGTAGGCGCGGATGCCGGGGAAGCGCTCGAAATACTTCTTGATGTAGGCGGAGGCTTCCTCGCGCGCGATGCCGAGCTGGTTGGCGAGGCCGAATGCCGAGATGCCGTAAATGATGCCGAAATTGATCGCCTTGGCACGGCGCCGGATTTCGCTCGGCATGCCCTCGATCGGCACGCCGAACATTTCGGAGGCCGTCATCGCGTGAATGTCGAGCCCGTCCTTGAACGCCTGCTTGAGGACGGGAATGTCGGCGATCTCGGCGAGCAGCCGCAGCTCGATCTGCGAATAGTCGGCGGAGACGAGCTTGTGCCCGGGTGTCGCGATGAAGGCGCGGCGGATCTTTCGCCCGTCCTCGGTGCGCACCGGGATGTTCTGCAGATTCGGCTCGTTCGACGACAGCCGGCCCGTCGTGGTCGCGGCCAGCGCGTAGGTGGTGTGGACGCGATGGGTCTGCGGGTTGACGTAGGTCGGCAGCGCGTCGGTATAGGTCGATTTCAGTTTCGAAACCTGGCGCCACTCCAGGATCTTCTTCGGGAAGTCGTGGCCCTGCTCGGCAAGCTCGTCGAGCACCTGCGCGGTCGTCGACCACGCGCCAGTCTTGGTCTTGGTGCCGCCGGACAGTCCCATCTTTCCGAACAGGATGTCGCCAATCTGCTTGGGGCTGCCGACATTGACGGGCTCGCCCGCGATCTCCTGGATCTCGGCTTCGACGCGCGCCGCGGTCTGGGCGAAGTCGCCTGATAGCCGCGACAAGACCTGGCGGTCGATCGAGATGCCGCGCCGCTCCATGCGCGCGAGCACCGACACCAGCGGCCGCTCCAGCGTCTCGTAAACGGCGGTCATGTGCTCGGCGACGAGGCGCGGCTTCAGCACGCGCCACACGCGCAAGGCCATGTCGGCGCCTTCCGCCGACAGCGGTGCGGCCTTGTCGATCGGCACCTGGTCGAAGGTGATCTTGCCCTTGCCGCTGCCGAGCAACTCGCTCTCCTTCAGCATGGCGTGGCCGAACCAGCGCTCCGCGAGCGCTTCGATCGCGTGCGAGCCGCGGCCGGCATCGAGCACATAGGAGATCAGCTGCGCATCGTCGGCGTTGCGCAGCGTGATGCCGTGCTGCGCCAGCATCACGGCGGTGAACTTGACGTCGAAGCCGATCTTGAGAATGCCCGCCGATTCCAGCACCGGCCGCAGTGCTTCGATCGCGTCGGCATGCTTGACTTGGTCCGGCGCGAGGCCCGCGTCGAACAGACCGGCGCCGCCACCGGACTGCTTGTGCGCGAGCGGCACGTAGCAGGCCTCGTTCGGCGCCAGCGCCAGCGCGATGCCGCACAGATCGGCCTGCATCGGATCGATGGAGTTGGCTCTCGTCTCGATCGCGACATAGCCGGCGTCATGGATGCGCGCGACGAAGGCGTCGAGCTCCATGAGCGTCTTGATCGCCTGGTATTTGCCGCGGTCGACCGGCAGCTTGCGCAGCGCCTCTTCGCGCGCGGCGGCCAGTGAAATCGGCGAGCCCTTGAGACCGGCCGACTTATCGCCCTTGTCGCCGCCCGTTGCGGTCGCGGCTGGAGCGGCGAAAAGATCGCCGGAGGTCTCTGACGTTCTTGCCTTGGCTGCGTCGCCGCCGGCCCTGGCGCCGCTGCTGTTCGACGCATCGGCATCGACATTGGCGGGATCGATCTGCGAATAGTCAGCGACGCGGCGCGTCAGCGTGGTGAATTCCATCGCCTTCAGGAAGGCAATCAGCTTGCGCGCGTCGGGCTCGTGCACCGCGAGGTCGTCCAGCGGCACCTCGAGTTCGACCTTGTCGTCCAGCAGCACTAGCTGGCGCGAAATCCGCGCCTTCTCGGCATTCTCGATCAGCGCCTCGCGGCGCTTCGGCTGCTTGATCTCGGTAGCGCGGAACAGAAGCTGTTCGAGGTCGCCATATTCGACGATCAGCTGCGCGGCGGTCTTGATGCCGATGCCGGGGACACCAGGAACGTTGTCGGTGGAATCGCCGGCCAGCGCCTGCACTTCGACGACTTTCTCCGGCGGCACGCCGAACTTCTCGATCACCTCGGGGATTCCGATACGACGGTCCTTCATGGTGTCGTACATCATGATCTTGTCGTTCACGAGCTGCATCAGATCCTTGTCGGAGGACACGATGGTCGTGTGGGCGCCGCGATCGCTGGCCTGCCGCGCATAGGTCGCGATCAAATCGTCGGCCTCGAAGCCGCCCTGTTCCAGGCAGGGCAAATCGAAGGCGCGCACGGCTTCGCGGATCAGCGCGAATTGCGGGATCAGATCATCGGGCGCGGGCGGCCGGTGGGCCTTGTACTCGGGATAGATCTTGTTGCGGAAGGTGACTTCCGACTTGTCGAACACGATCGCCAGATGCGTCGGGCGGTTGTCCGCGGGCATGTCGCGCAACAGCTTCCACAGCATGTTGCAGAAACCGAGCACGGCGTTGACCTGCAAGCCATCGGACTTGCGGTTCAGTGGCGGCAGCGCGTGATAGGCGCGGAAGATGTAGCCGGAACCGTCGACCAGGAAGATGTGGTCGCCCTTGCCGGCCACCTTCGCCGCGACCGGTTTGGCAGCAGGCTTGTCAGCAGCGGGCTTGGTTTCGGCTTTGGCAGCGGTCTTCGGGGATGTCGTTGGGGAGCGTTTGGGCATGGCCGCAATGTATGAATTTTTGCGGGCTTTGACAGCCTTGAGCGGGGGATTTTTGGGCCGCTGGTGCCGCTATCCCCACTGTCGTTCCCCACATCCCCGCTGTCATTCCCCGCGAAAGCGGGGAATCCAGTACGCTGCGGCTTCTCGGCTCAATCACTGGCGTCTCGGCGTACTGGGTCGCCCGGTCGAGCCGGCGACGACACCGAGAGGGCGGCTACTCCGCCGCCTGCAACACTGGCCCGGCCTTCTTCGGCGCGATCCAGAACGTCTGCGGCCGTTCGAACAGGAAGCGGGCATTGAGCCGCAATGCGACGTACCAGATCGCGAGCGACCCGAGCACGCCAACGATGGTGACGATCAGCGATACCGTGCCGATGTCGGGAATGACGCCGGTGCGCAGCAGTAGCGTTCGTGTCGCCGCCATCGGGAGGAAGAAGGCGAGGTAGATCACGATGGAATGCTCGCCGCAGAAGCGGAAGAAGTTCAACCATTGTGCGCGGGCGAGCAGCGTGCCCATCGTGATGATGGCGCAGGCGCCGGCGAAGCCGAGCACGAGCGAGACGATCTTCCATTCGCTGGCGCCGAGCGCGACGAGGCCCGCATTGACCAGCGCCCAGCTCGCAAGCGCCGCCAGCGCAAGTGCGGGATGGTTGCGCGCGCGATCGGACAGCGCGAACACGTAAGGCGCGAACAGATATCCCGAATAGAAATAGACGAAGCGCGCGCAGAATTCGTCGATCGCGGTCCAGCCGGTCGAGATGCGCGCCGTCTCCAGCGCGGCAGCGATGAGCCAGATCGCCAGCGGCGGGACTCGCCGTGTCAGTTTTGTGACGACGAAGAAGATCGGCAGCAGGTAGATGAACCAGAGCGTGCCGAACGGTTCGACGAAGGATTCCAGATACAGCAGGCCGGCCTCGCGCCAGCTCGTCTCCGCCGCGAATGCCGGTGCCTTGAAGCCGAACTGGATTGTCACCCAGACGACATAGAAATAGGCGAAATGCACCACCTTGCGGTCGAGATAGGTTCGCCAGTCCCGATCGATCACCAAGGGCAGGAACAGGCCCGAAATCAGGAAGAAGTCCGGCATCCGGAACGGCTTTGCGAAGGCCACGGCGACATGCATGAAACCGGTCTGGCCGGCCGCGATCTCCACCCCCAGCACCGAGTGCATCATCACGACCATGACGATGCAGATGCCCTTGGCATAGTCGACCCAGTCGACACGTGCGGGCGAGGGGGCCTTGGAAAGCCCGCTCGCGGCGATTGTGCCTGATAGTGCCATGGTGTCCCGTTTCGAGGCGCGGTCCGCCCGGCTCTGTGCGGACGTGGCGCAGTGTGAAGCCTTGCGGTTTAAGGTTTCTTTACCGGTACAATTCGCGTGCCGGTTTTCGCATCCGGGCTGTTCTCTCCCCTCAGGAAAATGCTAAACCGCTCGAGTTGGGGTTTCGTTAACCAAGCTGGAACAGGGTTTTTCATGCGCATCGCGATGATCGGAACGGGCTATGTGGGACTGGTGTCCGGAGCCTGCTTTGCGGATTTCGGTCACGACGTCACCTGCGTCGACAAGGACGAGAAGAAGATCGCGGCGCTTCATCGCGGCGAGATTCCSATCTACGAGCCCGGCCTCGACGAGCTGGTCGCGACCAATGTSAAGGCCAAGCGGCTCGACTTCACCACCGATTTGTCGAAGCCGGTCGCGGACGCCGATGCCGTCTTCATCGCGGTCGGCACGCCSTCGCGCCGCGGCGACGGTCACGCCGATCTSTCCTATGTCTAYGCCGCYGCGCGCGAGATCGCGCAGTCGCTGTCGGGCTTCACCGTCGTCGTGACCAAGTCGACCGTCCCGGTCGGCACCGGCGACGAGGTCGAGCGTATCATCCGCGAGACCAACCCTTCGGCCGACGTCGTCGTCGCCTCCAACCCCGAATTCCTGCGTGAGGGCGCGGCGATCCGCGACTTCAAGTATCCCGACCGCGTCGTCGTCGGCACCTCCGACGAGCGCGGCCGCAAGGTGATGGGCGACGTCTATCGCCCGCTGTCGCTGAACCAGGCCCCGCTGATGTTCACGGCGCGCCGCACCGCCGAGATGATCAAATACGCCGCGAACGCGTTCCTCGCGACCAAGATCACCTTCATCAACGAGATCGCCGATCTCTCGGAAAAGGTCGGCGCCGACGTGCAGGAGGTCGCGCGCGGCATCGGCCTCGACAACCGCATCGGCACCAAGTTCCTGCATGCGGGTCCGGGCTTCGGCGGCTCCTGCTTCCCGAAGGACACCAAGGCGCTGATCAAGATCGCACAGGACTATGACGTGAACCTGCGCATCGTCGAAGCCGTGCTGGCGGTCAATGAGAACCGCAAGCGCGCGATGGCGCGCAAGGTCAGCCAGGCGCTCGGCGGTAGCTTGCGCGGCAAGACCATCGCCGTGCTCGGCCTCACCTTCAAGCCCGACACCGACGACATGCGCGATGCGCCGTCGATCCCGCTCGTCACCGGCCTGATCGACATGGGTGCGACGGTCAAGGCTTTCGATCCCGTCGGCATGGAACAGGCCAAGGGTGAGTTGCCGAACATCACCTATTGCGAGGACGCCTATTCGTGCGCGCAAGGCGCCGATGCGCTCGTTATCGTCACCGAGTGGGTGCAGTTCCGCGCGCTCGATCTCCACCGGCTGAAGGCGGTCATGACCCAGCCCGTCGTGGTCGATCTCCGCAACGTCTACCGTCCCGAAGACATGGAAGCCGCTGGCTTCACCTACGAGAGCATCGGCCGACCGCCGGTGCAGGGCTGACGGTCCACTGCCGCAACGATTTCGTCATGGCCGGGCTTGTCCCGGCCATCCACGTCTGTTTCTAGTCGAAGACGTGGATGCCCGGCACAAGGCCGGGCATGACGAATGGATAGGCCTTGCCCCGCAGCTTCGACACGCCCCTCCCGATCGATGCCGTGCTCGACGACCTCTCGCGCACGCTGGAGGCGCATAATTCGGCTGTGCTGGTGGCGCCGCCCGGCGCCGGCAAGACCACGCGCGTACCGCTGGCGCTGCTGGATGCCCCTTGGGCCGCGGGCAAGAAGATCATCGTGCTGGAGCCGCGGCGTATCGCTGCGCGGGCGAGTGCCGAGCGCATGGCCAAGTCGCTTCGAGAGCGGGCCGGCGAAACCGTCGGCTACCGCGTCCGCTTCGGCTCGAAGATCTCGCGCGCGACGCGCATCGAGGTAGTGACCGAGGGGATCTTCACCCGCCAGATCCTCGACGATCCCGAGCTCTCCGGCATCGCGGCCGTCCTGTTCGACGAATTCCACGAGCGCTCGCTCGATGCCGACATGGGCCTCGCGCTGGCGCGCGACGCGCAAACCGGCCTGCGCGAGGATCTGCGCATCCTCGTGATGTCAGCAACGCTCGACGGCGCGCGCGTGGCAAAGCTGCTCGGGGAGGCGCCCGTTGTCGAGAGCGAGGGCCGCGCCTTTCCGGTCGAGACGCGCTATCTCGGCCGCAAGGCGGATGCGCCGGTCGAGCGGCAAATGGCGGATGCGATTGCGTCCGCGCTGCGTGCCGACAGTGGCTCGGTGCTGGCGTTCCTGCCGGGCGCCGCTGAAATCCGCCGCACCCAGAATTTCCTCAGCGAGCGCGTCCAGGATGCCAGCATCGAGATCGTGCCGTTGTTCGGCGCGCTCGACGCTGCCGTGCAGGACCGCGCGATCGCGCCCGCGCCAAAGGGCACGCGCAAGGTGGTGCTGGCGACCTCGATCGCGGAGACCTCGCTCACCATCGAGGGCGTGCGCATCGTGGTCGATTCCGGCCTCGCCCGCGTGCCGCGCTACGAGCCCGACATCGGCCTGACGCGGCTCGAGACCGTGCGCGCCGCGCGCGCGGCGGTGGACCAGCGCCGCGGCCGCGCCGGCCGCACCGAACCCGGCGTCTGCTACCGGCTCTGGGACGAGCCGCAGACGGCCTCGCTCGCGCCCTACACCCAGCCGGAAATCCTCAGTGCCGACCTCTCCTCGCTGGTGCTCGACCTCGCGCAATGGGGCGTCGCCGATCCTTCGGCGCTGTCATTCCTCGATCCGCCGCCGCTGCCCGCCTGGAAAGAGGCGAAAAGCCTTCTCTCCGAGCTCAACGCGCTCGATGGCGACGGCCGCATCACCGCCGAAGGCAAAAGCCTGCGCGCGCTGGCGCTGCCGCCGCGGCTGGCGCGCATGATCGTGGATTCGCATCGCGTAGGCAGCGGCGAAGCCGCCGCCGAGATCGCGGCCATCATCACCGAGCGCGGGCTCGGCGGCGACAGCGTCGATCTCGAGTACCGGCGCGATCAGTTCCGCCGCGATCGCTCGCCGCGCGCCGCGAGCGCGCGCGATCTCGCACGTCGCTGGGCTTCGCAGGTGGCGGCGTCGGAGAAGGCCACAGCCGGACAGGATGATCTCTCGACCGGCCTGATGCTCGCCTACGCCTTCCCGGACCGCGTCGCGCGCAATCGCGGCAATGGCACCTTCGTGCTCGCCAATGGTCGCGGCGCCGCGGTGGAGCAGACCTCGTCGCTCGCCCGCGCGCCCTACATCGCGATCGGCGAGATGACGGGCACGGCGGCGAGCGGCCGCATTCTGCTGGCAGCGCCGATCAGCGAGGACGACATCGAGCGGCATTTCGCCGAGCATATCGAGACCGTCGACGAGATCTCCTTCGACCGTGGCGCGATGGCGCTGCGCGCGCGGCGCAAGCGCGCGCTGCATGCGATCACGCTGTCTGAGGCAACACTCGCGGTGTCGCCTTCGGAGGAGACCGCGCGGATCTTCGCCGATGGGCTGATTGCCGCAGGTCTCGACCGGTTGCCCTGGTCGAAGGCCGCAAAGCAGTGGCGCGACCGCGTGATGTTTCTGCGCAAGGCCGAGGGCGACAGCTGGCCCGATTTGTCCGACGACGGACTGATCGCGCGGCGCGACGACTGGCTGGTGCCGGCGCTCTACGACAAGATCGCGCTGAAAGACATCTCGGCCGGCGATCTCTCCGACGCGCTGATGGGGCTGTTGCCCTGGGAGATGCGCGCAAGGCTCGATCGCGAGGCACCGACGCATTTCGAGGCGCCGACCGGCAGCGTGCTCGCGATCGACTACGAGGCCGAGCAGGGGCCGACCATCGCGGTGCGGCTCCAGGAGTTGTTCGGGCTCAACACCCATCCGTCGATCGCGGCCGGCAAGGTACCGCTGGTGCTGGAATTGCTGTCGCCGGCGCAGCGCCCGGTGCAGGTGACGCGCGACCTCCCCGGTTTCTGGCGCGGCAGCTACGCCGCGGTACGCTCCGACCTGCGCGGCCGCTACCCGCGCCATCCCTGGCCGGAGGATCCGGCGAGTGCGCTGCCGACCCGGCGGGTCAAGCCGCGCGGGACCTGAGAAGCCACGAAGGCGTATTAACCCTCCGCTCATCCTTCTCGTCAAAATAGCGGCGCTCTGACCGCAGCGTCGCTCGCGGCCAGACGTGTCGCGTGGTGAAATCGAGCTTTCCGGCTCGGAAGTGGTGTGATGCGTAACATAATGATCCTCGCGGCCATCATGATCGGCCTCGGCACGTTCATGGCGCAGATGGCGGACAGGATGAGTTCCGCCTCCGCGACGTCAGCGCCGCGCACGACGATTGCGGTTGCTGCGACGGCGCCGGCCGGTGGGCGCAGCCTCGCCATCTCCCGCGATGGCCGTGGCCATTTTCAGGCCGAAGGCCGCATCGACGGCCAGCGGATCGGCTTCATGATCGACACCGGCGCCTCCGTGGTCGCGCTGAACGAGAGCTCGGCCGCCCGCTTTGGCCTGCGTCCTTCGCGCGGCGAGTACAACGCCACCGTCTCGACCGCCAACGGCACCATCAAGGCGGCGCGCACGCGCATCGCCATGCTCGAGGTCGGCGGCCTCGTCGTGCGCGACGTTGACGCCATGGTGCTGCCGGACGAGGCTCTGTCGGAGAACCTGCTCGGCCTCTCCTTCCTGTCCCGCCTCAAGCGCTTCGAATACGCCAACGGCCAGATGGTGCTGGAGCAGTAAGCCGCCTCAAAAGGCTCTCGCCGCGCCGACGAACGGTCGTTCGCACGGATTTTTTTCAGGACGGCATTGGCGGAAGTCTCGCGCCGGGCCGCGTTTTCCCGTTACCAAACTGCCGCAATTATAAGCCATAAGCTGCCATTCCCGCCTTCCGCTGCGGCCCGGCATTCGCTAAGGCTGCATCAATTCCCGCCATTTTCACGAGACCGTCTCAATGTTCCCCAAGCCGAAATCCGTCTTGTTGCCCAACACCTATGCCTTCGAATCCGAGCCGATGGTGAAGGCCACGGGTTTTCGCGAATACGACGCGCGCTGGTTGTTCCAGAAGGAAATCAACCTGATGGGGATCCAGGCGCTCGGCATGGGGCTGGGCGCGCTGATTGCGGAGCTCGGCGTCAAGCAGGAGATCGTCACCGGCCATGATTTCCGCGGCTATTCGGCCTCGATCAAATATGCGCTGATTTCCGGCCTGATGGCTGCGGGCTGCAAGGTGCACGACATCGGGCTCGCGGTGACGCCGATGGCCTATTTCGCGCAGTTCGACCTCGACGTGCCCTGCTGCGCCATGGTCACGGCCTCGCACAACGACAATGGCTGGACCGGCGTGAAGATGGGCGCCAACCGCCCGCTGACCTTCGGCCCCGACGAGATGACGCGGCTGAAGGAGATCGTGCTCAACGCCGAATTCAAGAACAAGGCCGGCGGCTCCTACCAGTTCCACGAGAATTATCCGGCGCGCTACATCGCCGATCTCACCGGCCGTCCGAAGCTGACCCGCAAGCTCAAGGTCGTCGCCGCCTGCGGCAACGGCACGGCTGGCGCGTTCGCGCCGCAGGTGCTGGAGGCGATCGGCTGCGAGGTGATCCCGCTCGACACCGAGCTCGACCACACCTTCCCGAAATACAATCCGAACCCGGAAGACATGGAAATGCTGCACGCGATCCGCGACGCGGTGCTGCATCACAAGGCCGATGTCGGCCTCGGCTTCGACGGTGACGGCGATCGCTGCGGCGTCGTCGACAACACCGGCGAGGAAATCTTCGCCGACAAGGTCGGCGTGATGCTCGCCCGCGACATGTCGGCGATCCACAAGGACGCGCATTTCATCGTCGACGTGAAGTCGACCGGCCTGTTCGTCACCGATCCCGTGCTGCAGAAGCAGGGCGCCAAGGTTGCCTATTGGAAGACCGGCCATTCCTACATGAAGCGCCGCACTCACGAGACGGGTGCGCTCGCGGGTTTCGAGAAGTCCGGCCACTTCTTCTTCAACAAGCCGTATGGACGCGGCTATGACGACGGCCTGGTGTCGGCGCTCGCGATCTGCGACATGCTCGACCGCGCGCCGGGCAAGTCGATGGCCGATCTGAAGAACGCGCTGCCGAAAACCTGGTCGTCGCCGACCATGTCGCCGCATTGCGCCGACGAGACCAAGTACGGCGTCATCGACCAGGTGGTGAAGCATTTTGAAGGCCTGCAGGCCAAGGGCGCCAAGATCGGCGGCCAGGCGATCCGCGATCTCGTCACCGTCAACGGCGTACGCGTCACGGTCGAGGACGGCAGCTGGGGCCTGGTGCGCGCGTCCTCCAACAAGCCCGAGCTCGTCGTCGTGGTCGAGAGCCCGGTCTCCGAGCAGCGCATGCACGACATGTTCGAGATGGTGAACAGCGTGCTCCGCACGCATCCCGAAGTCGGCGCGTACAATCAGACGATTTGATGCGGCGAGGCGAGCGCCGTCACACATACCGTGTCATGCCCCGCGCAGGCGGGGCATCCAGTACGCCGCGGCCTCTCGGTTCAATCGCAGGCGTCTCGGAGTACTGGATCGCCCGGTCAAGCCGGGCGATGACAGCTTCTTTGTAGTGAGACTTAAGCCGCCACCACCGCCGGGATCGGCAGCGCGGTGACCGACTTGATCTTCTCCATCGCAAAGCGCGAGGTGACGTTCTTCAGCGGCACGGCGCTGATCAGCTTCTTGTAGAACACGTCATAGGCCTGCATGTCGGCGACCACGACGCGCAGCATGTAGTCGACGTCGCCGGCCATGCGGTAAAACTCCATCACCTCGGGCATGGCGCTCACGGCCTCGGCGAACTTCTTCAGCCAGGCGTCCGAATGGTCGGCGCTCTCGACTGACACGAACACGGAGATGCCGAGCCCGATCTTGTTCTGGTCCACCAGGGCGACCCGCTTCAGGATCACGCCGTCGGCCTCGAGGCGCTGGATGCGCTTCCAGCAGGGGGTCGAGGACAGCCCGACGCGGTCGCCGATCTCGGCGACGGAGAGGGAGGCATCCTCCTGGAGCACCATCAGGATCTTGCGGTCGATGGCGTCGAGGCGGCGGCTGGTCTCGGGGAGTTGGACAGCGAGGTCAGTCATTTGAAGAACTTTGTTCCATTTATGGGGCTTATTTCCCTGATATAGAGAAAATCTTTCCACGGCAAGCCCATAATCTCGGCGTAACAGTGGAACTTCTCTAGAGCCTGCCTCGTAAAAGCTCTTCAACTTCAACGCGTTGTGGGGCGGCCATGCCGCCACCATGGCGGGTGCATTTCAGCGCTGCGGCGGCCGCGGCGAATCGCAGCGCCTCCGGCACCTCCTCGCCCTCGGCGAGGCCAAGCGCGAAGGCGCCATGGAAGACGTCGCCGGCCCCGAGCGTGTCGACCGCCTGAACCGGGAAGGCCGGGGTCTCCTCCAGTTCGCCCGCCTCGTTCAGCCAGATCGTGCCACGCGGGCCGCGCGTGGCGGCGAGAAAGGCCGGCGTCAGCTTGGCCAGTTGCTTCAACGCGCCGCCGTCGTCGGTGACGCCGGCCGTCTCCTGCACCTGGTCGCTGGCGAACAGCAGGTGCGAGGCGGCCGTGAGCAGGCCGTCCTGCAACGACATCGCGCGATCGACGCCGACGATGACGGGAATGCCGCGCCGTCGCGCCTCGGCGCAGAGATCGATACAAAGGGCGCCGCAGCGGCTCTCGACGAGGACTGCCCGGCAATCGGCGAGCAACTCGTCACCGTCCGGCAGCTTCACGCTCCACAGAGCGGGATCGCGATAGATCGTCAGCGTCCGTTCGCCCGAGGGCTCGATCAGGATCGCCGAGACCGGCGTGGTCAGGCCGGGCATGCGCACCACGTGCGTCGTGTCGATGCCTTCAGTGGCCATCTGTTCGAGAATGAAGCCGCTCGACGCTTCCTGTGCATCGCCCATTGGGCCTGCGAAGGAGACGCGGCCACCGAGCCGCGCAATGGCGATCGCAGCATTGAGCGCGTTGCCGCCGCAGATCTCGGCGAGATGCGTGGCGTTGGCCTTGCTGCCACGCGCGGGCACGGCCTCGACGCGAAAGGTGAGGTCGCGCACGGGAATGCCGATGCAGAGGATGCGCGGCGCAGTCCCTGATGTGGCCACCGGCGGCCCCAGCTTACGCGCCGGTCTTGTCGTGCACCCAGCGGCCGAGCAAATGGTGGGCGATCGCGAACGGATGCGGGCCGGCGAGCCCGTCCGGATGCGTCCGCGTCAGCATCAGCGCGGCCTCCTCGCGAGTGAACCAGCGCGCGTCCTCCAGCTCGGAATGATCGACGACGACGTCCTCGTTCAGCGCCCGCGCGCTGCAGCCGATCATCAGCGACGATGGATAGGGCCAGGGCTGCGTCATGTAATACTGCACGTCGGTGCAGCGGATTCCGGATTCTTCGAGGATTTCCCGGCGTACCGCGTCCTCGATGGTCTCGGCGACCTCGACGAAGCCGGCGAGGCAGGAATACATTCCCGGCGGAAACTGCTTCTGGCGGCCCAGCAGGCACTTCTCGCCCGAGGCGACCAGCATGATCACGACGGGATCGGTGCGCGGAAAATGCTCGGCCTTGCAAGCAGGGCACTCGCGCTTCCAGCCGCCTTCCTTCATCGCGCTCCGTGTGCCGCAATTGGCGCAATAGCCGTGGCGCTGATGCCAGCTCACCATCGACTTCGCCATCGCGATCGCCGAGAGCTCGTCGGGCGGAATCACGCCCTGCATCGCCATGCCGCGCAGCTCGGTGACGGTGTAGTCCTCGCGGCCGATCAGCTTCTCGGCCGCCGCCTGCGACATCCCCATGCCGAACACCGCGGCGCCGTCGCGCAACCCTAAGAAGATCGTGCCGGGGTTGGCGCCGCATTTCAGCGCCTCGTCTACTCCCAGCAGCGCGCGCGCCTTGTCGCCCTCGCGCTTCACCAGCAGCGAGTCGCGGTAGACGACGTAGGCGCGCGACGATGGCTTCTGCTCCATCGCGAACAGTTTTTCGTCGTCGCGGCGCAGATGCGCGGCGCGATCGAGGACGTGAGTGACGAAGGCCGGCTGTCCCAGCGGAAACGAGTCGAATGCTGACATTTCTTGTTCTCAACCCAACCAGATCTTGCGGCGAAGCGCGCTGATGAAAGTCTGCACCTCGGTAGCATCATGCGCCAAGGGCTTCATCACGCCCCAGACCGGCCGCGGCCATGCGGCGTCGCTGGTCCGGCGTGCGATGATATGGACGTGAAGCTGCGGCACGAGGTTGCCGAGCGCGGCGACATTGAGCTTGTCGCATTTGGTGATCTCTTTCAGCGCGCGCGAGACGCGGGAGATCTCCGTCATGAGTTGCGCCTGCTCCACCTCGTCGAGATCGATGATCTCGACCGCATCGGGTCGCCGCGGCACCAGCAGCAGCCAGGGATAATGCGCGTCCTTGATGACCAGCACCTTCGACAGCGGCAGGTCGCCGATGTCGATGGTGTCCTCTTTCAGGCGGGAGTGCAGCGACCAGGCGGGATCAGACATATGCGTTTCCGGATGGCCCGATGGGGCCGGGCGTGTTTGGCCGGACCATACGATACGGGGTCAGCCAGGGGAAGGATCGGGGCTCCGCGGTCACTGCATACGCGATCGTCGTCCCGGACAAGCGCAGCGAAGCGGAGCGCCGATCCGGGATCCATAACCACAGGAAGTGGTTATTGCGCGAGCTGGTAACTCCGTATCTTCGCCAAACCCGATCCTGTGGTTATGGGTCCCGGGTTCGCGCTTTGCGCGCCCCGGGACGACGGTCGAGTTTGTGGCAGTGCCGGCGGCTGTTTTACGCCTCCGCAAGCACCCGCGCATTGGCGCGGACGGAGGCCTCGCTGACGCGGATGCCGAGGCCCGGGCCGTCGGGCACTACGACATGGCCGGCGCGGTTGGCAACGCGCTCTTCCAGCACGTCCTCGGTCAGCACGTGATGCGGCATGTAGAATTCGCAGCCGAGCGAGATGCCCGGCGTTGCCGCGATCAGCTGCGTCCCGGCGGCAAGCCCGATGCCGCCCTCCCACAGCGTGCCGCCATAGCCGGGCAGGCCGGCGGTGTCGGCGATCGCCATGATCGCCTGCGCCTCGAACAGGCCGCCGGCCTTCATCAGCTTGATCGAGACGGCATCGGCCGCCTCGCGGCGCACCACCTCCATCATGTCGCGGCGGTCGAAACAGCTTTCGTCGGCGAGAACGGGTGTTTCCAGCGCCGCGGTGAGCTGCGCCATCACGTCGAGATATTTTCGCGGCACCGGCTGCTCGATGAAGGTCGGCGCGAATTCCTCGACATCGCGCAAAATCTTGATCGCGCCGAACGGCGCCAGCGCCTGGTTGTAATCGACGCGCAGGTCGACCTTGTCGCCGAATTCCTTACGGATCGCTTCGAGATGATCGAGGTCCTCGCGATGCGGCTTCACGCCGGTCTTGACCTTGTAGATGACGTTGCCGTCCGGAACCATCTTTCGCATGCGCTCGAGATCGGCGGCGAAATCGGGATCGGCGATGGAGAAGGAGAGGGGAATCGTGTCGCGCACGCGGCCGCCGAGCAGGTCGGCGACCGACAATCCTGACGACTTGCCGACGATGTCGAGCAGCGCCATCTCGATTCCGACCTTGGCCTCGGCATGACCGACCAGCGTACGGTCGAGCTCGGCCATCAGCGCGCGAATGCGGCGCACGGGTTTGCCGAGCACGATCGGCCGCAGATAGATGTCGAGCGCGGAGAAGGCCGATTCCGGCGTCCCCGTGAACACTTCCCACGGTGCCGCCTCGCCCCAGCCGATCACGCCGTCGCTCGCGGTGAGCTCGATCAGCACGCGCTTCACCGTGCCCTTGACGTTGCCGACGCCCTGGAGGCGCGCCATCTTGATCGGGCTCTCGATCAGGAACAGCCTGATGCGTTCGATGGTTGCTTCGGTCATGTCAGGCCTCCATTGACGTGCCAGACCTGGCCGGTGACGTAAGACGCTCTCGGTGATGCCAGGAAGGCGATGATCTCGGCCACTTCCTCCGGCCGCCCGCGGCGGCGCATCGGGATCAGTGCCTCGGTGGTCGCGATCTGCTCGGGCGAGAGCCGGCTCTCGCTTGGCTTGTCCTTGACGATGAGGCCGGGTGACACCGCATTGACGGTGATGCCGTCTTTTGCGAGCTCGATCGCGGTGAGACGCACCAGCGCTTCGAGCGCGGAGCGGCTTGCCGCCGTCGCGGCAAAGGGTGCGAATTCGGGCCGTATCGCATGCGCGACGAAAGAAGAGACCGCCACGATCCGCGCATCGCGGCCGGCACGCAGGAGCGGCAGCGCGGCGTCGACCAGCCGCGTGAACGCCAGTGCCGATTCGTCCATCGCCTGCCGGAACTGATCCGCCGGCGTGCCGATCGCGCTGCCGCGGCGGGCATGACCGCCGACCAGGATCAATCCGTCGAGCCGTCCGAAAGCGCGTTGCGCGGCGGCGACGGCGTCGGTGACGGCTGCTTCCTCGGCGAGATCGCATAGGCATTTTGCGACGGCGGCGCCTTTCGCTTTGGCTTCGGCCGCGGTGGCATCGAGACCTTCCGCGTTCGAGCGGGTGTGGAGCAGAAGCGCGGTGCCGGGCGCGGCGAGCAGCTTTGCGGTGGCGCGGCCGATGCCGCTGGCGGCACCGGTGACGAGATAGGCGCGATCGATGTCAGGCATCACGGTGCTACGTTGGCCGGCGGCAACGCGCCGGTGCGGTGGAAATGGCTGAGGAAGGCGCGCGTCGCGGCTTCCTGCGGGTTGTCGATCACCTGCCGCGCCGGACCTTCCTCGACCACGACGCCGTCGCGCATGAAGATGAGGCGGTCGGCGACCTCGCGGGCGAAGGCGATCTCATGGGTCACGATCACCATGGTCATGCCTTCCGAGGCCAGCCGCTGCATGACGGCGAGCACTTCGCCGACGAGCTCGGGATCGAGCGCCGAGGTGGCCTCGTCGAACAGCATCACATCAGGCTCCATCGCGAGCGCACGCGCGATCGCGACGCGCTGCTTCTGCCCGCCGGACAGCGTCGCCGGATATTGGTCGGCCTTTTCCACAAGGCCCACTTTGGCAAGCTGCGCACGCGCGAGCTTCTCGGCGTCCGCCTTGGCCATGCGCCGCACTGTGACGGGCCCCTCCATGACGTTCTGAAGCGTCGTCATGTGCGGGAACAGATTAAAATGCTGGAACACCATGCCGGTGGTGGTGCGGAATTTTGCGAGTGTCTTCACGTCCGGAAGCTTCGCGCCTTCGCCGAATTGGAAGCTTGTGTCGCCGACGCGGACGCTGCCGCCGTCGGGGACGACCAGCAGATTGATGCAGCGGAGCAGTGTCGACTTGCCGGAGCCGGATGGGCCGATCAGCGCCACCACGCCCCCCTTGGCGACGTCGAGGCTGATGTTCTTCAAAACCTCGTTGCTGCCAAAGCTCTTGCGCAGAGCCCGGATCTCGATTTTCGAAGTGTTCTTGGAGGGCTCGCTCATTCGCTGACCGCCAGTCGCTTCTCGCCGCGGCGGACGATGATGGTCAGGGGAATCAGGATCGCCGCATAGGCGACCGCGACCGCCGTGTAGGTCTCCAGCGGCCGGTAGCTGTCATGGGCGGCGACCTGGCTCTGGTAGACGAGGTCGGGCACGGCGAGCACCGAAACCAGCGAGGTGTTCTTGAACTGGATGATCGACTGGTTCATCAGCGCCGGGATCATGCGCTTGATCGCCTGCGGAAGCACGATGCGCCGCATGCTCTGTCCCGGCGTCATGCCGAGCGCGGCGCCGGCTTCGGACTGGCCCTTGTCGATCGAGATGATGCCGCCGCGGATGATTTCAGAATAGAACGAGCCGCCATAGAGCGAGAGCGCGAGCGCCGAGGCCGTGATCGGCGTCATCTCGACGCCGGCCAGGATCGGCAGCGCGTAATAGAACCAGATCAGCTGCACCAGGATCGGCGTGCAGCGGAACGCCTCGATGAAGGTAAGGGCGACCAGACGCACCGCCTTGAAGCGCGACAGGCTGCCGAACGCGCCGAACAGGCCGAAGACGAGACCGAGCACGACGATGACCACGGTGAAGCCGACGGTGACGCCAAGCCCGTTGAGAAAGAGCCAGCGATAGCTCCAGAGGATGCCGAAGTCCCACTGATACATGCGTGTTCTTACTCGTACCCGATGTCGCCCAGAAATTCGTCGTCATGCCCGGGCTTAGCCGTCCGAAGGACGGCGTCGCTTCCGCTCGCCTATGTCCCGGGCATCCACGTTCTCGGTGCCGGGTGTAAGGCGTGGATGGCCGGGACCAGCCCGGCCATGACGGTGTGGATACTTCAGGCGCTCATCACCTACAGCGAAACGCCCGGCGGAATGTCCGCTTCGGTCACGCCCACCAGCTCCATGTTGGTGATGATCGCGTTGCGGATGAAGCCGAGGCCCTTGTTGAAGTCGATCCAGGTGTTGACGTAGTCGCGGAAGGTCTTGTCGTTCTCGCGGCGGAAGCCGGCATTCGACGTTGTGGCGAAGATCGGCGTCGGCAGCACGAACTGGCCGAGCGAGGGATTCTTCTTCAGCACGGTCAGCGACAGCATGGTGATCAGGCACTGCGCGTCCACGCGGCCGGTTTGCAGCGCGGCGGTGGCATCGTCGGCGGTCTTCAGTCGTGAGATCTGCGCCTTCGGCGTCAGGCGGCTGACGACCTGGTCGTGGGACGAGCCCTGGTCGACGGCGATCTTGACGTCGGGCGAGTTCAGCTCGGCCCAGCTCTTCGGCTTGAAGTCCTTCTTGCAGAGGATGCCGAAGGCGTTGTTGAAGACCGGCACCGAGAAGTCGACCACCAGCGCGCGCTTCGGGGTCGGGTTGAGGCCGAAGAAGATGTCGATCTTGTTGGACTGCAGATCGAGCACCGAATTGCCCCAGGTGGTCTCGGTGATCTCGAGCTCGGCCTCCATGTCGTCGGCCAGCCCCTTGGCGATGTCGATGTAGAAGCCCTTCCACTGGCCGCTGGCGAGGTCCTTCATGTAATAGGGCGCGCCACCGCCGACCGCGCCGATCCGCATCTTCTTGGTGCGGCGAATGCGGGCAAAGGTCGATTCGTTGGAATCCGCTGCGGTCTGCGCCACGGCCGGTGAGGCCAGCGTGGCCGCAGCCATCGCGCCAAGTCCGACAATCGATGCGACATCACGACGTGTAACCATTTTGAGGAATCGCTTTTCTGGTTGGATGAAGGTGTGTGGTTGAGCTCGCGCAAAAAATTCGCCCATCAATCGGCGTCAGCCGGCTGAAAAATGCTCTGGATCGGATTTTCGCGCACCCTTTGTTTCGGTTCCGGCAGGATTTCATAGAAAGGCGCTGCCGGGCGGGCCCTGTCAAGACTCGATTGCCTCAGGGATGTGCGGGGCCTCGAAGATAGGCAGGGAGCCTATCGGCTTGACGCATTCGGAGGCGAATGGCGGCGTCTGCGCCTCGCGGCAAAAATGCCGCGGCGATGCGCTACGGCACCGCCCGGCAAGCGCGTCGGTTCTAGTTATTTTCGCGAGAAAATTGAGAGGCTTCGGCGGTTCGCTTTAAAAATGCGAACGGCGCCCTGTCGGCGCCGTTCGCCGAAGACGGCGAGAGGTCGGTGCGGATCGACCGACCCTATTCCGCGGCCTTTTCCGTAGCCTTGGCACGAACGGTCGCGAGGCGCGTCAGCGCGTCGCGGACGCCCGCGCCATAGGCGGGATCGGCCTTGGTGCAATTGGCGATGTGCCGTTCCTGGATCGCGATGGCCGCCGCTCCGACAGCACGCGCCGTGTTGTCGAACAAGGCCTGCCGCTGGGCTGCGTTCATCTTGCGAAAGAGGTCGCCGGGCTGCCGATAGTGATCGTCGTCGATGCGGTGATCCCAATGTGCGGCTGCACCATCGATCTCGAGCGGCGGCTCGTTGAGATCGGGCTGGTCCGTCCACTCGCCGCGGCTGTTCGGGAAATAGGTCGGCGTCCTCCCGAGATTGCCGTCGGTCCGCATTGCACCATCGCGATGGTAGCTGTGATACGGGCATTTCGGCGCGTTGACCGGGATCAGATGATGGTTGACGCCGAGGCGATAGCGCGCCGCGTCCCCGTAGGAGAACAGCCTCGCCTGCAGCATCTTGTCGGGCGAGAAGCCGATGCCCGGAACGACATGGGCCGGCGAGAAGGAGGCCTGTTCGACCTCGGCGAAGACGTTTTCCGGATTGCGGTTCAGCTCGAAATGGCCGACCTCGATCAGTGGGAAGTCCGCCTTCGGCCAGACCTTGGTCAGGTCGAACGGGTTGAAGGCAAACGCCTTGGCCTGGTCGTCGGTCATGATCTGCACGAACATCGTCCAGCGCGGGAAATCGCCGCGTTCGATGCTCTCGAAAAGGTCGCGCTGGTGAGTCTCGCGGTCCTTGCCGATGAGGGCTTCGGCCTCGGCGTCGGTCAGGTTTTCGATGCCCTGCTGCGTCCGGAAGTGAAACTTCACCCAGGTCCGCTCATTGGCGGCATTGATGAAGCTGTAGGTATGGCTGCCGAAGCCATGCATGTGCCTGAAGCTTCTGGGAAGGCCGCGCTCGCTCATCACGATGGTGACCTGGTGCAGAGCCTCCGGCAACAACGTCCAGAAATCCCAATTGTTGTCGGCGCTGCGCATTCCGGTTCGGGGATCGCGCTTGATCGCATGATTGAGGTCGGGAAAGCGCAAGGGATCGCGGAAGAAGAACACGGGCGTGTTGTTGCCCACCATGTCCCAATTGCCTTCCTCGGTGTAGAACTTCAGCGCAAAGCCGCGGATGTCGCGTTCGGCGTCGGCTGCGCCGCGCTCGCCGGCCACCGTCGAGAAGCGTGCGAACATCGGCGTCTGCTTGCCGACTTCCGAGAAGATCTTCGCTTTGGTGTATCGGGTGATGTCATTGGTCACGGTGAAGGTGCCGAAGGCGCCGGAACCCTTGGCATGCATCCGTCGCTCCGGGATCACTTCGCGATCGAAATGTGCTAGCTTCTCGATCAGCCAGACGTCTTGCAGCAGCGCGGGCCCGCGGCGGCCCGCGGTCATGATGTTGAGGTTATCGCTGACGGGCGCGCCCGTCGCATGGGTCAAACGTTTCGGCTCATCGGCCATGGGATGCTCCTGAATATGGGGTCATTGGCTATTGCTGCCCGCGTGCGAAATCTCAGGCTCGCATGGGTCCACAGCAGTCGATTTCGAGATCGCACTGTCCTTGCGCGAACGCCGGTCAGCCGTGCCAATGCGAGTTGCGGATGACGCTGCAGAAATTGCCGCGATGGAAATGCGGCTCCTTGTCGGCGATCACGTCGGCCTTGACGTTGCCGAACGTCGTGTCAGGCCGATGCTTGATGCCGTCGTAGAAGGCCTGGATGATGTCTTCCTTGAAGTGCGGCGTGCGCGGAAACGCCTTCACGACCGCCTCGCGCTCCGCGTCGGAATATTCGCCGTAGGTGAGCCCGAGCACGTCCATCTCGACGCCTGCGGTCACCAGCGCCACGACGGGGTGCATGTGCTGGGGAACGCCCGGCGTGGTGTGCAGGGCGATCGCGGTCCAGACCGTGTAGGCGTCGGCTTCCGAAATGCCGTGGCTGCGCAGGAAATCGCGCGCGGCGTGGGCGCCATCGACCTCGAAGCGCTCGTGCTTGCTGCCATGACCCGGCATCAGGCCGATGTCGTGAAACATGGCGCCGGCGTAAAGCAGCTCGCGGTCGAAGGTCAGTCCGCGGCGGACGCCGGCCATCGCACCGAACTGATAGACGCGGCTGGAATGGTTGAAGAGCAGGTCCGTTTCGGTATCGCGGATGTATTCGGTAATGGCACGCGCCAGCTTGCTTTCGGGAATGACGGCGGCCTCGGTGATTTCTGACATGAGCAGCTCCTGAAGTTTTGGATCGCGTTCACTGTAAATCCGGGCTACGTTGTCTTAAATCGACGTAATACGTAAAAAACAGACAAATTCGGATCGAGGCGGACATGGGCGCAAAGCCGAAACCAAGGACGGTTGTGATCGTGGCGCTGCCAGGCGTGCAGCTGCTCGATGTCGCAGGACCGCTCGACGTGTTCGCTGAGGCGAACGTGCAGGCCGGCTATCCTGCCTATGCCTTGTTCGTGGCGGGCGCGGAGCCAGGGCCGATCCGCAGTTCCTCAGGCGTCCAGCTGATGCCCGACCGAATCGTCGACCGCGACTTCCAGGAGCCGATCGACACCTTGCTGGTGGCGGGATGCCCGAACGCGGCCGAAGTCCCGGCGGAGGGGAGCGTGATCGACTGGCTGCGCCGGCGGGCTTCGCGGACCCGCAGATTCGGCTCGGTGTGCAGCGGGGCCTTCTTCCTTGCCGCCGCCGGCCTCCTTGATGGCAGGCGGGTCACGACGCATTGGGCGGTCGCAGACATGCTGGCCAGCAAATTCCCGTCGGTCACCGTGGACAAGGATGCCATCTACGTTACCGACGGCAAGCTCCGCACGGCCGCCGGCGTGACCGCAGGGCTCGATCTGGCGCTGGCCCTGGTCGAGGAAGATCTCGGGCGCGATACGGCCATGAAGGTCGCAAGCCAGCTCGTGATGTTCTTCAAGCGCCCGGGTGGGCAGATGCAGTTCACTCGCAAGGGCGAGGCTGTTCCCGCCGGCCGCGCCGCGCTGCAGGAGCTGCAGCGCTGGGTCGCCGCCAATCCCGGGCTCGACCACAGCGTCGCAAGCTTGGCGACGCGCATGGAGCTCAGTCCGAGGCATTTTGCGAGGCTGTTCCGCGCCGAGGTGGGCGTCACGCCCGCGACCTGGGTCGAGGAAGCCCGCGTCAATGCGGCGAGGCGGCTGCTCGAGTTTGGCAATGAAGCCCCAAAGCAGGTGGCGCTCCATTGTGGATTTGCCGACGCCGATACGCTGCGCCGCGCCTTCAATCGTCACGTCGGCGTGACGCCCGCCGAGTATCGCAAGCGGTTTGCGCGAATCACGGAGGTTCCAGATCGCCAACACTGAGCCGACTTCCGCGTCCAAATGGGTCGGCGGGGGCCGTCCAGCGAGGTGTGCGGGACCCGCGGATACCCGCTTGCTTTCCCGACCTTTTGGCCCCAAATAGGGACCGGGAGATTGGCGGTGGACGAGCCACTCGCCAACCGGGTCAGGTCCGGAAGGAAGCAGCCCTAACGAGGTCCGGATCGGGTCGCTCGTCAGTCTCCTACCTGTTTTTCCGAGCGAATTGCGCCGGCGGGCTTCCCGCCAGCGCGCTCCTTTCCGCAAAAGCCGGGCGAAAGACATTCCATTGCGGATCGACCGATGACCGACGCTGGCGCCCCTCCCAACCCCGACAGCGCCGGCCAGGCCAGCACGCCCTACCGGGTGCTGGCGCGCAAGTACCGGCCCTCCAGCTTCGACGACCTGATCGGCCAGGAGGCCGTGGTCCGCACCGTCTCGAACGCGTTCGAGACTGGGCGCATTCCGCAGGCCTGGATCCTCACCGGCGTCCGCGGCGTCGGCAAGACCACCACTGCGCGTATTCTGGCCCGTGCGCTCAACTACGAGATGCCGGACGGATCGGTGAAGGGCCCGACCATCCACATGCCGACCCTGGGCGTGCATTGCCAGGCGATCATGGAAAGCCGGCACATGGATGTGCTGGAGATGGACGCGGCCTCGCATACCGGCGTCGACGACGTTCGCCAGATCAATGACAGCGTGCGCTACGCGCCGGCCAGCGCCCGCTACAAGGTCTACATCATCGACGAAGTCCACATGCTGTCGACGGCGGCGTTCAACGCCTTCCTGAAGACGCTTGAGGAACCGCCGGAGCACGCCAAGTTCGTGTTCGCGACCACCGAGATCCGCAAGGTTCCGGTGACCGTGCTGTCGCGCTGCCAGCGTTTTGACCTGCGCCGGGTCGAGGCCGATGTGCTGATGAAGCACCTCGCCAATATCGCGGCGAAGGAGAACGTCGAGATCGAGCCGGAGGCGCTCGGCATCATCGCGCGCGCCGCGGAAGGCTCGGTGCGCGACTCTCTGTCGCTACTCGACCAGGCGATCGCGCACGCGGCAGGCACCGTGAAGGCGGATGCGGTCAGGCAGATGCTGGGCCTCGCCGACCGCACCCGCGTCATCGATCTGTTCGATTCGCTGGCGCGCGGCGACATCGCTGCCGCTTTCAAGGAGTTCCGCGACCAGTACGACGTCGGCGCCGATCCGATCGTCGTGCTGTCGGACCTTGCCGAGTTCGTCAATTTCGTCACCCGCGTGAAGATCGTGCCGGCGACCGCCGACAACGTCGCCTATGGCGAGACCGAGCGCGTGCGCGCGCGGGACTTCGCCTCGAAGATCTCGATGCGCGTGCTGTCGCGGATGTGGCAAATGCTGCTCAAGGGCATCACCGAGGTGCAGGCCGCGACGCGCCCCGCAGCGGCTGCCGAGATGGTGCTGGTGCGCATCGCCTATGTCGCCGACCTGCCGACGCCGGACGAAGCGATCAAGATGCTGGAGCAGAACGGCGGCGGCTCGCCGGTCGTGGGCGGCGGAAATGCCGCGCGCAACGGCGCGCCGGGTGCGCCGGTGGCTTCCGCGGCGCCGGTTGCCTCGCGCCGGTTGCCTCG
>NZ_JBFUGY010000061.1:0-33704 GCF_056402655.1 Bradyrhizobium sp. P3_C3 | reverse complement strand
GGGATGAACTGCAACGTCAAGACGGTCCTTCGATACGTCGATACCAACCGCGATGATATCCATGGTCACCCTTCCTTGCCTAATCGGGCTTCGCACTTTGCGGCCCAGGCGACTGTTCGGGTTCAATGGACTAACGGACGGGGCACCTCTCTCACCCACGGCCTGCAACGACCTGGGGGTTTGCGGGCTCCCGTCCGTCACCGCAACGTCTACAATAGCAGACCTGCGGCGCTTCGACTTACAAGGGGTATCTATCCGCGAGTCCGTCTCGCAATTGCGTTCGCTGAGACAACCCCTCATCCGGCGCCATAGCCGAAGCTTCGCTTCGGCGTTCCTAAGAACGGCGGCCGAAGGCCGCCTACGCCACCTTCTCCCACAAGGGGAGAAGGAAGAAAGCGCGCCTACACCGCCACCTGCTCGCCGAGATACGCGACCGCGGCTTCCAGCCCGCCCTTGCCGTGCGGGATCTTCAGCGCATTCAGCCCGATCTCGACCACCCCCAACGTGCCGAGCAGCATCGGCGCATTGACGTGGCCCATATGGGCGATGCGGAAGGCTTGTCCCGAGAGATCGCCGATGCCGGTGCCGAGCACGACGCCGCACTTGTCCTTGCAATAGCGTTGCAGCAGCGCCGGATCGTGGCCATTGCTCATGGTCACCGTCGTCACTGTGTTGGAGCGCTCGCTCGCCTCCGCGACGTTGAAGCCGAGCACCTGGCCTTCCGACCAGGCGGACACCGCGCGGCGCGCGGCTTCGCCGAGCAGGCTGTGGCGGCGGAACGCGTTTTCGAGCCCTTCCTCGTGCAGCAGGTCGATCGCCTTGCGCAGCGCGAACAACAGATGCACCGGCGCGGTGCCGGCATATTTGCGATAATTCTCGCTGCCCTCGCGCTCGCTCCAGCTCCAATAGGGCGTCGACATGTTGGCCTTCTTCTGCACCTCGAGTGCGCGCGCGTTCGCCGCGACGAAGCCGAGGCCGGGCGGCGTCATCAGGCCCTTCTGCGAGCCGGACATCGCGACGTCGATGCCCCATTTGTCCATCTCGAACGGCATGCAGCCGAGCGAGGCGACAGTGTCCACCATATACAGCGCGGGATGGCCGCTCGCCTTGATCGCCTTGCCGATCGCCTCGATGTCGTTCTGCACGCCCGATGCCGTGTCGACCTGGACGACGACGACGGCCTTGATGGTGTGCTCCTTGTCGCGGCGCAGGCGCTCTTCGACCTCGTGCGGCCGCACCGCGCGGCGCCAGTCGCCCTTGAGGACCTCGACCTCGGCGCCCATCAGGGCTGCGGCGTTGCCCCAACCGATCGCGAAGCGCCCACTCTCCAGCACCAGCACCTTGTCACCGCGCGACAGCACGTTGCTCAGCGCGGCTTCCCAGGCGCCATGGCCGTTGGCGATGTAGATGTAGGACTTGCCCTTGGTCGCGAACAGCTTCGAGATGTCTGCGAGAAGTGTATCGGTCAGCTCGTGCATCTCTTTGGAGTAGATGTCGATCGCCGGACGATGCATCGCCTGCAGCACCTCGTCGGGCATCGTGGTGGGCCCGGGGATGGCCAGAAATTCCCGGCCCGCGCGAACGGTCATTGCTGTTGGTCCTTGTTGCTTGAGAACAGGCTGGTGGGTCGCTGACTCACGTTCTACGCGCCGTGGAAGCCCAAGAAAAGCACGCAAAACGCAGGTCTGGGGTGGTTTTTGTTTCGAGCATGGTCTTGTCGGAAAACCGCCTCACACTTTTCCGGACCATGCACTTATCTCTTGGTCTCGCGGCAGCCGGCGGCTTCGGCCTCTTCCACCGAGCAGAACCAGCGGGTGCCCTTGCTGATCTTCATCTTGATCTGGGTGTACCAGCGGCTGGTCGGCTGGTGATAGATGCACTCGCCGGCGGTGTTGACGTTGCCCTTGATGGTGCAGTCCGGCGAGGGCGCGACCGGCCCGGAGGCCGAGGCGAGCAGCACCGCATGCGCGCCCTCGGGCGGCTTGGTCGCGCCCAGGATGGTGATCTTCTTGTTGCGGACGCGCCAGTCCCACGGCGCGATGAAGGCGCCTTGCCACATGCCGGCCTTTGCCTCGCGCGCGGCGGCCTCATCGGGTTCGTAGTCGTGAGAGACGCGGGTGTAGGCAAGTGCCCAGCCGCTGCGCACCAGCCATTTCTGGATGTCCTCGCCGCCGACCTCGCAGCGCGCCACGGTGCGGCCGCGCCGGTCGATCGCGCGGGCGTGGCAGACCCAGCTCTTGCCTTCGGTGTATTTGGCGAGCTCGTCGCGCGCCGCGATGCCGCAGGTCCAGCGCTCGGTTTTTGTATTGAGGCAGAGCTGGTCGACCGCGGGCGCGTCGATGCCGCCGAGCCGGACCCGCGTGTTCCCGATCAGGACGGAATCGCCGGAGCGGACCTTTGCGGTGCCGGTGATGTCGGCGGCCTGGGCCAGCGAGGGGATGGCTAGCAAAGACAGCGCAATCAGGAATTTTCGCAACATGCCGGTCCGCGCGTAATGAAAATGTCGATAGACTTGGCAATTGTGGTCGGCTTTTGGCCGCCCGGCCAGCGCCTGCCCAACGATTGAGCTGTCAACTTCCCGTCATTGTGGCGGGGGCTTGCTTACCCTCCCCTGGAGGGGGAGGGTCGGCACGCGATCGAGCGAAGTGAGATTGCGTGACGGGGTGGGGTGATCTCTCCACTCGGGCACTGTTCGTCGCGGAGAGACCGTCACCCCACCCCGCTCGCGCTGCGCGCGATCGACCCTCCCCCTCCAGGGGAGGGTAAGAGCGAACCATCACCCCCGCGCCATCGCCCGCTTCGCCACCGCCAGCCCCATCAGCACGAAGGCCGACGTCACCTCGGGACCACCCACCAGAATCCGCGTCGGCGTCTTCATCTTGTTCCATTCATAGGCGCGGAACGGCCCGCGGCGACCGCCTTCGCCGAGGCTCGCGACGATCACGTTCAGCGCCGGCGCGAAGGCGCGCGGGTCGGCGCCGAGATGGCCGAGTGCGATCAGCGCCAGCGCCGCGTCGAACACGTTCATCTCCGCGGCCATCAGCTCGCCCTTGACGTAGGAGAGCACGCGATGGCGGATGAAATCGAAATCACCGTCGGGGTCGATCGCGGCCTGCGCCGCCAGCGGCAGCGCGAGGAAGGCCGCGTAGCAGCGGCCGAAATAGGCGCTGTAGAGCTCAGGCAGATAATAGATGTGCGAGCGCGGATTGGCGAAGGCGCCGCTGGCGGCCAGTCGTTTCTGGAAGCCGATGATCCGGTGCACGGTCGCAAGCCGCGCCGGCGTTTCCAGGATTTTCCAGCGCGTAAGGTTGCGAAAGCTCACCTCGAGAATGTCGAGATTGAGCGTCGGATCGAGATCGTTGCCATAGGGCCGCTCGCCTTTGAGGTTGTCGATCCAGGTCGCGACGCCGCCCTCGTAGTCGATATTGTCGTTGAGCGGCACGGTCACGCGCGGTTCGTTGACGCCGGCGAGCACCTGATAGCCCGAATAGAAGTCCAGCAGCGGCTGGTCGATGATCGGATCGGTGCAGCCGGCTTGCGTCGCCGCCGAGATCGAGCACGCCGTGGTGTCGCAATCCGGCACGTAGACGCCGAAGCCGAGGTCCTGCTTGATCTGGGCGAAGAAGCGGGAAAAGCGCGGATGCGGCGCCGGCGCGAGCGCGGTGATGACGTTGAAGCGTGTGCCGTCGATACCCTCGACCTCTTCGCGGCTGATGTTGACGGAGAAATCGACCATGTCGGCGATCGCACGCTCGGATGCAATCTTGTCGGCCGGCGAGGCGAGCCCGGTCTCGACATAGCTCAGCAGCGCCTCGATGAAGAACGCGTCGTAATAGGCCGAGCGGTGTCGGATCTGCACCGGCTCCCACATCGGCTCGGCAATGCCGCTCCAAGGCGGATTGACGACGGCCGCTGCCTGTGAGCGCGCGATGAAGACGCGGGCGAGGTTGAACAGCAGCGAGGAGTTCTTGTAACCGCGCGCGTTCAGCCCCGTCAGCGCCATGGTCAGTTCGCGCCCACGGACATCGGGGTCGCCGATCAGGTTGAAGGCGGCATAGGTCGGCAGGAAGCCGTTCTTGCGGTACGAGCCGAGCAGATGCTGCGCGCAGTCGCGGATCACGCCGTCGATCTGCGCTTGTTGCGGCGCTAACCCTGTGAATATCGCCGGCGGCGGTTTTGGATGGTCGAGCGCGATGCTGTCGACGAGATCGGCGACGGGCTGGCCGACCGCCGCCCAGTCGGGCTCGGCATCGTCGCGCGCCCGCACCAGCGCCGTGCGAAGCCGGGTCAGCTTCGCCTCGTCGCGCAACTCGGGCAGCCCGGCGCGGCGGAGCAGGATCCGCAATGCGGGATTGCCGAGCGCGGTCTTGTAGAACTTGGCCAGATGCGGGTCGCCGCTGGCTGGGCCCGACAATACGGGATCGCAGACGTCATAAAGCGAGGGGCCGTCTTTTCGCGCCGTCAGCGCCCGGCAGGCGGCGCCGGCAAAATAATGAAAGCTCATGAAATACCTGGTCGCGGGGTCTTGGCCAGGGGCCGGCCG
The DNA here is from genome assembly GCF_056402655.1 of Bradyrhizobium sp. P3_C3. Lineage (NCBI taxonomy): Bacteria > Pseudomonadati > Pseudomonadota > Alphaproteobacteria > Hyphomicrobiales > Nitrobacteraceae > Bradyrhizobium > Bradyrhizobium sp. P3_C3. Next base: position 29,161 of record NZ_JBFUGY010000061.1, on the reverse strand, counting down.
GCACGCTCCCATCTGCGCGCCACCCCCTCCAAGTCTTTGAAAAAGCTACCCGGATTCGCGGGAAATTCAAATGTGATGGCGGTCACGGAAAAATCCGGCACAGGAGCTGCATGATTAAGGCCGTTACAAGGGGCTCGCGACGAAAAAACGTGCAAATCCCGCTCGCAGGATTAACCAATATCTTCAGTCACTTAGCTCAAATTTTGGGCGATCTATTGCCGGGGAGGAGATATCCGGTTAAGGCTTTGTTTGGTGCGGCGCCGCAAATTGCGCGCAGTTCGGGGGCAAATCCCCGGCCAATCCCTCAAACCTGAAGCCACCATCGCGCTACTCAAACATTGTGCGCGCGCTTGGCTGGTCTTTGGCACAGGAACGAACCCAGATGAATGTAAGGCAGCTCGAGCTTTCCAGACGCACGATTGCGGTGGCCGCAGCCCTCATCGGCACGGTGTCGCTCGTGATCGGCGCCCATGCTGCCCTCAACATGCGCGCGATCGATGCCGCCAAGGCCGTGGCGACCGACGAGGTCACCGGCTCGATCGGCCAGTCGTCCCGCCTCGCCCTCGTCATCGGCAATGGACATTATCCCGACGCCAGCGCGCCGCTGACRCAGTCGATCAACGACGCCCGCGCGCTGTCCTCGTCGCTCCGCAAGAACGGCTTTGACGTCGACATGGTGGAGGACGCGACCAAGGACGACATGGTCCGCGCCGTCAACCGCCTGAAGTCCCGGATCAAGCGCGACACCGTCGTCATGCTGTTCTTCGGCGGCTACGGCGTGCAGGCCGGCCGCGAGAGCTACATGCTGCCGGTCGATGCGGTGATCTGGAAGGAAAGCGACGTCCGCCGCCAGGGCGTGTCCATCGACGGCGTTCTCGACATGATGAAGGAGCAGGGCGCCAAGGCCAAGCTCGTCGTCGTCGACGCCTCCCGCCGTAACCCCTACGAGCGCCGCTTCCGCTCCTACAGCCATGGTCTTGCACCGATCAGCGCGACGGACAACGCGTTGATCCTTTCCTCGGCTTCGCCCGGCAAGGTCGTCGACGACGGCAAGGGCGAGTACAGCGTGCTGGTCGGCGAGTTCCTCACCAACCTCAATGCGCAGGGCAGCGCCGAAAGCGTCTTCAACAAGACCCGCGTCGCCATCTCCCGCGCCTCCGAAGGCGACCAGGTCCCGACCATCTCCTCCTCGCTGCTCGAGGACGTCCATTTCGGCGAAGCAGCCGGCGGCTAGCCGCAAATTGTAGGGTGGGCAAAAGCGCAAAGCGCCGTGCCCACCATCTTTCCGAGATTTCGACAGAAGGCGTGGGCACGCTTCCGCCTTCGCTCGCCGAGTTACGGCGGACAAGTCGCTTTGCCCACCCTACGGTATGCGTGTGTAACGCACCTCTGCCCCCACATCGTCATTGCGAGCGCAGCGAAGCAATGCAGGGTCTCTCCGCGGAAAGATTCTGGATTGCTTCGCTTCGCTCGCAATGACGGTTGAGGCGAGCCCTACTTCGCGGCTTCCGTGGCCATCACCGGGCGCACCGGATCGCCTTCGCGCAGGATCGCGCCGGCGCGGGCGACGACGATATCGCCTTCGTTGAGGCCGTCGCGAACCTCGATATTGCCGCCCGACATCAGCCCGATCTCGACCCGCTTGGTCTCGACGCGGTTGCGGCGGATCACCTGCACCACGGTGCCGGCGGTGGAATACTGCACCGAGGTCAGCGGCACCGCGACGTTGCAGCTCTGCCCGGTCTTGATCAGCGCGCGCCCGCTCGCGTTCAGCAGCAGCCGCTTCTGCGAGGAGATCCCGATATAGACCATGCCCTGCTGGATGTTCGGCTCGACGGTCGGTCCGATACGGCGGACCTTGCCGTCGAGATCGCCCGCGCCGGCAATGCGCACGGTCGCCTGCTGCCCGACTGCGAGCTTCCGGATATCGGTGGTCGCGACCAGGCCGACGAGATCATATTCGCTGCGCGCCACGATCGTGAACAGCGCCTCGCCCTTGGCCGAGGCGAGGTTGCCGATCTGCGCGGTCGACGTCGCGATCACGCCCGCCACGGGGGCGGTGACTTGAAGCGTGCCGCCCTCGGGCAGCGCCAGCCGCGCCAGCACCTGGCCGGCCGTGGTGGTGTCGCCGGCTTCCGCCAGCACGTCGGTGACCTTCAGGCCGGGACGTTCCGGCCGCACGGAGGTCTCCTCGCGCGCGATGATCGTGCCGGTGGCCTCGACGATGTCGGAGAAGCAGGATTTTGCGACCTTCAGCACCGTGACCGCGGGCCCCTTGGGCGCGTCGTCATCGGCGGCGCGCGCGGGCTGGGCGGACAGCAGAACCAGTCCGGCGAGAGCAACGAGTTTTTTGGGAAAGGAACGCGCAGGCAATGGACGCATCGGTCATTCCGGTTGGCCGCAAGAAGGCTTCAATCGATAGCAGAAGCGGCAGCAGCGGGCCATGGGCTGACCGGATGAGAAATGCCGCAGCGCAGGCGGCGCGATGCCGCCCGTTGATTTAGTCGCTGCATAAGCGAAGAGGTTCGCCGGTGGTTGCCGCCCGACAAACTCGTCATGCCCGGGTTTGTCCCGGGCATCCACGTTCTTCGCACCGCGGGCAAGGCGTGGATGGCCGGGTCAAGCCCGGCCATGACGCTGTGGAGGCACTGGATCCCTCACGGCAGCGTCAAGAACTCCACCCAGTTCGGCTTCTTGCCGGTGGGATAGGATTTCAGCTTGGTGAGCGCGCCGCTGCTTTGGTCGATCGCATAGACCGTCATGCTGTCGGAGAGCTCGCCGACCGCGGCGAGGTAGCGCCCCGACGGATCGATGTGGAAGCCGCGCGGTTGCTTCTCCGTCGGCACGCTGCCGATCGTGGTCAGCTTGCCGCTTGTTGCGTCGACCTTGTAGCCGGCGAGCGTATTGGTGGTGCGCTCGGAGGCGTAGAGGAAACGGCCGTCCGGAGTGATGTGGATGTCGGCGGCCCAGGGCTTTTTATCAGAATCCTTGCCAGTAAAGCCCTCCGGCAGCGCGGTGGTGCGCTGGATCTCGTCCCATGCGCCGCTCTTGGCCTCATAGCTGAACGCCGCGACGTCGCCGTTCAGTTCATGGATGAGATAGACGAACTTGCCGTTGGGGTGGAACACGAAGTGCCGCGGTCCCGATTTCTCCGGCACCTTGGTCACCGGCGGGTCGCTCGGCGTCAGCGTGCCCGCGACTGCATCGAACGCGAAGGTCAGCACCTGATCCGAACCGAGATTGGTCGCGAACACGAAGCGGTTGTCGGGCGAGGGCAGGAAGGCGTGCGCATTCAGCCCGGTCGGAATCACCTGCTTCGGCTCGCCGGCGACGCCGTTGGCGAGCAGCGGATTGAGCGCGACCTTGTTGCCGCCATAGGAGGCGCTGAACAGGAATTTGCCAGTGCTGTCGACGGCGATGTTCGCCATGCTGTCGGCGAGCGGTCCGTTGCCGATCGGGCTCAGCTGGCCCGTTTTTGGATCGATCGCAAAGCTGACCGCGAGGAATGGTTGCGAGCGCACGCCGGCAATCAGCACGCGGTGGTCGGGTGTGATCGCGAGCGGTGTCGAGGAGCCGGGCTTGTCGACGCCGGTGAAGGCGGCGGTCTGCACCGGTGTCATCTCGCCGCTCTCGGCCAGCTTGAACACGCTGATGTCGTTGCTGTCGGCGTTGCCGACATAGGCGAAGGTCTCGGCCATGCCGGGGCTGACTCCAGAAACGAGGGTGAGGAAGGCGAGGGTGGTGGCGATCGCAGCGCGTGGCGCGATCCGGCGTGTCGGTCTCGGCATGGGGCTCCTCCTTACAGCGTTACGGCCTTGTCGTTTTGTCCGGAGGATAGCGGGCGCCGTGCCGCCGTACCAAGTTCCGGTTGAAGATCGATCGATGCCGAAATTGTATCGGTCGCGCGGGCGGCTACCGCACTGCGGCCGTCTGGCTGCGGGAGGGCAGATGCGGGCCGGACGCAGTGTTGGGTGCCCCGAGCAGGCCCCACACGGCCACCGCCAGCAGCGCGCAGGTCAAAATGGTCCAGGCGACCAATCGTTTCCGCATCAAGCCAAGTCCATCCGTTGTTTGAAACCCCGGGGCCCGCACATGATCGTGCACTGCAAACGGCGACGATCCTATGAACTCGTTCACAGGCACAACATCGCATCGGCGTTGCGAACCAATGCCGCGGAAGTGCATTGACCCATATGCCCCGTGAAAATGACCTCGAAGGCAAGCCCGACATGGGCGGCAAGCATGGCGGCCAGAAAGGCCAGCCCAAGCCGCCGCCGCGCCCGCGCGAGGGTCCGCACGATGAGGACGTCGTGGCAAAGCGCCACACCGGCCAAACCGATCGCACGCTGCCGCCGACCAAACAAAAATAGCGCTGTATTTCGCGCCGGGAACATCAGCCTCGCCTTGCCGTTATGCTGATCCCGCAAGCGGACGAGGTCGAACCGGAGGCTGGCACGTGTTTTGGATCTATTGGAACACCGCTTGGTCGCTCATCATCAGCGGCATCATGTTCACCACCATCGTCACCCATCCCGACGCCGAGTTCGCCGAGATCCGGGCGGCAAAGCAGGCGAAGTGAGCCCGCGCGCCTGAGGCCCGATCTCCGGGGCTATGAACCGTTCGCGGGTAGCGATGGCTGCTCCGTCGCCGGCGTCGAAGACGGCTTTCGCGCCGCTCTGCTCGCGCGCTTCCTGACCGCGGGCGCCGGCAAGGCGGCCTGAAGGGCTGCGTCGGCCGCTTGCTTGGCCTCGCGTGCCTCTCGAAGCCGCGCCATGTTCTTGCGAACCTCGACGGACTGCCTTTCGACGTCTGCCATTGCAAGTGCTCCCTCTTCGGCGGCGAGGCGCCTGCGATTGGAGCGCGCGATGCTTTCGGGTGACAGCTCGGCGGATTTCCTGGCGCTCATGCTTCACTCCGTTGTGCAACCGGCAAAACCCGCTCAATCCGGGGATCGAACGGGCTGGCGCGCGACAATCGCGCGAACGCTTTCAACTCCGTCGATGTCTTTGGAAAAGGTGCCCGCGGGCGCATTCAACAAGGCACAGCGGCTGATCGAACGCCCTCGATATATGTCTCGTTCGATTTTCTGCAAGGACGGCAAGGCCGATTTGGCTCAGCCAGGCAGCTCCGGCGCCTCGATCGAGAGGCTTCACACGATCCGGTCGAGGTGCAGCCAAGGCTTTATCGATTGACAGGGCTGCACTGGAGTGGTCACGTGCCAGCGCGAAGTTGCATCGCTGTGACAAGCGCATCGACTTGTCCGAAGCTGGCGACGAATGTCGCGGCGCTATCCTCAAAATTCGCAATGAAGCTCCTGCGCAATTGGCTGCCATGCAGGGCGTGTCGCATTTGCAGCCCCAAGCGAGGAGGAGGATCGATTGCAGGTACTCGTCAGAGACAACAATATCGAGCAGGCACTCCGTGTTCTCAAGAAGAAGATGCAACGCGAGGGCGTCTTCCGGGAAATGAAACAGCGGCGTTCCTACGAAAAGCCCTCGGAGAGAAAGACTCGCGAGAAATCCGAGGCCGTTCGACGCGCCCGCAAGCTCGCGCGGAAGCAGGCAATCCGCGAAGGATTGCTGCCCGCGCCGCCGAAGAAGAAGCCTTTTGAGCGCAAGCCGCCCCTGCCGGATGTCAAGGCTCGGGTCCCTATAGCCTGAAGTCGATGCCTCGCAGCACGATGCCGGGCGGCGTACCTTCGAACTCCGTCGCGCGATATTTGCTTGCCGCGCGTGCTTCGATGCGATCCCGCAGGCGCGTGAACTGGGCTTCACGTTGCTCGGGCCTGACCTGCGGGCTAGGCTCGAGGTAGTCCATCGCCGAAGTCGAGATTGCGCAAGGAATCTCCCTGGCGCCGTCATGCATCGAGAACCGGACGATCATCCGATCGTATTCGTGGCCGATAAAGCGGCCGCTGGTCAATGTCATGGCTTACTCCGTCACCTGATTGCTTCTTGGCATGATTGTCCCTCAAATCATCGCCGCCCGATTCCCGGTTGGCCGGAGCATGGCGCGCGTCGAGACTGCAGGCGGTCGTCGTTTGCCTCAGTCATCCCCCGACAGCCGGACGAAATCGTCCAACAGCGCCGCCACCAGGGCGCGGTGGCGCGTGTCCTCGGCGGGCAGGCTCGCAGCATAGAGGTTGAGCAGATGGCGCGCCTTCACCGCCGCTTCCGGCCAGGACGTGGCGGGCACCGTCATCATGCGGTTCTCGAGATCGGCCTCGCGCTCGCGCAGCTCCCGGACATTGGCCTCGACCTCCGCCAGCGCGCGGCGCAGGTCGGTCGCCTTCTGCGCAGCCATGCCGCGGTGCTTGTCGAGATCGACGGTGCGGTCAGTCATTCGCCACGCTCGCGTCTGCGGCCTGCGCGTTCGCAAGATCGACCGAGCCGATCGACAGCATCTCCATGGTTCCGCGGGGGCCTTCGGCGGGCACGGTGATCATCGTGGCAACGCGGCGATAGGCCGCGAAGGTCAGGCCCTCGATCGCCTCCTCGTCAGTGACGACCTCATAGGCGCCGGCTGGCAACATGCGCTCGACGCCGCGGATGCGGAACGGATGCCTGAAGGTGACGGTTTCACGCCGCGAGCGGATGGTCATGCACGCCTGCCTTTCGCAAGTGAAGCCCCAACCGGTGCCGGCCATCACGACCATGCGCGCTCGCCGCGGCAATAGCCAGTACTATCGTCGCCGGGCCGGCAAGCGACGATGTCACGGCAGCCATTGTTTCCGCAGCATTTTAACCCTCGCTATTGGCTCGGTGCGCGCGTAGGGTCGCTGCCATCACCGCACGTCTCAACGGCTTCGACCGGTGACTGAGGGGCACGTGTGCTCCCGCCGAAGGCTTCGCAGGAGCGTTCGATGGCGTGCGTTCGCATCGCGGATCGGATCGTGCCGCCGGTGATGGTTCCGCGGTTTCTTCTGCTTCTCGTCGGCGCGGCCGCCATCTTCAATGGCTAGGGCAACAATTGTGCCGTATCTGGTCAGCGGGACCAACGAATACGGCAGCTCCAATCTCGGTCGCGGCAAGGCGACGTTCGCGCTGCGCCTCGCTCGAAAACTGCTGCGCGAAGGCTACATGGACGTCAGGGTCTGCACCCCTCGTGGACAGCTGCTGCAATCGGATGAGCTCGACGAGCTCGAACCAACGGAGAGCGACATGGCAAAGGGCCAGCAACGCGGTAATCGCGAAACCAAGAAGCCGAAGAAGGAAAAATCCAAGGTGATCGCGGCGGCGCCGAGCCGCAAGGAAGCCGCCTGGCAACCGGATTTCGGACCGGCGAAGAAGAAGTAGCGAGGCGTCGGCGAGGGATGGGGTGACTGGCCGCGCTAAGCCGCCACCGCCTGCGCCGATAACAGCTGCCTCAGTTTCGCTGCCGGCACGGCCGGGCTGAACAGCCAGCCCTGCATCTGGCTGCATCCGAGCTGCCGCAGCACCTCGCGCTGGGCTTCGGTCTCGACGCCTTCGGCCGTCGTCGCCATGTGGCGGGCGGCCGCCATGTGCACCACCGCCTGCACGATCGGAGAGGAATCCTCGGACTGGCCGATGTCGCTGATGAAGCTGCGGTCGATCTTGATCTTGTCGAACGGGAAGCGGTGCAGATAGCTCAGCGACGAATAGCCGGTGCCGAAATCGTCGAGCGCGATGCGCACGCCGAGCTCGCGCAGCTGCTGGAGAATCGTCAGCGCCTCCTCGTCGTCGCGAATGAGCACGGTCTCGGTGACCTCGAGCTCGAGCCGTCCGGGCGCAAGTCCTGACTCCGCGAGCGCGGCTGCAACCTTGAGCGCCAGCGTCCTGGCGCGGAACTGCACCGGCGAGACGTTGACCGCGACATGGATATCACCGGGCCAGCTTGCCGCCTCGGTGCAGGCCTGCTTCAGCACCCATTCGCCGATCTCGCCGATCAGTCCGGTCTCTTCCGCGACCGGAATGAAATCGGCGGGCGAGATCATGCCGCGCTCGGGATGGCGCCAGCGCAGCAGCGCCTCGCAGCCGTTGACCACATTGGCCGCCAGATCGACCAGCGGCTGGTAATGCACCTCGAACTCGCCGCGGGCGAGGGCCTGGCGCAGGTCGAGCTCGAGCTGGCGGCGCAGCCGCGCCTTGGCGTCGTATTCGGGCACGAAGAGGCGGAAGGTGCGGCGGCCCTCGGACTTCGCGGCATACATCGCGAGATCGGCGCGCTTGAGCAGGTCGTCGAGATTGTCGCCGTGATCCGGCGCGATCGCGATGCCGATGCTGGCATCGGTCGGGATCTCCTGGCCCTTGCAGTCCACGGGCGTACGCAGCGCTTTCAGGATGTTTTCGGCAAGCGCCGTCAGCTCGGCCTGGTCGCTGGTGCCGGCCTTGACGATGGCGAATTCGTCACCGCCCAGGCGCGCAACGAGGTCGTTGCCGCTGACGCAGGCGCGCAGGCGGTTGGCGACCTGGCGGAGCAGCTCGTCGCCGACCTCGTGGCCGAGCGAATCGTTGACGCCCTTGAACTCGTCGACGTCGATGTAGAGGATCGCGAACGGCTGGCCTTGGGCAAGCTCCGCGATGCGGCGCTCCAGATGGCCGCGCATCAGCACGCGGTTGGGCAGGTCGGTCAGCGCGTCGTAATGCGCCATATGCGCGATGCGCTCGTCGGCGCGGATGCGCTCGGTGACGTCGTCGTGGGTCGCGAGCCAGCCGCCGGCGGCGCCGGGCTGGTTCTTGATCTCGATCAGGCGGCCGTCCGCGGTCTCGACGACGGCGCTCTGGGTTCGCCCGGTATTGCTCAGAATGTCGTCGCAATAGGACGCGACGTCACCGTGGAACGAGCCGGTGTCATGGCGATGCTGGATCACGTCGCGGAAATAGGCGCCGGGCTTCACCACGTCGGCCGACAGTCCGTACATCTCGACGTAGCGCCGGTTGCAGACGATCAGCCGCTCGTCCTGGTCGAACATCAACAGGCCTTGCGTCATGGTGTTCATCGCGGTGTCGAGCTGCTGCTTCTCCGCGGCGAGCCTGCGAGTCATCTGGCGGAAGATCAGGAACAGCGTGAGCACGAGCAGGCCGATCGACAGCACGGCGACGGCGACGAAGAATTTTGTCTGCGTCCGCCAGGTCGCCAGCGTCGCGTCCAGCGATTTGGTCGCGACCACGACCAGCGGCTCGCCGGTCAGGAGGCGCGCGGCGACGATGCGGTCCTTGCCGTCGATCGGGCTGGCGAGCTGCGTCGTGACGAAGGTGCGCTCGAACACCGCCATCTGCTCGCGCGTGCCGTTGCGAAAATTCTGTCCGATCATCGCGTCGACATGCGGAACGCGCGCGAGCAGCTGGCCATTCTGGTGGTGCATCGCGATCGAGGATTCCTCGCCGAGCCCGGCCGAGGCGAAGAAGGATTCGAGCTGCTCCGGCGAAATAGCCCGCGACACCATGCCGAGGAATTCGCCGTGGGGACCGGAGACACGTCGCGCGAACACGATCGCAGGTCCGTTGCCGAGCCGGCCGGGCACGACTTCGATCTCTTCCTGCGAGGCCGGATCGTTCCTGAGGCGATTGAAGTAGCCGCGGTCGGCGACCGAAATTTCGGCGACCGGCCAGCGCCGCGACGAGTTGATCAGCACGCCGTTGGAATCGAACACGTTGGCGCCGGCAACGTCGGACCAGCCGCTGGCTTTGGCGCGCAGCACCTCGTGCATGGCCAGCGTGGCCATCTCGCTGCGGAAGACATCGGCGGATGCGATGCCGTGACTTTCAAGCTCGGCGATGACGCTCTTCTGGAGCACCGCAAAGTCGGTGAATTCGCGGTCGAAATGCCGGGCGAGCATGCGCACGGAGTTTTCCAGGCTGTCGCGGCCGCTCTCGATTGCATTTTGCCGGAAACGATCGACGGTGAGCGCGGTGCCGATGGCCATCGCGACCATCAGCACGAAGCCGCCGGCGATCAGCCACGTCAGCGGCGCGCCCTGCCAACGGCGGAGCAACGCGCGCATGCGCGTGGTCCATCGGATTGATGTGCCCATCCAGCCCTCCCGTGGGATGCAAGATGCAGCAAAACCGACAAGAGCCCGTTACCAGTAAGGGTTAGGAAAACATGAATCGGAACGGAATCAGAGGGTTGGTTTCCCTCGGTCGGCGGGAGTTCCGCAGGCTGGATTTACGCTGACGCGATTCAGGGGATCACCGGCGGATTTCCCACCTCAAGGCTTCCGCATTCTTCTTGGCGAACGTCTCGGGCACGTCGAACTTTCCGGTCTCGAGATCATAGCGGCAACGCCAGCCGCCCAGTCCCTTCATGGCGACGTTCTTGGGATGGTTGTCATATTCGCCCGACAGCGAGATCACGAGGTAGCGGTTGTTGGGCCAGTCCATGCCGAGCGAGCGATAGGCCTCTTCCGTACCCTCCATGAGATTGACCGAGATGTGGAAGTCGAGCTTGGCGAACCTCTTCGTCTCCGGCCGGCCGTAGAAATAGGCCCAGGCGAGATCGCTGAGCGGCTTCTTCGTCGCGCTCGCGAAGGCGCCCTTCTCGACATGGTAGAGATAGAGGTCCTGCTCGCCCGAGCCGGTCTTTTGCATCCGCACCAGCCATTGCGAGTCGCCGGTGAAGCGGAAGCCGGCCCCGTAGCCCTGCTCGGGCTTCAGCTCCGTCATCTGCTCGCCGCGGCGAGCCCAGGCTTGCCATTTGACGTCCCAATCCCCGCCGTCCTTCATGTACTGCTCGATCCTGGTGGCGCCATCGGGCGAGGTGAAGGCGAGGCCGGCATTGGCGGTGAGGATGTAGTCCGGCGGCGGTCCGGATGCGGCGAGCACCGGAGAGGCGGACAGCGTCAGGACAAGCGCCAGCCATGGTGCGGGACGGCAAAATGCGGTCACGGAAAAAAATCCTCAAGAAATGACCGCGATGCGGCCTCGGTGATTTGACGCCGTCGGTGCCCCGCCGGTTCACGCCGGGCGTGCCGGAACGAAAGGTGCATCATCCCAATGATCGACTTGCTGACGCAGCCAAATCGGCGCAATTTGCCGGCTTCGGTTGATTTGCGACCCAAGGGTTCATTGTCTGATGATCACCGCTTCCAAGGCCTTCATTGCATTCTGCCTGCTCGCGGTGGGCGGCACCCTGCTGGTGATCGGTCCCACCGAGCTGCGCCGCCTGCTGCCGGGCGGCGCGCAGACCGAGATCGCCGTCGCCGCCAAGCCGGAGGCAAAGCCCGAAGCCAAAGCTGAGACCAAGGCCGAGATTAAGGCCGAGACCAAGCCAGAGCCGAAGCTCGCCGCCGCCGCGCCGCCTGCGCCATCGGAGTCCCCGGCCTCAGCGCCGAAGGTCGATGCGCTGGCCGAGACGCAGAAGCAGGCCACGGCGCTGGCCGATCTCGTGCCGGCCAAGCCGCCGGCGGCCACGACCGATGCCGGCCCGCGGTTCGACGTCGCGCGCGTTGACGATCACGGCGAGGCGGCGGTGATCGCGGGTCGGGCCGCGCCGGGTGCGCAGGTCGAGCTGCTGCGCGACGGCAAACCGCTCGATACGGTGGTCGCCGATGCCTCGGGCCAGTTCGTGATGACCCCGCCCCAGCTTCCCGCCGGCTCCTATGAACTGACCCTGCGGGCGAAAGCGCCCGATGGTACCGTCACGCAGTCGGGCCGCAGCATGCCGGTGACCATCGCCGAAGCTGCTCCGCCGCCCGCGCGGGTCGCGAGGCAGGAGCCGGCCCAAGCGCCGAAGCACGCCGAGAAGCCCGACGACAAGTCTGATGTCGTGGCATCCCTGCCGTCGGCATCGTCGCGCCAGGCATCGGCGCATGACAGGCCCACGGTTCAGCCGAGATTTATCGGTGCACCGAAACCCAGGGTCATGGCGCGAGCGCCCGCGGCCACGACCGTTGCATCGGCGTCGCCGGCGGACGCCATCAGCGGCGCACCGGCCGAAGCAGGCGGCAACCGGGTGATCTCCCGCGGTGACAGCCTGTGGGCTCTCAGCAAGCTCGCTTACGGTGACGGCGCCCACTACGCGGTGATCTTCAACGCTAACCGGGGCAAGATCCACAACCCCAACCTGATCTATCCCGGCCAGACTTTTGTGGTGCCGCGGAAGGCGGATTGAGGTCGCATCGGCAACGCCGGTGCGCGTTGCGACGCTTTGCCCTCCGTCTCTCCGGAACATTCGGTTCCCCAGCGCGTCATTGTGATGCGACCCAGTGCGCGCTTGGCGCTGGGAGGAGGCCGAGGTGGTCAGGTCCGCTTTCATGTCCGGACGCACGGGACTGGCGCTGGCGGGCGCTGCTCTCATGGTTGCGGCAGTGCTGCTGCCGAATAAAGCCGAGGCGCAGTTCGGATTGCGCGGCGGCCCGCTCGGTGTCGCGCGCTTTGCCGTCGGCCACGTGATCGGCATGTCGCGCCTGCGCCATTCGCGCATGGCGGTACGGGGCGGCCGATACCGCTCCGCCGCGTTGAGGTCGCAGGATCCTCGCGGCGCCGAGCGCGGCCAGCCAGCCAACCCCTACATCCTGCGTGCGGCGCTCACGGCGCAAGCTGCGCTGTCGGGCTGGCACGGTGGCCGCCGCCCGCAGGGCTGGTGGCGCCACCCCGATGGCAGCTATGGCTGGGCGGGCCCGGTGTTCTGGCCGTTCGCGCATGACGACCTCACCACCGCAATCATCCTGGGCGATACGACCAGTCTCTCGCTCTATGGCTATGGCGACATCTACGCCGCGATCTTCGCGCCCTATGCGGCCACGGAGTTCGCCGCCTACACAGCGCCGCAAGGCAGGCGCGCGCGAAAGGTCCCTTCGGTCGAGGCCGTTTGCGATGCTAGCGACACCGGCGGCCTGCCGGTCGACCGCATCGCCGCGCTGGTGCAGCCGAACGAATTGCAGCGCACGGCGCTCGATGAGCTCGCGACCGCATGGCTGGCTGCGCGCTACACCATTCGCACGGCCTGCCCGACGCAGGCCCCCGCGACCGCCGCGGAGCGCCTCGGCCTGATGCAGACGCGCCTCGCGGCCATGATCAAGGCGACGGACGCAATCGCGCCGCCGCTCGCAAAATTCGTCGATCTTCTCGATGCCGGCCAGAAGGCAAAGCTCGACGCGCTGGCCAATGAGCGCCGTGCCGCGCTTGCGGCCGGCCAGCGCAAGGACGCGCAGGCGCCAGCCGCCTGCGAGGCCGGCTACGATCCCCGCTATGATGTTCAGGCGCAGCGGCAATACGAGCAGCTCATGCAGCAGCAATGGCCCGCCGGCGAGATCGCGTCCACGCTGCGGCTTGACGACACAGCTCGCGCCCGGTTGGAGGTGCTCCAGGACACCACGCTGCGCACCATGGAGACACTGAGTGCGTGCCCGTCCAACGCCGAGCCCACGCCACAGGCCCGCCTCACCGCCGTGAAGGCGCGGCTGGAGACGATGCTGCAGGCGGTGAAGGGCGTCGGCGACGCGCTCGACGATTTCGAGGCAGACTTGAGCGACGAGCAGAAGGCCGGCTTCGAGGCGATCGGGCCGAAGCGCGGGGCGTGATCAGCCGCACGCCCAGTCGAACTTCATATCCCTAAAGTCGAGCTGCGCGTTGCCGCCGCCGAAATTGTAGCCGCCGAAATATTCCTCGAACTCGATGTAGAACGGGCTCATCTCCGGCACCGCCTGGCACGGCCGCATGGTGCCGCCGAGATGGTTGTGCGCGTGGTCCTTGCCCCAGTCATGCAGGCGGAAATTGTCACGGCTCGGCACGCCGCCGACATAGTAATAGTATGGCTGATAATCGGTCGGCGGATTCTGGCGGGTGTGCTCGTCCTGCGGGCCCTTGCCGGCATTGGGATCGGTCGCGCGCGGTACAAGCGTAATCGCGCGGGTCTCGCTGAGATCGGCGCGCGGCTGCGCGGCAAACATCTTCTTCGCGTAAGGCGCGGCGGCCTCGAAGAAGGCACTGGCGCCGCCGACGTCGAGCCAGCGCGGCCGATCTGCTGTCGCAAGCGGAAGCGGTGCCGGCGGCGCCGCGAATGCGCCCTCATATTCGGCCTTGGTCAGGAGCAGCGCGGCATATTCGTAGTCGAGAATATCGGTCATGCGCGAAAGCCGCGGATGCGCTGGTCGCGCCGCCACGGCCTCGCGAATCTCGGGATCATCGGGCGCCCCGCCGTCATTGTGATCGGGCGCGGTGGCGAAGAACGAGACCGCAACGATGTCCTCGCCATGCACGCGATAATCATCCGGCAGCTTCAAGGTGAAGCCGTGCATCAGCGGAAAGCCGGTGACGGGATCGAGCGGCCATTGCTCGGATGTGATGCCCGGCGGCAGGCCAAAGACCCAACCGTGATCGCGCGCACGATCCGCGGGACGGTCCAGCATCTGCAAATCATACGCGCGCGAAGGCAAGGCAAACGCCACGATCGTCTCCATCCGAAATCGAGCCTCGACGCCGAGGCGATGGTTAGTCGCAGGGAGGAGGGATGTGGTTCGTGGGCGCGGTGTGGGAGATGATACCATCCTGCCGGCGTTTTGCCCGACGTGTCAAACCACTCCGGCACCCGCGTAAGTCATTGATCCGACAGCCCCCGTCTACTGTGCATGGGGTTGTTTTCGCGCTTTTTGTTGTTGGCTACCCTCTCCGCCGCGCCGCCGCGGCATCCACCACGTTCTCCACTTCCTCGCGCCAGGACAATATCTCCATCGCCAGCACCGGGTGATTGAACCCCTTGAGCACGAGGTCGTCGAGCGCGCGGGCTTCGACCCAGGGCTCGACGATGCCGTAGACGCGGCGGCTGACCACGATCTGGTTGGCCTTGGCTTCGTCGCAGAGACGCGAGGCGAGGTTGGTGACGCTGCCGATCGCGGCGTATTCCAGCCGCTGCTCGAAGCCGACCTGGCCGAGCGTGGCATAGCCGAGCGCGATGCCGATGCCGAAGCCGAGCGTGTGCCCGCGGTTGCGCCACTTCTCGGTCAGCGGGCCGATCGTGTCGCGCATCTCCACCGCCATCTGCACCGCGCGCCGCGTGTGGTCCTCGAACTGGATCGGCGCGTTGAACAGGATCATCACGCCGTCGCCGGCATATTTGTCGAGCGTGCCCTCGTATTTGAAGATCAGCTTGCCGAGCGCTGCGTGATATTCGCGCAGCACGTTCATCGCCTCTTCCGGCTCGGTCGCCTCGGTGAAGGCGGTGAAGCCGCGCAAATCGCAGAACAGCACGGTGACCTCGCGGCGATGGCTGTCGAGCAGCGAGTCATGACCATCCGACGACGCGATGAGCTGGGCGACCTGCGGCGCGAGAAATCGTTCGAGCCGCTTGATGCGGCTGATCTCGCCGAGCTGCTTCTCGACGCGCTCTTCCAGTGAGCGGTTCCAGTTGCGAAGCTGCTCGGTCTGCTCCTGGAGCTTGGCCGCCTGCTGCTGCACGGTGTTATGTGCCGCGGCGAGCTCGCGGCCCTTGTGATCGACCTCGGTGAACAGCCGCGCGTTGCGCATCGCCAGCACGGCCTGGTTGGCAAAGGTGCGCATCAGGCCGGTGAGGCTTCCGCCGAACTCGCCGCCGGCCCGGCGCAGCACCACGAGCGAGCCGAGCGTGCCCTGCTGGTCCACCAGCGGCACCACCAGCACCGAGTGGAAGCCGGCATCGATCGCGACGTCGCGCAGCGGCTGCTCGGAGGCCCGGTCGAGATCGGCAATCGCGATCGGCTCGCCGCTGTCGGCGGCATCGCTCAGGATGTTCGCGCCCTGCTGGATCGTGACATGCGCGCCGTCGGCCGATTTGTCGATGGCGTTGGATTCGATCAGGTTGAAGCGGCGCGTCTCGGCATCGAAGCCGTAGATCAGCACCGCATCGGCATGTGTGATCTCGATCGCGCGCGCCGCGATAGTCGGTAGCACGGCGTTGAGATCGAGCGAGGAGGCGACCGCACGGCCGACCTCTTCCAGCGCCTTGAGCTCGTTGATCGACTGCGCGAGATCGCGGGTGCGCTCCTCGACCTTGGTCTCCAGGTCCGAATAGGTTTCCTGGAGCTGGCCGGCCATGCGGTTGAACTGGCCGGCGAGGTCTTCCAGCTCGTCGGAGGTGTGGACGTCGATGCGGTGGCTGAAATCGCCTTCGCCGAGCTTGTGCGCGCCATCGCGCAGCGCCGTGATCGGGATGATCATGCGGCGGGCGAGCAGCGTGCCGGCGAGGATCGCGACCATCAGGCCCATGCCGATCAAGAGCGCGATGCGCACGAGCTGGTCGCGGATCGGCATCAACGCCTGCGTCGTCGGCTGCTCGAACATCACGTTCCAGCCGAGCTTCGGCACGGTGCTGGCGGCGCTCATCACCGCATGGCCGTTGAAGTCGGTACCCGACGTGTCGGGCTCGCGGCCGGGCGCAATCGCCGCCGCCACCTGCGGCAGCTTCGACAGGTCCTTGCCGACATCGGGCCCTTTCGACGACGTCGCCAGCACGCGGCCGCGCGGATCGACCACATAGGCGAACGCGGCCTTGCCGACCTGGGCGTCGGACAGGAAGTCGGAGAGGAAGCTGAGATCGATCTCGGCCACGGTGACGCCGGCATTGAAGCCGGAATGCGCCACCGAGATCGACATCATCGGCGTCCGGTCGGAGAACCAGGCCGGCGCGTAACTGACGCCGCGGGCAACCGTGTCGGTGAAGCGCATGTCGCGGGAGAGGTCGGCATTGCCGCCGGTCGTGGTCGACTGGCGCGAGACGCGCAGCACCTCGCGTCCCTCGCCGTTGAGCTGGAACAGCTGATTGACGACCGAGACCTGGTGCAGGAGCGATGCGTAGTCGGCGCGGCGCTTCTCGAGCGTGTCCTGGCTTGCCCGCGTCACCCAGCTGATCTGGCGCTCGAGCTCGGAGATCGACTGCTCGATCCGCCGGGCGGCTCCTTGCGCCTTGTCGTCGAGCCCGTCGGTCAGCTGGGTCTTGGTGGCGCGATAGGAGATCCAGGTCTCCATCGCGCCGTTGACGGCGAGGACAAACACGACGAGGCCGACGAGGGAGACGACGTATTTGGCGAACAGGCCCTCGCGCAGAAACCGTGTCTTGTCTTTCGCTCCCGCCATCCAGATCCTCTCGCGCCGTCATCGACGCCGACGCTACGGGCCGTACCGGTCCAGGCGCCCTTCTACCACAATTCGGGCCAGCGGGCCGTCCAGCGACCTGTGGACCGGCCGGCGTGGTTACCGCTGTCGAGGCCGGGGCTCGGCCGAAGGGGTCGTGGAATTGTCGCGGCCTCATCCCTTTGGATGAAGCGGCGGACGGGGAGGCCGATGTAGGGATTGGCGTGGAGTCCAGTGCGTTGGTCGGCCAATCATCGATTAAAGAGCTGTCGCAGCACGTCGTTCATCGGCTGGCTGTCCTGCTGCACCACCGCCGGGTCGTCCTGGGCCGGGGGCGCGGGAGAGGCTTGCGGAGCGGGGGTGGACGGTGTTGCCGGCAGGCCGCGGCTGCGGCCGGTGCCGGTGCTGGTCCCCGCGCCGCTGGAGAGCCCCTGCTGGATCAAATTGCCGATTGCCTCGCCCAGCGGGCCGCCGAGCGGGTTGTTCTGTCCCGGCTGCTGGGCTTGCGGATTGGCATTGCCGGCCGCGTTGCCGCTGTCCGGCGCGGCGGCGCCGCCCAGCCCGAGGCTGCCCAGGAGATTGCCGAGCCCGGCGCCATCAGGGCCGAACAGGCCTTTGCCCATCTCGCGCAGCTTGGCATAGGCGGCGTCCGGATTGTCCAGCATGCCGGCCATGTCAGGGTAGATCCGCGGCTGCGACCAGCTGCCTTGGATCATCACGGGAATGCCGAAGCCGACCGGCTCCGATGTGCGGCCCTGGCCTTCGGTG
Source organism: Bradyrhizobium sp. P3_C3 (assembly GCF_056402655.1). Taxonomy (NCBI): domain Bacteria; kingdom Pseudomonadati; phylum Pseudomonadota; class Alphaproteobacteria; order Hyphomicrobiales; family Nitrobacteraceae; genus Bradyrhizobium; species Bradyrhizobium sp. P3_C3. The sequence goes on along the minus strand of NZ_JBFUGY010000061.1, from coordinate 11,387 downwards.
GTCATCACGAGCTTCGGCTCGACGCGAAAACCCATCATCTTGGTGTCGAGCGCGATGGTGCCGGCGCCGGTCACGCGTACCAGCGGTCCGATCAGATTGAGATCGGTCGTCACCGCCTGACCCTTGTCGATGCGGAAGGACGCCGAGAGCTGCGACAGATCCGTGCTCTGGGCCTCACTGTCCTGCCAGCCGGACAGCGTGCCCGATGTCAGCGAGCGGATCATCTGCGCGATATTGATGCCGCGGATGGCACCGTCCTGGAAATTGACGAAGGCCGTGCCCTGCATGTTCGCCATCAGCGCGCGCTGGCTGGTGCCGGCGCTGCGCAGCGCGAGCTTGGCCTGCAGCTTGCCGTCGATCCGGTCGAACTCGGCAAGGCCCTGGAGCAGCGGCAGCGCGCGCACGCCGACGAGATCGGAATGCATGGCAAAGCTCGGTGCGCCGCTTGTGGCATCCAGGATCACCTCGCCCGAGCCCTGGCCGTCATAGGCGCCGAGATTGGCGGTGCCGGCCTTCAGCACGCCGCCGGCGAGCTTCGCATCGAGCGCCAGCGGCGCCAGGCGCGCATCGCCGATCACGGCCTCGTTCGCGGAGATCCTGATTTGTGCGTCGACATAATTGAGCCCGGACACGTCGATCGGTGCATTGCTCCAGGGCTGTCCCGACGTGCCCTCCGGCGATTTCGCGACCGGAATCGCGAGCCGCTGGAAGTCGAGATCGACCTTGACCAGAGGCTTGCTCGCAATATCGACCGAGGCCCAGCCGTTGAAGGCGCCGTCGCCGAGCCTGCCGTTCACGCCGTTGATCATCACGACATCGCCGCTCAGCCGCATCTCGGCATGACCGGTGAGCTGGGACTTCAGCACATCAGGCATGTCGATGGCGAAATCCACCGGAATGGTCGGCCGGTCGGCCGGCGGCGCCGGCGTCGACGCCTTGATGTCGAACTTGGTCGGGTGATCGCCGACCCGCGCGGTGCCGGCGATGTCGACCTTGCGGTCGCGGCCAACGACGGCATCGGCGTTGATGGCGCTGATGCGGCCCTCGACACGGTCGCGCACGCGCGCGAATGCGACTTCACCGTCGATGACCTTGACGCGGTCGATGGTCGCACCACCGGTGTCGAGCGCCAGCGGCTTCGACGCGGTGCCGGCATTCGGCAGTCGCTCACGCAGCAGCGGCTGGTGGAGCACGGGATGGGTGACGACGAGTTCGCTGATCTTCGGGCTGCCCGACCATACGCTCGCGAGCGACATGTCGGCCTGCACGCTGTCGACCGTCAGGCGCGTGATGCCGCTGCGGTCCTTCGGGTCCTGAAGCGTGAGATCGTTGAGCGTGACATTCAGCGTCGGCCACAGGCTGATCTTTGTGGTGCCGTCGATGGACAGGCGATAACCGGTCGCGCTCTCGACCCGCGAGGCAATCGTCGTGGTCAGGAATCCCGAGGGAATCCCGACCACGAGGAGAAGCCCGATCACGATGATGACGGCGGCTATCGCCGCGCCGGCGAATTTCACTGCTCTCATGTCGACTTTCCAACGACGGACAATCGGCGGCGAATCCCGCAGATGACCGTCCTATGCATCCGTCCTTTGCACCTGAGTTTATCCCCGGACGGGAAGCGGCTCCAAGCACGTAAAAATAGTCAGGGGGTGCTGCAAAGTTATGTGACTTATGACACACTTCCCCGGCGCGGTATTACGCGATCCTGATTTGATGGTTCCAAGCAATTTGCCAGGGAAACTGGCTAAGGAAATTCACAAGGACATTGAAATGAGCAAGCAGGCCGAATTTGCGGTCATCCTGAAGATGAACGCGATGTTCGCCGATCTCGGCGCAGACGAGCTCCAGCGGCTGTCGAATCTCTGCCACACCCAGCATCTGGGGAATGGCGAGGTGCTGTTCCAGAAGGGCGATGCGGGGGACGCGCTGTTCGGCGTGCGCCGGGGCCAGGTCCGTATCGAGACCGGCGTCTCCGACGGCAGCCGTCTGACCCTGAACTTCATGGGGCCGGGCGACCTGTTCGGCGAGGTCGCGGTGCTGGACGGCCAGAGCCGCACTGCGGATGCGACCGCAGGCGAAGCCAGCGAATTGTTCGTGCTGCGGCGCGAAGATTTTCTCAGCTTCCTCGAACGCGAGCCGAAGGTCGCGATCAAGATCATCGCGCTGCTGTGCCAGCGCATCCGCTGGCAGAGCGAGCGCATGGAAGAATCCATGCTGCAACCCCTGCCGGTGCGGCTGGCACGGCGGCTCTGCGCGCTCGCCGCCGATTTCGGCTCGGAGGTCCACATCTCGCAGGAGCAGCTCGGCATCTTCGTCGGCGCGGCCCGCGAGAGCGTCAACCGCCAGCTTCAGGCCTGGCGCAAGGAGGCGATCCTGGATCTCCAGCGCGGCCGCATCCTGCTGCGGAACATGACCAAGCTGACGGCGATCGCGCGCAACGAGTAGAGACATCGGCGAAACCGCTTCGTCGTTCGGACGGCGCGACCGGTGCGCTTGAACGCTTCGTAGCGAAGACGATCTTCTGCGACGTCGGGTTCGCTGACGCCGCTCGCTGAACCAGCTTGAGCTGTCGACGTCCGTATCACAGCTACTCCGCCGCGGGGTGTACCATGCCCTTTTTATCCGGCGCCGCGCCGTGATGATCGGCGGTCTCGGCATCCTCGCTGTGCACGATCAGGCGCTTTGCGAATCGCCAGATCAGGGCGCCGAGATCGTCCATCACCATGAACATCGCGGGCACGAACACCAGCGACAGGATGGTCGAGAAGATCAGGCCGCCGATCACCGCGAGCGCCATCGGCGAGCGGAACTCGCCGCCGGCGCCGACCGCGAGCGCGCTCGGCGTCATGCCCGCGGCCATCGCGATCGTGGTCATCACGATCGGGCGCGCGCGCTTCATGCCGGCGTCGATCATCGCTTCCTCGCGCGGCTTGCCGGCGCGGATTGCCTCGATGGCGAATTCCACCAGCATGATCGCGTTCTTGGTGACGATACCCATCAGCATCAGAATGCCGATCCAGACCGGTGTGGTGAGCTGCTTGCCGGTGATGAGCAGTGCGGCGATGGCGCCGCCGATCGAGAGCGGCAGCGAGAACAGGATGGTGATCGGCTGCAGGAAGGTGCCGAACAGCAGCACCAGCACGGCGTAGACCATCATCAGGCCCGCGGTGATCGCAGTGGCGAAGCCGTCGGACAGCTCGTTCAGGCTTTCGGCGTCGCCGGAGGGCGAGACCTTCACGCCCTTCGGTCGGCTCTTCATCACCGGCRGGTCGTAGATCTTCTTGGTCGCGTCGCCGAGCGCGGCGGAGCCGACGAGGTCGGCGGCCACGGTTGCCTGCCGCTCACGATCGTAGCGGTTGATGCTGGTCGGACCCTGGTCGAGCTTGACGTCGGCGATGACCGAGAGCGGCACACCGCCCTTCTCGCCGCGCTCGCCGAGCGGCACGCGCAGCTGTTCGAGCGTCCTCAGATTACCGCGCGCGGCGTCCTCGAGCTGGACGCGGATCGGCACCAGGCGGTCGCCGACGTCGAACTTGGCGAGCGCGGGCCCGACATCACCGATGGTGGCGACGCGGATGGTCTGCGACAGGCTTTCCGTGGAGACGCCGAGGCGCGCGGCGAGATCTGCGCGCGGCTCGATGCGCAGCTCGGGCCGCTCGAGCGTGGTTTCCGAGATCACGTTGGAGATCGTCGGAATCCGCTTCATCTGCGTCGCGAGCTCGCTGGCGACGTTGTTGACGATGTTGGCGTCGACGCCGGTCACGACCAGCGAGATGGCGCGCAGGCCGTTCTCGTCGAGGAACCAGAAGCGGATGTCGGGAACGTTCTCCAGCTCCTGGCTGATCGAGAATTCGAGCTCGCGCTGGGTGATGTCGCGGCTGTCCTTGGGCGTGTAGTTGATGATCAAGGAGGCGCGCCGGACTTCCTGGGTGCCCGGCGGGACGCGCCCGCCATCGACGAAGATGCTCTTCACCTCCGGCCGCTTGCGCAGGCGTGCGACGATGTCCTCGGTGACCTTCTCGGTGTAGGCAAGCTGGGTGCCCGGCGGCAGCTCGAGCGCCAGCAGCGAGCGCGCGCTGTCCTGCGCCGGCAGGAAGCCCTGCGGCAGCAGCGTGATGCTCCAGATTGAGGCGGCGAACACCCCGAAGCCGATCAGCACGGTGATGAAATGGTGCTTCACCGACCAGGCCACGATCCTGTGATAGGCCCGCAGCACGCGGCCGGGCGGCGGCTCTTCGTGCGCATGGTGCTTGAGGAAGTAGGCGGCCAGCACCGGCGTGACGAAGCGCGCCGCGAGCAGCGAGAAGAACACTTGCACCGAGACGGTGATGCCGAACTGCTTGAAGAACTGTCCGGCGATGCCCGACATGAAGCTCGCGGGCGCGAAGATCGCAATGATGGTCAGCGAGATCGCGATCACCGCAAGGCCGATCTCGTCTGCGGCTTCAAGTGCGGCACGATAGGGCGACTTGCCCATGTTCATGTGCCGGACGATGTTCTCGATCTCGACGATGGCGTCGTCGACGAGAATACCTGTCGACAGCGTGATGGCGAGGAAGCTGACGAGGTTCAGCGAGAAGCCGAGAAGGTCCATCGCCCAGAACGCCGGGAAGATCGACAGCGGGAGCGAGATCGCGGCAATGATGGTGGCGCGCAGGTCCCGCAGGAACAGGAGCACGATGATGACGGCAAGGATGGCGCCTTCGAACAGGGTCGAGATCGCCGCGTGGTAATTGCCGTTGGTATATTCGACCGAGGTGTCGATCACCTTCAGGTCGACGTCGGGATAGGCGGCCTTCAGCGCGTCGATGCGCTTCTGCACGGCTTCGGCCACCTTCACATCGCTGGCGCCCTTGGATCGCTTGATGCCGAGCGCGACCACCGGCTCGCCGTTGAAGCGGGCGAAGGTGCGGCGGTCGGCGATGGTGTCGGTGACGGTGCCGAGATCGTCGAGCCGGACCTCACCGCCGCCGAACAGCGGGATCATGGTGCCGGCGAGATCGCCCAGTGTCTTGGCGCCCGCAAGCGTGCGGATCGCCTGGTCGTTCTTGCCGATCTCGGCGCGGCCGCCGGCGACGTCGACATTGGTGCCGCGCAGGCTTTGGCTGACATTGACCGCGGTCAGCCCCATCGCCTGCATCCGGTCCGGATCGAGCGAGACCAGGATCTCACGCTCGACACCGCCGATGCGCTCGACCTGGGCGACGCCGCGCACGCCCTGCAGCGCGCGCTTGACGACGTCGTCGACGAAATAGGAGAGCTGCTCCGGCGTCTTGCCGGGCGAGATCGCGGCATAGGTGACGATCGGCAGGCCGATGACGTCGACGCGCTGGATCAGCGGTTCGGTGACGTTCTGCGGCAGGTTCGATCGTACCCGCGTCACCGCGTCCTTGACGTCGTTGAGCGCGCGGTCGGTGTTGGTCTCCAGCGCGAACTGGATGGTGGTCACCGACACGCCGTCGGTGATCGAGGAGGTGATGTGCCTGACCCCCTCGACGCCGGAGACGGCATCTTCAACCGTCTTGGTGACCTGGGATTCGAGCTCAGCGGGTGCTGCGCCGAACTGCGACACCACGACCGAGATCACGGGAATGTCGGCCGAAGGCAGCCGCGTCACCGCGAGCTTGGTGAAGGACACCCAGCCGAGGACCAGGAGGATGATCGAGAAGACGACCGACGGCAGCGGATTGCGGATCGACCAAGCCGAGATATTGAGAGCCATCAGCGTACCCGCGTGCGATCGAGTTCATCGGCGAACATGGTCTTGATCTGGTCGCCGTCATGGAGCGAAGAGCCGGCGTCGGCCACGACGATTTCGCCGACCTCGAGGCCTTCCAGGATTTCCGTCGCGCTGTCGGACGACAGCCCGACCCGTACCTTGCGCGTCTCGACAATATTGTTCTTGACGACCTGAATGGTGAGATGGTCGATCGCGGTCTTGGGGATAGAGACGCCGCAGCTTCGCTTGGCGTCGATCGAGGCGCGGGCAAACACGCCGACCTTGAGCGATGGATTGTTGGTGACGCTGATGCGGACGCGGCCGAGCTGCGTGGTGCGGTCGATTTCGGGCGCGACCAGCCGGACCCGGCCGATCAAATCGGGCGCGTCATCGCGGCTGATGCGCACGGTCGCGCCGGGATTTAGCTTGGGCATGTGCACCGCCGGGACCTGGGCGTCGAGCTCGATCTCGTTGTTGACGGCGATGCGGAACATCGGGCCGGCCTGCGGCGAGGCGGGCGCGCCGACGATGGTACGCACTTCGGTGACGAGGCCCGGCGCGGGCGCCTTCAGCGAGATCGGGCCTTGCGGGCCGGGTCTTTGCGGCTGGCCGGGGATCTGCGGCGGCGCCGTCAGGCGCGCCAGCTCCTGATTGTCGGTGACCATGGCGCCTTCGGTGACGAAGAGGTCGGTGACCCTGGAGCCTTCCTGGTCGGCGACGACCACGGCCTCGCGGCGCGGCACGAAGAAGCCGGTCACCCGCACGAGGTCGGAGAAGCAGGCGTTGGTCGACTTCGTCACGATGACGAGCGCCTCGCTCGGCGTTTCCTTCGCCTCGGGGCGATGCCGATGCTCGAACAGATAATAGCCGACGCCGAGCGCAACGACGAACACCACGGTTCCGGCAGGCTTGAGATATTCGGAGGCGTTCATCGCCGGATTGTCCTGGCCTGGCTCACGGCCATCCGCACGAGGCCTGCTGAGAGCGTTTCCCTGAAATAAAGCGGCGTCCCACAAGGCTGCGGGACGCGCTTTTGAAGCAAGACTTTACACCACATCACGACTTGGCACTTCAAAGGATTTGGCACTTCAAAGGATTACGTCGTGCTCTCACTTCGATGCGGTGGTCTTGTTTTCCATGTTGACGACCTGCACGCGACGATTGACCTCCGCCATCGGCTGGGCCGGGTCCTTCAGCTTGCTCTTGCCATAGCCGACGGTGACGAGATCGGTCGCGGAGATGCTGTACTTGTCGACGAGGTAGCGCTTGATCGAATCCGCGCGGCGCTCCGACAGGTCCTGATTATAGCCCTCGCCGCCGGCGGCGTCGGTGTGGCCGGCCACCACGAAGGTCGAGCCCTTCAGGTCGGGGCTGGTCAGCGCGCGACCGAGCGCCTGTACCGAGGCGAGCGACTTGGCGCTGATATTGGCCGAGTTGTAGTCGAACGTGATTTCAAGATCGATATTCGGCTTGTCCTTGGCCACCGACGCGATCTCTTCGCGCTCGGTCGACGAAAGCGAGCGCGTCGAGCGGCCGCGCACGGACTGGATCAGCTTGGTTTCCGCCGCACTGGGTGCGGGATCGGCCTGCGGGGCGATCGAGAGGCCGCGGGTCAACGGCTTCTTCGGCGGCGGCGCCAGTGCGCGGACGATCTCGTCCTCGGTAACGTTCTTGCTGTTGCCGTCGTCGCCCGCGAATGCGAGCGGGGTCGTCAGCGACAGAGCGGCGCCGACCGTGATGATGGACAGGATCGCGGTAGCCAATCTCATTGCCAGTCCCTCCTGCGCAGCTGACCGCGCGGTTCCAAAATTCCTGCAATGGCCCCCCCCGGGAAAGGCCGCCTGCGGCATCCGTCCGTTAGTCTTCCCTGGGCCGTCGAGGGTTCGAGGCGTCTTCCGCCTCAACTCAAAAAAATACTAGCGTACTCCGTAGCTTGCGAACTCCTGAACAATGTTCGGGTCCATCGCCTTGGCATTGGCGATGTCGAGCGCGCCTTCCTGCGCAGAGCCGTTGCGCTGCTTGGCAATCCCGCGGCCAAAGAGCGAGGAGGTCAGGCGCGGGTTGATCTTCAGGGCTGCGTCGAAATCGGCGATGGCGTTCTTGACCGCTCCCGATTTCAGATTGACGAGCCCCCGGCTGTCCAGCGCATCGACGAAATTCGGCCGCAGCCGCAGCGCCTCGTTGCAATCCTTCAACGCGCCCTGGAGGTCGCCGACCACGGTGCGGGTCCAGCAGCGGTTGTTCAGCGCCTCGACGTCCTTCGCGTTGATCCGAAGCGTCTCGTCGAAATCCTTGATGGCCAAATTGTAGGCGCCCTTGCTGGCATAGACCTGACCGCGCCGGTACAGCGCGTTCACGTCATCAGGATTGGCGGCGATCTTGGCCGTCAGGCCCTTGATGGTCGGATCCTCCGCCAGCGCGGCCGCGCTCGGCCCGCTATCCATGCTCGGCGCGGGGGTGGTCTCGGCCGGTTTCACCGGCGGTGGCGCCGGCGGCAAGGCGGCCTCGACCTGCGGTTTCGGTGAGGGCGCCGGTGCCGGAGCAGGTGCTGGAGCAGATGCCGCTGCCGTGTCCGCCGGCTTCGGCGGCGGAGGCGGTGCGGGCGGAGCCGGCGGCGGGTTGTTGGCGACGACCGGCGGCGATGGCGGCGGTGCCGTCATCGACGGGCGCGATCCGCCGGCGCCCGGAATGAACGAAAAATCCTCGGCGAGCGACGAGGAGATCCACGGCACCTGTTCGCCGCGCGAGGCGCGGGTGACGCCCATCTTGGTGCGGTTCAGCGTCTCCTCGGCCATCAGGTCGGGGACGCGAATCTCCTTCAGGAGCTCCTGGACGAACAGGCTGTGATCGCCGCCCGCGTCCGAGACCACCGAGGCCAGTGCCGCCGAGTACATCACCAGCGTGCCGTTCGGCGCGATGACCGGCGTCAGGCCGGCCGAGAAGCTGCGGAACCGGCGCTCGAAGGGATTGCGCCTGGAGGCGTCGACCAGCGCGATCTTGACGCCCGCGCCGCGGGTATTGAGCTCGCCGAGCACGGTCTCCAGGCTGAAACCGTCGCGGCGGACGTCGGATTCGGTCCAGATCTGCGCGTCGATCGGCAGCATGTAGCTCTGGCGCGCCGACTGGATGCCGAAACCGCTGAAGAAGATCAGCGCCACCGAGCCCGGCTTGATCTTGCCATAGAGCTTGTCGAAGGCGCGGCGCATGCCGTCGCCGGTCAGGTTCTCGCCGATTTCAACGGAAAAGCCGTCGCGCTTGAGCTCGTCGGCGACGTCGCGCGCGTCGTTGAGCGGTTCCTTCAGCGGGGCGTCCGCGTCCGGATATTTGGCGTTGCCGATGACCAACGCATAACGGTCGCCGGCGGCCAGGGATGGCGCAACCGGGACGAGCGAAACGAGCAAGGGCAGAAGAAAAAGGAAGCGAATTTTCATAATCAGCGCGGTCCAGCCAAAAAGGCGCCGTTACCAGCTTGCGCCGCGGCGACCTTAACTTACGCAATGTGCATTATCAAACCGCGGAAGGGGGGGCGTCAACCGCTTGGAGATTCGGCATTATCGCGACAATTGACCGCGATGCGTGGGCGCGCCGGGAGGGGAATAAACGGACTGTCACGGTTGTGCTCGGCGCCATCTGGTTCGACTCTGCGGCAGGATGCTGGAGCAGCCGCGACAAAGAAGATGTGAGGGGTCTCACATAGCAGGCTGGACGCTGTCGCAGCCCTCCGGTGTTTGACCTTTGCGACGGACAATGGCTTGGTGCGCTCGATCGTCCCCGAAGGTCCAACTCAGAAAAGAAAACCATGGGAAACGCCTACGAAATCTACGCCCTGCGTTATGCGACGATGTCGCCACGCACCCCCAACATGAACTTCCTGGCGCCCGACCCGCATGACAGCGCGGCGCAGGATCTCGACTATTTCGTCTGGCTGATCCGAGGGCAGGGCCGCGACATCCTGGTGGATACCGGCTTCAATGCCGAGGAGGCGAGCGCGCGGGCGCGCAAGCTGACGCTCAATCCGGTCGATGCGCTGGAGCGCTTTGGCGTCGCGGCGTCGAGCGTTCGCGACATTATCGTGACGCATCTGCATTACGACCACGCCGGCAATCTCGATCGCTTCGCGAACGCGCGCTTCCATCTCCAGGAGCGCGAGATGGCTTACGCGACGGGACGCTGCATGTGCAACGGACTACTGCGACATCCGTTCTCGGTCGAGCACGTCACGCAGATGGTGCGCCATGTCTATGGCGAGCGCGTCCATTTCTATTCCGGCGACGGCGAGGTCGCGCCCGGCGTCACCGTGCACCGTGTCGGCGGCCATTCCGACGGCTTGCAGGTGGTCAAGGTCGAGACCGCGCGCGGGCCGGTGGTGCTGGCGTCCGATGCCGCGCATTACTACGCCAATCTGCAGCGCCGGAGCCCGTTCCCCATCGTCTACAATATCGGCGACATGGCGCAGGGCTGGGAGACGATCGAACGCCTCGCCGGACATCCTGACAGGTTTATTCCCGGCCATGATCCGATCGTGACGGAGATCTATCCGCGTGCGAGCGACAAGGTCGATGCCTGGGCCCTGCATTTGCCGCCGTCGCGGTCGTTTGCGAAGTGACGGAATCCGGGGCGTGGTGTCAGCGAGTGCCGGCAGGATCCGCACAAGCAACGATATCGCGGGGAGATTTTCGAGCCGCTACCTCCGGCGGAGAGAATACCGCCAGGTATCCTCCGTCCCCTGCGAGCTTATATGTGGCGACCTCGCGATAGCCGACGGCGGTCAATTCGCAGCGCAAGAGCTCAATTGGCGTGCCATGCTTCGACGTCGGAAGCTCAAGATCGACAATTCCGACCTGCGCATCCTGCTTTAGAGCGGCCGCGAGATTGTAGAGGAAGGCATAGGGTTGGGCTATCTCGTGATACATGTGCACGAGGATTGCAGCATCCAGCGAGGAAGCGGGCAGACGCGGGTCGTGTGGTTCGCCGAGGGCGAATTGCACGTTCGTCAACTTCAGACGTTCTGTTCGGCTGGCGAGCTCGATGAGGTAATCCCGCGTGACGTCCTGGGCAACGACAGAGCCGGCGGGGCCGACGAGGTGCGAGAGCCTGACCGTGTGGTAGCCGCTGCCTGCTCCAATGTCGCCCACTGTCATACCTGGTTTCAGTTCAAGAGCACGTGCGATTTGACCGGCCTCATTGAGGGCGTCTCGGCGCTCTTCGGCGGCACGGCGCGGGCTGACGATCCGTGCAACAGGGCGCTGTGGTGAGGGAAACTCGTTTGCAGCGACTCCGGGGGAAGCCAGATAACCTATGTCAGCGGCGTATGCGCGAGTTACGGCAAACGCCGCAAGTAGCGCCGTTATATAAGCCAGTGCCGTCACGGACCTGCCAAGCTTTCTCAATCGGCCTCCCAAAAGCCGACGTCTGCACCTCTAGGAGTACGCGCCCTTCTGTAATGGGCCCGATGATGTCAAGCCTCCCGAGTGAACGCCACGCCGCCGAGCTCATGCTTCTGTTCGTGGTCGACGCCTGGCCGCCACATCATGCTGTCAGAGGGAGCGGTGAGCCTATCTAGATACGCGTGGTTCGTCGGACGACGGCCACTGGGCGTGTAACGGCTTCACCGCATCCACCGTCCCGGCGACGGGACTTCGGGCACCGGGCTTCAGTTCATCCC
>NZ_JBFUGY010000060.1:0-34447 GCF_056402655.1 Bradyrhizobium sp. P3_C3 | reverse complement strand
CGGAAGGTGTCTAGCGCAACGACGCAATCGTTTCCAGCCCTCGGCCCTTAATAGCCCAGTGCGCAGCCGTCCTTGCGCGGATCGGAACCGCCGGTGAGCGTGCCCTTGTCCCAGTCGATCCAGATCGCCTGGGCGCCGCCGAGYGGGCCGACCACGCTGGTGGTCTTGTGGCCGAGCTTCTTCAGGCCTTCGACGATATCGGCAGGCACGCTGTCCTCGAGCTGGTACTGGCCCTCGTAGTGCAGACCGCGCGGCATGTCGATCGCCTCCTGCACGTCGCAGCCATAGTCGAGGATGTTGGTCACGACGTGGGTCTGGCCGACCGGCTGGTACTGTCCGCCCATCACCGCGAACGGCATCACGGAGCGGCCGCCCTTGGTGAGGAGGCTCGGCATGATCGTGTGCAGCGGGCGCTTGCCCCCGGCGATGCAATTGGGATGGCCGGGCTGGATGCGGAAGCCGCCGGCGCGGTTCTGGAACAGCACGCCGGTCTTGTTCGAGACGATCGCCGAGCCGAACGAATGCGCGATCGAATTGATGAACGAGCAGACGTTGCGGTCCTTGTCCACGACCGTGATGTAGATAGTCGAGGGATTCATCGGCGGCGCGACATTCGGCAGGTCGAGCATGCCATCCATGCGGATCTTGCTGATGTATTCGTCGGCAAAGCCCTTCGCGAGCATTTCGGCGACGTCGATCTTCATATGCTCAGGATCGGCGACATGCATCTCGCGATTCATGTAGGCGATGCGCGCGGCCTCCGCTTCGAGATGGAAGCGCTCGATGCTGAGCGGCGCGTACTTGGTCAGGTCGAACCGCGAGAGGATGTTGAGCATCAAGAGCGCGGTGACGCCCGGGCCGTTCGGCGGGCACTGCCAGACGTCGTAACCCTTGTAATTGGTGCCGATCGGCGTCGTCGTCTCGGTGGTGTGGGCGGCGAAATCGTCGAGCGTGTGCAGGCCGCCGATCCCGCGCAGGGTCTCGACCATGTCCTCCGCGATCGCGCCCTTGTAGAAGGCGTCGCGGCCGTCCTTGGCGATCGCGCGCAGCGTCTTGCCGAGCTCGGCCTGGCGGATGACGTCGCCGGTGACCGGCGGCTTGCCGCCCGGCAACAGGTAACGCACGGTGTTGGTGCCACCCTTCAGCTTCTCGAACTGGTTCTTCCAGTCGAAGGCGATGCGCGGGGCGACCACGTAGCCCTCTTCCGCCGCCTTGATCGCGGGCTGGAGCAGGCGGTCGAAGCCGAACTTGCCGTGATCGCGCAGCACGGTCGCGAAGGCGTCGATCACGCCGGGGATCGAGACCGCCTGCGCCGAGGTCAGCGGCACGGAATTGATCTTGCGCTCGAGATACCAGTCGGCGTTCGCCGCCTTCGGGGCCCGGCCGGAGCCGTTATAGGCGATGATCTTGCCCTCGCCGCGCGGCTGGATCAGCGCAAAGCAATCGCCGCCGATGCCGGTCGATTGCGGCTCGATCACGCCGAGCAGCGCCGAACCCGCCACCGCCGCGTCCACCGCCGTACCGCCCTCGCGCAGCACCTCGATCGCGGCCAGGGAGGCCTGCGGATGCGAGGTCGCGACCATCGCGTTGGTGGCGTGGACCGTGGACCTGCCGGGGAAATGGAAGTTTCTCATGCGAATTCTTGCTCTCTCAGGGGGCTCTCTTGGGCCGTCGGCGCGGAGGGCGCGCCGTCTCGGAAAAACCGGGCCTACATGACACATTCCGGCCCGTCGGGGCAATGCTGGCATACCAGCGAAATAGCTGCCATCCGCTGGGCGTATAGACCTTTTGCCGTCCGGGACCATGCGGGTTTTCTGGGCGGCGGCCGCCTGCTAAACGAGCCGCCATGATCCACAAGGTCGCCGCCTTTTACCAATTCGCCGCCCTGCCCGATTACCGCGCGCTGCGCGAGCCGTTGCGCGCGTTCTGCGCAGGCCTCGCGCTCAAGGGCAGCGTGCTGCTCGCCCAGGAAGGTATCAACGGCACGATTGCGGGTGCGCCCGAGGCGATCGACGCCTTCGTCCACGAGCTCGCGCACGGCACCCTGTTCGGCGGCCGGCTGAACAATCTCGAGCTGAAATTCTCGACCGCCGAGGCGATGCCGTTCGGCCGGCTCAAGGTGCGGCTGAAGAAGGAGATCGTCACGCTCGGCGACGAGGCCGTCGATCCGACGCGGCAGGTCGGCACTTACGTCGAGGCCGCCGAATGGAACGCGCTGATCGCGGCACCCGACACGCTGGTGCTCGACACCCGCAACGCCTTCGAGGTGGCGATGGGCACGTTCGAGGGCGCGGTCGACCCTGAGATCAAGAGCTTTGGCCAGTTCAAGGATTTTGCCGCCGAGCAGCTCGATCCGGCCAAGCATCGCAGGATCGCGATGTTCTGCACCGGCGGCATCCGCTGCGAGAAGGCGAGCGCGCATCTGCTCGCGCGCGGCTTTGCCGAGGTCTATCACCTCAAGGGCGGTATTCTCAAATATCTGGAAGAGGTGCCGGAGGCGCAGAGCCGCTGGCGCGGTGAATGTTTTGTATTCGACGAGCGCGTCGCACTCGGTCATGGCTTGCGCGAACGGGGCCTACGCGAACAGGAATTGGGGCACGACCGTGACGAGTGACATCAAGGCGCTGGCCGAACGGATCGACACGCTGGAGACACGCATCGCCTATCAGGACGATACGATCGAGACGCTCAACCAGACGACCACCGCGCAATGGAAGCAGATCGACGCGCTGACGCGGAAGATCGCAGAGCTCGGCGAGCGACTTCAGGAAGCCGAGACGAATGCGCCGGGCCCCGCCAACGAACCCCCGCCGCATTATTGAGGATGATGGGCTACAGCCCTGACGCCTTCGGCAGCAGGCTCGCCACCTCGACCGACATCATCAGGCGGTCGCGCCCACCCTGCTTCGCCGCATAGAGCGCCTGATCGGCGGCCTCGACGAGCGAGCCCACGCCGGCGGTGCGTTCCAGCGCGGGCCGGCAGGCCGCGCCGCCGAGCGAAGCGGTGACGCAGCCCGACGCGTGATTGGTGCTGTGGACGAGGCCAGCCTCGCGGATCGCCCGGCGGATCCGCTCGCCGATCCGCGCGCAGCCGGCGGCATCGGTGTTCGGCAGCAGCATGGCGAATTCCTCACCGCCATAGCGCGCAGCCAGATCTCCGGCGCGCTGCATCTCGGCCGCGATGACCTTCGCCACCACGCGCAGACAGGCATCGCCCGCGGGATGGCCGTATTCGTCGTTGTAGGCCTTGAAGTGGTCGACGTCGATCATCAGCAAAGCGAGGCTGGAGCGGTCGCGATAGGCGCGCGCCCATTCCTCCTTCAACTGTTCGTCGAAACGGCGGCGGTTGGCGAGCCCGGTGAGGCTGTCCTCGATCGCGAGCGTCTCGAGCCTGGTCTCCAGCTTCTTCTGCTCGGTGATGTCGCGCGAGATCGCGACCACCCCGTCGACGTTGCCGTTTTCCTTGCGCGTCACCCGCATGGTCGATTCGAGCCAGACTTCCGAGTTTTGCCGGTGCGCGTTGCGATAGGTGACGCGCGCCTCGTCCTTTTCGCCACGCTTCATGGCATCGACGAGCGCCTGGACCTGCGGCCGATCATCCGCATGGATGCCGGCGAGCGCCGGCGTTCCGATCAGCTGATTGGGCCGCCAGCCGACGACGCGAACCGACGAGGGCGAGACATAGCGCAGCCGCTCGTCGAGCCMGATGCGGGTCACCATGTCGCTGGAGCCTTCGGCAAGCAGGCGGAAATGCGCCTCTTTCTCGACCAGGGCCGCGGCCATGCGCTGGCCCCGCTGCAACTGCCGCACCAGCACCGCACCGATGACCGCGATCAGCACGACCAGCGCGAGCACGTAGAGCATGCGAGAGATCGCCGCGGCGCGCCAGGGCGCCAGCAGCTCGGCCTTGTCGACCATGGCAAGCAGGACGAGCGGATAACGGCCAGAGCGCTTGAAGAAGCTGACGCGCTCAGCGCCGTCCAGCGGCGACCTGAAATGGTATGCGCCGCCCGGCTGCTGCAGGCTCGCGTCACGGAATAGCGGGGTGTCGGCGACGCTGCGGCCGACGAACCTGTCGTTGCTTGGATTGCGCGCGATGATCATGCCGTCGCCATGCACGAGCGCCACGGAGCTGTTGCGGCCGAGCTCGAACTGCTCGTAGAAATGCGCGAGATAGTTCGCGCTGATGGTCGCAAGCACGACGCCGCCGAAGCTGCCGTCCTGCTTGTTGAAGCGGCGCGAGAGGGTGACGACCCATTCGCCATCGAGCTGGCTCCGCACCGGATGGCCGACATGAGGCTCCCGTTTCGGGGAGAGCTGGTGATGACGGAAGAAGGCGTCGTCGCTCAGCGTCGAGCCGATCGTGCCCGGCGAGGTCAACCAGTTGCCCTGGTCGTCTATGATGGCGAGGCTGTGAATGCGCGCGATCGCCTTCTTGCGCGCCTCTAGCAGGTTCCTGAGCTTGGCGATCGTGGCGGGTTCGGCGCCGTCCATCTCCAGACGGCTGACGACGCCGACGACGCCGGAATCCAGCAGATCGAGGCTGTCCTCCGCATGCTGCGTCAGCGAGCGCGCAACATTCGCCATCTCGGTCTCGGCGCCCTTGAGCACGGCATCGCGCGCGGCCCATTCGCGCCAGCCGCTGACGCCGAGGATAGTCGCGCAAGTGAGCACGACGAACGCCGCCGCGCGCAACGGCAGGCGGCTCCATCCGGCTCTTTGTGAGGCGACGGTCATGCGGCAGAAATCTCCGATCGCCGGAACTTCCACCGCTTCTGTTATTGAACCCTGAAACGCTTGAGAACATTCGCAGCGTTATGCGGGTTTTCCCGTACTCCTACGGACTGGAGCGTCGCTGGATCGCTAACAATGCGTTAGCGACCCTATCGGAAACCGAGCGCCCCGGCGCTCGCTGAACGTCGGCCTTAGCTGAAGATCGACTTAACCTTGTCCCAGAGCGAGGGACTGTCGGCGTCCGCATCGGCCTTCGACGGTGTCGGCTGCGCAGCGCTGACCGGATCGGACGCAGGGAAACTGTCCTCCAGCCCGGCTTCAAGCTTGGTATGGCGATCGGCGGCCAGCGCCTTGCCAAGATCATCAGCGTGCTTGTCGTGCGGCGCGGGATTGAATGTCTCAGCCATGGAGTCCTCCTCGATTGGGAGGTCAACGCGGTGCATTTGCGCTGGTTCCACTGTTCCGCTCCGGCTTCCGGCAGTGTATCAGGAACCTCAATCTTGATAGGACCGTCCGTGCCCCAGTCTGCGACAAAGCCCTTCACCGACGTGCTCTCCGGCCAGCGCCAGGCTACCCCGCCCATGTGGATGATGCGGCAGGCCGGGCGTTATCTGCCGGAATATCGCGAGGTGCGAGCCAAGGCCGGCGGCTTCCTCGATCTCTGCTTCAACCCGGAGCTTGCCGCCGAAGTGACGCTGCAGCCGATCCGCAGGTTCGGCTTCGATGCGGCGATCATCTTCTCCGACATTCTGGTGATCCCCTATGCGCTCGGCCGTTCCGTGCGGTTCGAGGTTGGCGAGGGTCCGCGGCTGGAGCCGCTGGATGATCCCGCAAAAGTCGCGACGCTCGCCGCACACGCCGACTTCGGCAAGCTCAAGCCGGTGTTCGAAGCGCTCAGGCTCGTGCGCGGTGCGCTCGATCCCAAGACCGCACTGATCGGCTTCTGCGGAGCGCCGTGGACGGTGGCGACCTACATGGTCGCAGGCCAAGGCACGCCCGACCAGGCGCCGGCGCGGATGATGGCCTACCGGCATCCGGAGGCGTTTGCGACAATCATCGACGTGCTCGTGGAGAACTCGATCGCATATCTGCTGGCGCAACTCGCGGCCGGTGCCGATGCGTTGCAGATCTTCGACACTTGGGCCGGCGTGCTGCCGCCGGCCGAGTTCGCGCGCTGGTCGGTCGAGCCGACGCGGCGCATCGTCGAAGGCGTGCGCGCAAAAGTGCCCGATGCGAAGATCATCGGCTTCCCGCGCGGGGCCGGCGCGCAATTGCCGGGTTATGTCGAAGCGACCGGCGTGAATGCCGTCAGCATCGACTGGACTGCCGAGCCGGCCTTCATCCGCGAGCGCGTGCAGAGCAAGGTCGCCGTGCAGGGCAATCTCGATCCGCTGGTGCTGATCACGGGCGGCGCGGCGCTCGACCGCGCGGTGGACAACGTGCTGGCGAACTTTGCGCAAGGGCGCTTCATCTTCAATCTCGGCCACGGCATCCAGCCGGAAACCCCGATCGCCCATGTCGAGCAGATGCTGAAGCGCGTGCGGGGCTAATTTGTTGCGCCCCGGAGGGGAGCGGAAACAAAAACCGCGAAAACAACCCCATGCACAGTAGAGAGACCACGCCAGATCAATGACTTAGAGCCCGGCTTCGCTGAAGCGGGCTAGACGACGGCTCTGCACCAAACGCGTCATTGCGAGCGCAGCGAAGCAATCCAGAATCTTTCCGCGGGTAGCAGTCTGGATTGCTTCGCTGCGCTCGCAATGACGCCGGGGACTTCAGTCAGCGCGTCAGCGCGGCCGGCTGCGCTCGATGATCTCGGCGGCGCCCTTCGTCAGCAGATCCAGCCCTACCGCACGGCCGAGCTCGCGCGGGCGGTTGGCGGGGCCCGTGTGCGAGGCTTCGATGATGGTGTTGCCGGAGAGGTCGAGCACGGACGCCGTCAGCGACATCTGATCGCCTGCGATGGTCGAAAAACCCGCCACCGGCGAATTGCAATGGCCGTTGAGCACCCACAGCACCTCGCGCTCGGCATCGGCAGAAGCGTGCGCAGAGGCGTCGTCGATCGATGCCAGGATCTGCCGCGTCTGCCAGTCCTGCGCGGCGCATTCCACGGCGACGATGCCTTGCCCTGCCGCGGGCAGCATCTCCGCCGCGGAGAATTCATAGGCGATACGGTGCGAGAGGCCGACGCGGTCGAGGCCCGAACGCGCCATGATCAGCGCATCGGCGGGACCCACCGCGCCGCCATCCGGCAACTTCTGCTTCTCGCCATTGTCGAGTTTTCGCACGCGCGTGTCGGCGGCGCCGCGGAAGTGGATCACTTCGACATCGGGAAACAGCCGCCGCGCATAGGCGGCGCGACGCACGGCGTTGGTGCCGATCTTGAAACCCTTGCCGCGCGACTGGCGCAGCGCTTCCAGCGTCACGCCCTCGCGCAGCACCAGTGCGTCACTCGGCGGATCGCGCGACAGGGTCGCGCCGATGACGAGGCCGGGCGTGTCCTCATTGCCGGGCATGTCCTTCAGCGAATGCATCGCGGCCTGCAATTCGCCGGAGAGCACGGCAGCGCGGATCTGCGCCACGAAGGCGCCGCCCTTGCCGCCATGCGGCAGCAGCTTGCTGGTCTGGTCGAGATCGCCCGTGGTGTCGAACTTGACGATCTCGACATCGAGATCGGGCATGGCGGCGGTCAGGCGGCGCGCAATCTCTTCCGTCTGTGCCAGCGCCATCGCGCTCTTGCGTGTGCCGATCTTCAGTCGCGTAGCCAAGTCGAATGTCCTTTCAGCGCAATGTTTATCGCGCATCCTCCAATATCATGTCGGAGGCCTTTTCGGCGATCATGATGATCGGCGCGTTGGTATTCCCCGACACGAGGTCCGGCATGATCGAACCGTCGACGATGCGAAGGCCTTCGAGCCCCCTCACCTTCAGCCGCTGATCCACCACCGCCAGCGCGTCATTGCCCATACGACAGGTCGAGGTCGGATGGTAGATGGTGCTGCCGCGCTCGCGGCAATAATCGAGCAGCTCTCCATCCGTGGATACCTTCGCGCCAGGATCGTACTCGCTGACCACGAACGGCTTCAGCGCCGGCGCATTCAGGATCTTGCGCAGGATCTTGAGACCTTCGACGTTGGTGGTGCGATCGGTCTCGGTGGACATGTAGTTGATGCGGATCTCCGGCGGCACGGTCGGGTCCGCACTTTTGATGCGCAAGGTCCCGCGGCTTTCGGGCCGGAGCTGGCACACCGACGCCGTGAACCCGGAAAAATCATGCAGCTTCTCCCCCATCTTGTCGGTCGAGAACGGCAGGAAATGCACCTGGATGTCGGGCGAAGCAAGCCGCGGACTGGTCTTGAAGAACGCGCCCGCGGTGCCGGCCGCGATGGTCAGCCAGCCCTTCCGGAACAGCGCATAGCGCGCGCCGGCCAACGTGCGGCGGAACGGATTATTGACGGTGTCGTTGAGCGTGATCTTCTGCGAGCAACGCATCACAATGCGGACCTGCATGTGGTCCTGGAGATCGTGGCCGACGCCCGGCGCGTCCAGCAGGACATCGATGCCGTGCTTGCGCAAGAGATCGGCAGGGCCGACGCCGGAGAGCTGAAGGAGCTGCGGCGAGTTGTAGGCGCCGCTCGACAGCACGACCTCCTTGCGCGCGCGGGCCCGGCGCACGGTTGTGCCTTGCCGATATTCGACGCCGACCGCGCGGCGTGCCTCGAACAGCACGCGCTGGCCGAGCGCCTCGGTCTCGACCTTGAGATTGCTGCGCGTCTTCGCGGGTCCAAGATAGGCCACCGCCGTCGAGGCACGGCGGCCGTTGCGCGTCGTGGTCTGGAACAGGCCGACGCCCTCCTGCGAGGCGCCGTTGAAATCGGGATTGTAGGGCAGACCGGTCTCGACCGCGGCATCCATGAAGGCCTTCGACAGCGGATCGGTCACGACCATGTTGGACACCGGCAGCGGGCCGCCGCTGCCGTGATATTGATCGGCGCCACGCGCCTGGTTCTCGGCTTTCTTGAAATAGGGCAGCACGTCGTCATAGCCCCAGCCGGCATTGCCGTGCTGGCGCCAGCGATCGTAATCCTCGTGCTGGCCGCGGACATAAAGCAGGCCGTTGATCGAGCTCGATCCGCCCAGCGTCTTGCCGCGCGGCTGGAACACCTGGCGCCCCTTCAATTCGGGCTCCGGCTCGGTCTGGTACATCCAGTTGACCGTCTTCTCCTTGAACAGTTTTCCGTAGCCGAGCGGCACGTGGATCCAGATGTTGGAATCCTTAGGTCCCGCCTCGAGCAGCAGCACGCTGTGCTTGCCGTTCGCAGACAGCCTGTTGGCGAGCACGCAGCCGGCGGAGCCGGCGCCGACGATGATGTAGTCGAACTCAGGATCGGACGGCGCGAGGGAGGAATTTGCGTTCATGCGCTACTGTTCTTCTTGTTGGTGGGCGTTTCCGGTTCGTCACTAGCACAATCATGCGCGCAGACGCAGCGCCTCGACCAGCGACTTGAACGCACGGGCGTATTCCGCGCCCGCCCTTGCGATATCCGCGCGTCCGACGCAGGCGACCGCGGCCTCCGTCACCGCGCCGAGCAGCAGCCGCGCCAGCGGCTCGACCGGCTGCTTTGCGATGAGGCCGGCCTCCATCGCCACCGACAGCGCGCGCGGCATCTTACCGCCAAAATGCTGCGCGTCGATCTCGCGCCAGCGCTCCCAGCCGAGCACGGCCGGGCCGTCGCGCAGGATGATCTGACCTGTCGGGCCCTTGGCGGTCGCCGCAAAATAATGCTGGGTGCCGGCGACCATCGCGGCGAGCACGTCCTTCTCGGCGCGCGCGGTCCGGTCGATCTCGGCGACGAGATCGCGCGAGACAGAATCGAACACCGCTTCGAACACCGCCTCCTTGGTCTTGAAGTGATGATAGACCGCGCCCTTGGCGACGCCCGCGGCCTCCGCGATGTCGTCCATGGTGGTCGCGGCAAAGCCCTGCATCCCGAACAGGCGGCGCGCCGCCGTCAGGATCGCCTCCGATGTCGCCGCCCGCCGCTCCGCCTGCTTTGCCATGGCTCCCGTCTAGTCCAATTCGTCGCACCCGGCCAGTTGACTTTTCGACTACCGGTCGGTATTTACCGACTATCAGTCGGTTTTAATCGTGAGGTGATCCATGCCGAGCCGTGATGTCGTTGAAGCCTTTGCCAAGCGGCTGGAGAACGGGGAGTTTGTCGAAGCGATCGAGCAGTACTACACGCCCGATGCCGCGACCTATGAGAACAACGCCGCCCCGACGGTCGGCCGCGACAAGCTCGTCGCCAAGGAGCGCGGCGTGCTGGCGGCATCTAGGGAGGTCAAGGCCGTCCGCATCGGGCCGAGCCTGATCGAGGGCGATCACGTCGCGACCCGCTGGAGCTTCAGCTTCACCAATGCCGAAGGCGTCACCCGAACGCTGGATGAGATCGCGTGGCAGACCTGGCAGGGCGATCAGCTGATCGAAGAACGGTTCTATTACGATCCGAAGCAGCTGGGGCGGTGACGTCCGGCACATTGACAACAGATCGGGTTGGCAGCCTCCTCGCGGCCATCCTTCGAGACGCCCGCCTTCAGCGGGCTCCTCAGGATGAGGTCTGCTCCGCGGCAACATCTTAGACCCTCATGGTGAGGAGCGCCGCCTTGCGGCGCGTCTCGAACCATGAAGGCCGAGCGCGTTCTGCGATCGGCCCACTGTTACAACCGTAACGCGGGGCGCCGCATTTGTATCGATTTGTTATCGATACCCTCGCTTGAACACGCAGAAGTGGCCATGGCGATCGTGGCCAGCGGGGATAATTCATATTTCGTCAAAGGTTTGCAGCGAATCCTCCTGATCGAGCCGGACAAACGGCCCATGCTGCTAGGCCCTGGAATGCGGACTCAGACGACCAGCTATTTCGCGCGGCTATTCGCCGGCGATCTGTCGGCCTTTGGCGGTCCTGCAACCGACGAAGCCGTCGCCGGACATATCCGCGCCGATCAGATGTCACTGGTGCTCGGCTACTCCGTCGGCATCATGCTTGCCAATGCCTGTAACGCGGCCGTGCTCGCCATCGCGCTCTGGCATTCGCCGGACTGGAAGTTTGCGTTGGCCTGGGCCGCAATCGTGGCCGGCGCCGCGATTGCGTTCGGCCTGCAATCCCACGCCTCGCGCCGGATCACAAAACCGCAATTCGTTTCGCGCCGGGCGATGCATCGGCTGGTGCGCAACGCCTTCGTGCTCGGCGTTGCCTGGGGCATCGTCCCGGTCGCCTTCTTCGCGAATGCCGCGACCGGCGGCCAGCTCGTCATCACCTGCCTTTGCTCGGGAATGCTGGCCGGCGGCGCGCTTGCCTTCGCCACGATCCCGATTGCGGCCATCGCCTTCACCAGCCCCATCTTCGTCGGCATCGCCATCTGCCTCGGCCGCGACGGCGATCCCGCCTATGTGCTGATGGCCATCCTGGTGGTGGTTTACGGCGGCGTGCTGCTGCGCGCGGTGTTCGTCAATTCATTCGCGTTCGCGCGACGCGTGATCCGGCAGATCGAGGCCGAGCGCACGGTCCGGCAGGATCCCCTCACGCTGTTGCCCAACCGCTTCGCCTTCAACGAGACGCTCGAAGCCGCGCTGCGGCGGATGGCCCTGTCCGGCGAGGAATTCGCGGTGCTCCTGCTCGACCTCGACCGCTTCAAGGAGGTCAACGACAAGTTCGGCCACCCCGCGGGCGACGAATTCCTGGTGCAGGTCGCAAGCCGGCTGCAACGCTGCACGCGCGCCGCCGAGCACGTCGCGCGAATCGGCGGCGACGAGTTCGCGCTGGTGATGGCCAATCTGGCGCGGCCGGAGGATGCGCTCGAGATCGCCGAACGCTTCGTCGCGGCCTTCGACGAACCGTTCCAGTTCGAGGGCCGCCAGATCGTCGGCGCGACCAGCGTCGGCATCGTGCTGGCGCCGCGCGACGGCACCACGCAGCTCGACATCATGAAGAATGCCGACGCCGCGCTGTATCGCGCCAAGAAGGCAGGTCCCGGCACGGTCTGCTTCTTCGAGGAAGCAGATGACAGGGTGTCACGCGATCGCAAGGCGCTGCAAGCGGACCTCGAAGGCGCCATCGCCAGGGACGAGCTGTTCCTGGTGTTCCAGCCGTTCCTCGATCTCGGCGAGAACCGCATCACCGGCTTCGAGGCGTTGCTGCGCTGGCAGCATCCCCGGCGCGGACTGGTACCGCCGAGCGAATTCATCCCGATCGCCGAGGAGACCGGGCTGATCCACGAGATCGGCGAATGGGTGATCCGGCGCGCCTGCGCGACGCTTTCGGACTGGCCCGAGGACATCAGGGTCGCCGTGAACTTCTCCGCCGCGCAGTTTCACAGCACCGGCATCCTCCAGACCATCGTGCAGGCGCTCGCAGACGCGAAGGTCGCCCCGCACCGGCTCGAGATCGAGATCACGGAATCGATGCTGCTGTCGAAATACGGCTCCGCGGCGTCGATCCTGAACGCGCTGCTCGAGCTCGGCATCACGGTGGCGCTGGACGATTTCGGCACCGGCTTCTCCTCGCTCACCTATCTGCGCAAGCTGCCGTTCAGCCGTATCAAGATCGACCAGTCCTTCATCCGCGACATGCTGATGCAGCCCGACTGCGCCGCGATCGTGAAGTCGGTGATCTCGCTTGCGCGAGACCTGCGCATCGGCGTGGTTGCGGAAGGCGTCGAGACCGCCGACCAGCTCGAATTTCTGCGCCAGTTCGGTTGCGACGAAGCGCAGGGCTATCTGATCAGCCGGCCGGTGTCGGCCGACGGCGTGCTGGCGCTGCTGGACACGAAGAAGCTGCGGGCGACCTACGCAGCGTAGGGCATATACTCGCAAATGTGAGGCGGTCCGCTTCCAGGGGTGAAGCAGACTCGCGCAGGGCAGAATTTCTTCAAGCCGCCCTTTGCAAATGAATCACTGCCAGGCAGTTCTGCATCCCGCGCCAGTCTTCGCGGTCATAGGGTTGGTCTGCATCCCTGACCTAAGGCTGTCCGCTGTTTTGAGAGCGTTTCCGAGTGTTTCGGCGCGCTACCACTCTCAAGACGGCTTGCCGTGTCGGCCCCATTAAGCAACACTTGCCGCATTTCAAAGTAATTATTTTTGAGGGGCATCATCATGCCTGAGATATTGGAAGTCGTGCTGTGGTGTGCCGCGCTTGCGACATGGTTGATGCTTCTTTTCGCCCTCGTGAGCAAGACCCTGAAACAGCTCTCAAAGAGCATCCGCCGCGTGATCGAGGAAGCTTTCAAGCCCGACTTGAAGTGATGCCGGCTACGATGCCCGATCGAAACTGAACCGGCCTGCCCCGGTGACGAAGATCAACATCGCGCCTCCCATGATCGAGACATTCTTCAAGAAGTGGTTGTATTGACCGATCTGCTGCGCACCCGCGGGATACTCCCAGTAGCGGTGCGCAATAGCCGTTGCCGCCAATACGAACACAAACGTCAGAATTGCGCAGTAGCGCGTACCGACGCCCAATATCAAACCGACGGATATCAATACCTCCAGTACGATGTTCGTCATCGTGAACAGCTCAGGTGCTGGAAGGTTCAGGGACCTGAAATAACCCACAGAGCCGCTGAAGTTGGATATTGCTCCATACGCGCTTCCGACGAATACCCACGCGAGGAGAATGCGGCCGATCAAAATCAGCGCGTCGGCTCGCCCTGTGGCGAACGCATCGACTGCCAGCGAGACAGAATTGGATTTCATGGCAGAATCTCCACCCTTGCTGTCCAAGACCGGCTGAACACTTTTATTGCCGAGAGCAAGCCTATCATGATTGGCGGACCGCACGAAGCGCTCTTGCCGGCCCGTTGGCGCTGCAAACGAAGCCCGCTTCGTCGCCGCCCTTAGCTGCCTCGCCAGGACGACCTGCGCCCATCTGCGCCCGAGAGGAGAGCGGATGCGCATGCCTCAGGCTGATCGCGTTTTCCGAGTACGCCTTCCAGCCCCGGTCAGACCGCGTCCGCCCGCAGCAGCGTGTCCACGGTGATGGTGCCGCGGGCGCGGGAGACGCAGGCGCAGATCTTCTGGTTGCTTTGCTTCTGGTGATCGCTGAAGAAGACGTCGCGATGATCGATCTCGCCGTCAACCTCGACCACGTCGATCGCGCACAGGCCGCATTCGCCGCGCTTGCAGTCGTACATCACGTCATGCCCGCTGGCATTGAGCACATCAAGCATCGAGCGCTCGCGCGGGATTTCGAGCTCGACATCGGTCCCCTTCAGGCGCACGCGAAACGTCTCGGTCGGCAGCGTGCCGCTGGAGCCGAAGGTCTCGTAGCGGAGATCGGGAAGCGGATGGCCGGCGCCGATCCAGGCGTGGCGCGCGGCATCCAACATCCGCATCGGGCCGCAGAACAGCGCCAGCGCACCTTGCTGCAATGATCCGAACAGCGCATCGAGGTCGAGCCGCCGGCCCTCCTCGCTCGCGTGAACGACCAGGCGCTCACCGAGCATTTTGGCGAGATCGTCGAGATAGGCGGCATCGGTGCGCGAGCGCACGGCATAATGCAGCGTGACGTCAGCGCCGCGACGCGCCAGCGCCTGTGCGGCACCAAGGATCGGCGTGATGCCGATGCCGCCGGCGATCAGGCAATAGTTTTCGCGCGTCCAGTCGACCGCGAGCAGCGAAGCCGGCCGGGTGATGTCGAGCCGAGCGCCGGGTGCGAGCTGCCACATATAGCGCGAGCCGCCGCGGGAATCCTCGGCGCGACGCACCGCGATCCTGAAACCGCGCGAGGACGCCTCGCCGACCAGCGAATAGGATCGCGTCTCCGGCAGGCCATCGATGGTCACGCTGATATTGATGTGGCTGCCGACCGGATAGGCCGTGCCGTCGAACTGATCCGGCAGGATCAGGAATTCGCGGATGCCCGGCGCAAGATCGCGCGTCGCGACGAGCGTTGCCGGAATCCAGGTTTCGATGAAGCGCATGGCGATTGCCCTAGTCGGTTGCGGTCCTGATCAGCGCGAGCGCCGGCAAGAGGTCGAGATGGGTGCGGTTGCGCAGCGCAAGCCGCAAGTTTCGCACCGCGAGGCGCGCGTGCTCGCGCATCACGGCTTCGGCGCGGGCGCCTTCGCGGTTCTCGATGGCGTCGATCACGACGCGATGGTGCTCCTGCCCGATGATCAGAATCTGCTGCGCCTCGGGCAGCGCCGATTGCGCCATCACGAAACCGCTGGGCGAGGCGAACGGCAGCGCCGAGGCGCGGTCGATCTGCCGGATCAGCGGCGGGCTGCGCGACAGTTCCGTGAGCAGTGCGTGGAAGCGCGCGTTCAGCGTGACATAGGATGAGAACGCGTCGACCGAGATCGGCACCTGGCGCAGCAATTCGTCAATTGCGGCAAGGCACTCCTTCAGTGGCTCGAGCTCGCGTGCGGAGACGCCGCGCTCGGCTGCGAAGCGCGCGGCGAGCCCTTCGAGCGTGCCACGCAGCTCGATGGAATCGGAGATGTCGCGTTCGGAAAACGCCTTCACCATGAAGCCGCCGGAAGGAATCGCCTCCAGCAGGCCTTCCTCCTCGAGCCGCACCAGCGCCATGCGCACCGGCGTGCGCGAAGCGCCGGTCGTCTCCACCGCCTGCAGCTCGGAGATGCGCTCGCCGGGCCGTAAGCGACCCGACAGGATCTGGTCGCGCAGCGCGAGCTGCGCCTTCACGGTCTGCGAGACGGAGCGGTCGACCTCTCGCTCAGGCGCTGGTTTCACCTGGCCTACTCCGCGGCCTGGAGCTGCTGCGGCGCGCTTTCCTTCGCCACCATCCTGTCGATCAGCTTGCGCGTCCACATCGCACCGGCGTCGATGTTGAGGTTGTAGAAGATCCGATCGAGGTTCTCGTCCATGGCGCGCTGCTGCGCCTCGAGGATCAGCTCGTCCTCGTGGAAGATGCCGGAGACGCCTTCGCGGATCTCGGTGGTGATGCGCTGCTCGCCGATCTGATAGTTGCGGACGAACGCCCAGAAATAGTGGCAGGTCTTCTCGGTCTCAGGCGTAATGGTGTTGAGCACGAAACCGTTGACGCCCTGAGAGCGGTCGCC
This sequence comes from Bradyrhizobium sp. P3_C3, assembly GCF_056402655.1. NCBI lineage: Bacteria > Pseudomonadati > Pseudomonadota > Alphaproteobacteria > Hyphomicrobiales > Nitrobacteraceae > Bradyrhizobium > Bradyrhizobium sp. P3_C3. The sequence goes on along the minus strand of NZ_JBFUGY010000060.1, from coordinate 18,634 downwards.
TTCCGGCGCGCCGGTGCCTGTCGGCGCCACGCCGACATCGATCGCGATCGTGCACGGGGCTTCGAAGCGGATGATCTGCCAGCGGTCGACGAGGCCGGGCCTGCCGAGCTGCTTGGCCCAGAACGGCGGCGCCTCGATGCCGCGCATCCAGCGCGTCACCGTCACCGTCTTCTCGCCATGGGTGACGTCGAATGGCGCCTCGGCGACCGCATCGTTGCCGATCGAGGAGCCGTGCACGAAGGTCTCGTGGGTTAGGTCCATGAGATTGTCGAGCACGAGGCGGTAGTCGCAATTGACGTGGATGGTCTTGCCGTCGCCGGCCCAGGCCGGATCGTGATTCCAGTGCATGTCCGGCACCAGCGCGGGATCGGCCAGCGCGGGATCGCCCATCCAGAGCCAGATGTAACGATGACGCTCGACCAGGGGATAAGCGCGGACGCAGGCCGACGGATTGATGGTCTCCTGCGAGGGCATGAAGGTGCAGCGCCCCTGCGCATTGTATTTCAGGCCGTGATAGCCGCAGACGACGGTGTCGCCTTCCAGCCGGCCCTTGGACAGCGGCACCAGGCGGTGCCAGCAGGCATCCTCCAGCGCGGCCACCGAGCCATCGGCCTTGCGATACATCACGACGTGCTTGCCGCAGATCGTCCGCGGCAACAGCGCCGGCTTGACGTCGGCGTCCCAGGCGGCCGCGTACCAGGCGTTCATGGGGAAGGGTTTTGTCACCGGTCTCACTCCCAAGGCTTATGAATACGTTATGTATACAATAGCGGAGGGATAGAATCGTTCAAGGCCAAATTTGGCGTATTTAAATACCTACTATCTTGATTATGTATACAATTGCACCGGAAGGTCATTCCCCGCGAAGGCGGGGAATCCAGTACGCCGCGGCTCCTCCGCATCACGGCACGGCCGCGGCGTACTGGATCACCCGCTTTCGCGGGTGATGACAGCGGAGAATGCGGAAAGCACTTCCTCGGAGCAGCAACCGAAGAGTCGCACTGGGCTCAGTGCCCTACGCCCCGAACACCTTCTTCAGCCCTGCTTGGGCCTCTTCCTGAATCCGCTTCAGGTGCTCGGTGCTGCGGAAACTTTCCGCGTAGATCTTGTAGACGTCCTCCGTGCCGGAGGGCCTTGCGGCGAACCAGCCGAAATCGGTTTCGACCTTGATGCCGCCGAACGGCTGGCCGTTGCCTGGCGCCTTGCTCAGCGTGGCGCGGACGGGATCGCCGGCGAGGTCCTTGAGACCGAGCTGCTCGGGCGTGACGGACTTGAGGATGTTCTTCTGGGGCGCGGTGGCGGCGACGTCGATACGCGCGTAGTGGGGCACGCCAAGTTCGGCAGTGAGATCGCCGAAGAGCTGGCTGGGATCGCGGCCAGTCTTCGCCATGATCTCGGCTGCGAGCAGGCCGAGGATGATGCCGTCCTTGTCGGTGGTCCACACCCCGCCGTCGCGGCGCAGGAACGAGGCCCCTGCACTCTCCTCGCCGCCGAAGCCGAAGCCGCCCGTGAGGAGGCCGTCGACGAACCATTTGAAGCCGACCGGCGTCTCGACCAGCCTGCGGTCGAGCTTCTTGGCGACGCGGTCGATGATCGAGCTCGACACCACGGTCTTGCCGATCGCGGCATCCTTGCCCCAGTTCGGGCGGTTCGCGAACAGATAGGAGATCGCGGTCGCAAGGTAATGGTTCGGATTCATCAGGCCGCCGGTGCGCGTCACGATGCCGTGGCGGTCGGCATCAGTGTCGTTGGCAAAGGCGACGTCGAAGCGGTCGCGCATCGCGATCAGGCTCGCCATCGCGTAAGGCGAGGAGCAATCCATGCGGATCTTGCCGTCCCAGTCGACGGTCATGAAACGGAAGGTCGGATCGATCGCCTCGTTCACAACGGTGGCCTTCAGGCCGTAGCGCTCGATGATCGGATGCCAGTAATGCACGGCGGCGCCGCCGAGCGGATCGATCCCGATATTGATTCCGGCGGATTTGACCAGATCGAGATCGACGACATTGCCGAGATCGGCAACGTAGGGCGTGATGAAGTCGTAGGCGTGCACGTTCGCGGATTTGCGCGCCTTGGCGTAGTCGATGCGCTTCACGCCCTTCAGGCCGTCGGCAAGATAGGCGTTGGCGCGCTTCTCGACGACGGCGGTCGCGTCGGTGTCGGCCGGGCCGCCATGCGGCGGATTGTATTTGTAGCCACCGTCCTCGGGGGGATTGTGCGAGGGCGTGACGACGACGCCGTCGGCAAGGCCGCTGGTGCGGCCCTTGTTGTAGGTCAGGATCGCGTGCGAGATGACAGGCGTCGGGCTGTAGCCGCCGTCCTTGTCGATCATGATGTCGACGCCGTTGGCGGCGAACACCTCGACGGCGCTGACCAGCGCCGGCTCGGCCAGCGCATGGGTGTCGATGCCGATGAAGAGTGGACCGGTCAGGCCCTTTTCTGTTCTGTAGTCACAAATTGCCTGCGTGGTCGCGAGGATATGACCCTCGTTGAAGCTGTTCTTGAACGACGTGCCGCGATGGCCGGAGGTTCCGAACGCCACCCGCTGCGCGGGATCGCCGACATCGGGCTTGCCGGCGAAATAGGCCGTCACCAGCCGCGGAACGTTGGTGAGCGCGTCCGGCGAGACCAGCTTGCCCGCCGCGGGATGAACATCAACCACTGAAATATCCTCGTCCTGTCGTGCAGAGTTTGCGTAGTACCATAGCATCGGCCGGACCCCCGCCAAGGGCACAACACGCGCGGCGGGCTGGCCGTTCCCGAGATCATGCTATGGTCTTTCAAATCGGGGCTTTTTCGAGTCGGGGCATGACGCTGTTTCACAGGCTCTTGGTTGTTCTGGTGGCCTGGCTTGCGACGGCTGGCGTCGTGCCCAATGCGATGGCCTCGGAGTTCTACACGGAAGACCTGCGCATTCCGATGACGGAGGCCGGGCCGCAGGGGCTGGAGGCCTTTCTGGTCCGGCCGGCCGGAACGAAGCGCTATCCGCTTGCGCTGCTCAGCCACGGCTCGCCGCGCAGTTTCGACGACCGCGCGACGATGTCGGCGCACAAATATTACGGGATCGCGCTCGAATATGCCCGGCGCGGCTTTGCCGCGCTGATCGTGATGCGGCGCGGCTACGGCACCTCGCCCGGCGGACGCGTCGACAGCGTCCGCGGCTGCGCCAATGCCGCCTATCTGCCGGCGGCGGCGGTTGCGGTCGCGGATTTGCGCGCGGCGATCGATGCGATGGGTCGGAGGGCCGACGTCACGACATCGGGCATGATCGCAGCCGGCCATTCCGCCGGCGGGATCGCCACCGTCGCGCTGACCGCGCAGGCACCGGCGGGTCTCGTCGCCGCGATCAGCTTTGCCGGCGGCCGCGGCTCGCGCGATGACGACGACGTCTGCAACGAGGACGGGCTGGTGCAGGCCTTCGCCACGTTCGGCAAAACCTCGCGCGTGCCGATGCTGTGGGTCTATGCGGCCAATGATTCGTTCTTCGGTCCCGATCTCGCGCGCCGCCTCTATGACGGATTTCGCGGCAATGGCGGTCACGCGAAATTCATTGCGGCGCCGCCTTACGGCGATGACGGTCACTATCTCTATTCTGTGGTGGGCCGCCCGCAATGGACGCCCTATCTCGACGCCTTCCTGCGCGAGCGCGGGCTCGGCCATGACATCCTGAGCCTTCCCGATCCGCTGCCGCCGCCGGGCCAGCTCAACGAGGCCGCGCGCGCCGAATTCTCCCGCTATCTCGCCAGCACCATGCCGCACAAGGCTTTTGCGGTGTCGCCGAACGGCGGTTACGGCTGGTGCTCGGGCCGCACCACCGCCGACGACGCCCGGCGCGATTCGCTTAGCGCCTGCATGAAATGGTCGCCGACCTGCACGCTGTATGCGGTCGATGACCAGCTGGCCGGGGCGGCGCAAAGGACATCGACGGACCAGAGCGCCCGCGCGCGATAGGCGCGCGGGTGATCGGATCTTTGGACGGATAAGGCTAGAGCCGCTCGCTGAGCGCGAGCTTGTAGCCGACGCCGGTGACGGTCGCGATCACGGGCGTGCCGCTGCCGACGAGCTTGCGGCGCAGCCGCGCCACCAGCGCATCGACCGTGCGGATATCGACCTCGGCCTGGCGGTTGCTGACGACCTCGATCAGATAGTCGCGGCTGAGCGGCCGGCCGTCGGCGCCGACCAGCGCCGCGAGCAGGTCGAACTCGGCGCGCGTCAACGCCACCGGCTTGCCGTCGCTGCCGAGCAGCTCGCGCCGGGTCAGGTCGATGATCCAGTCGCCGAAGGCGATCGAATTGTGGTTGCGCGCCGCCTTGCGGTCGATCGAGCGCCGCCGCAGCACGCTGCGCGCGCGCGCGAGCAGATCGCGCAGATTGATCGGCTTGGTAACGTAATGGTCGCCGGCGATCTCGAGCCCGAGGATGCGATCGACGTCGGTGTCGCGGCGCGTCACGAAGATGATGCCCGCGTTGCTGGTCGCCTGGATCTCCTTGGCGAGCTCGAAGCCGTCGCCGTCAGGCAACTGCACGTCGAGGAAGACGAGATCGGTGCGCGAGCGCAGCGCCTGGCGGCATTCCGCGCAGGAGCCGGCGCCGACCACGTCGAAATTGTTCTCGCTGAAATAGCCGACCAGCATCGTCCGCGTCACGGGATCGTCTTCGACGACGATCAGCCGTTCGCGGCCGGCAGGCCTTAATTCCTGACGTGCGGAATCAACCACGTTATTGGATGTCTTGTGTGCTTGTGGCGCGCCTTGAAAGTTCAAGTCGTCGCGCAGCGCACTGTCCTGTGAACGAACATTCACGACTTATTCGAGCCCCCGAGATTGCCTGCTGGAATACTAGGCGTGTTGTGCTGCCCGAACAATATTGGTCATGGTATTGGCGTATTAAGTATGAATTGCCCCACAATTCTCATCGCGCGCATCATCATGCCGGCGTGGCTCGTGCGAGCGACGACCAGCCCCCTCGACACCGCCGATCCCGCACATTCGGCATCGGACTCAACCGCTGGTTAACGTAAAGAAGGGCTTCGGCTTCGAAACAGCCGGCCGCGCCTCTATGGTCTCCGCTTGCAGATGCGAAACCACGGAGCAGGCGTGATGCAGGGGCAGGCCCGGTTGGCCGCCGAACGAACCGAGCAAGGTGCAACGCCTTTCGGCCGTTCTCACACGCTCGACGTCCTGCGCGGCCTCGCCATCGTCGGCGTGATGGCGATCCACGTTTCACAATCTTTTCCCTCAAATATCCACGCCGTCGACTTCGCCTTCATGTGCGGCTGGACCGGCGTCAACGTGTTCTACTTCGTCAGCGCCATGACGATGTGCCTGATGTGGACGCAGCGCACCGAAACCGATCCGACGCGCAAATTCTACATCCGGCGCTTCCTGCGCATCGCGCCGCTGTTCTGGCTCGCGATCCCGCTCTACCTGCTCGTCAATGGCACGGGTCCGAGCTACAACGCGCCCAACGGCATCGGGCCGCTCCAGGTGATCCTGACCGCGACGTTCCTGCACGGCTTCTGGCCGGACAGCGTCAACAGCGTCGTGCCGGGCGACTGGTCGATCGCGGCGGAAATGACGTTCTATCTCGTCTTCCCCTTCGTGATCACGGCCTTCGGATCTCGCCGCCACCTCTATCTTGCGCTCGCGATCGCGCTGCATCTCGTCAATGTCTGCCTGTTCAAGCCGTGGGCCTTCGCACTGTTCTCGGCCTATTATGGTCCCGGCCACGAAGCCTTCGTGTGGAACGCATTGCACATCAGCTTCCTGAACCAGATGCCGGTCTTCCTCACCGGCTGCGCGCTGTTCTTCTCGCTGCGCGACGGCTTTGCGAAGTCGGACGCCGCGATCTTCGCCGCTTTCATCGCGCTGTCCTTCATCGCCGACCGCGCGACCGGCTCGCATGAATTCAACTATTTGATGATCAACCTCGTGCTCGGCGCGCTGGTTGCAGGTTGCATCCGCCTCGCGATCCGCTGCCGGCCGATCGAGGCGCTCGGCCGCAACTCCTATTCGATGTACCTGTCGCACTTCGCGGTGATCTCCGGCCTGCGCCAGATCTGGCCGCTTACGGACGGACTGCTCTCGCTGCTGATCGCCTATGCCGTCACCGCCGCGCTCAGCTATCTCGTCGCACGCGCGACCTGGCATCTGGTCGAGCGGCGCGCGCAGGATTTTGCGCATCGCCTGACGTCCGCGGGATCGGGCCGCTCGACGATCCGGCCAACCATTGCTGCCACTGTGGCCGGTCTGCACTGACGCGCGACTTGTCTAGCTGACGCCTTCGAATCTAAAGTACGCCACGAAGATCTTCAGACACGCCGGGGCGGCGTGATCAGGTCGACCGGCTTCACGCTGGAGTAGGCGCCATGGAAGTCATACTGCTCGGCACCGGCGGCCCACGCCCGGACCCGCGCCGCATGGCGACGACCACGCTGATCAGGCTCGGCGAGGAGAATATCCTGTTCGACGCGGGCCGCGGCGTCATGGTGCAGCTCCACAAAGCCGGCGTGCCGCTCGGCGCCATCAACACGGTCTTTCTCACCCATCACCACTTCGACCACATCGGCGACCTCTATGATGTGATGCTGAATTCGTGGATGCATGGGCGCAAGGACGATCTGCGCATCTACGGTCCGCCCGATACCGAACGGCTCGTCAACACGCTGATCACACAGGTCTACGACAAGGACATCGCCTGGCGGGATCAGGGTGAGCCGACCTTTGGGGGATGGAAGCCGGTCGTCGCGACGGACATCATTCCCGGCCACGTCCTCGACACCGGTCGCTGGAAGATCAGCGCCGAGCTCGTCTCACATGGCGACGGTCTCGACATGTCGCTGGCGTTTCTCGCGCGCTGGATGTGTCTCGGCTTCCGCTTCGAAGCCGAGGGCAAGGTCATTGCGATCTCCGGCGACACGGTGCCCTGCCCCGGTCTCGAGCGGCTGGCACAGGGAGCCGACCTGCTGGTCCAGTGCTGCTTTCTCGCGACGCCTGAGATCACCAACGACCACTTCCGCCGGCTCGCGAAATACACGCTCGCCTGCGGCGATACGGTCGGCAAGATCGCAGCCAAGGCCGGCGTCAAGAAGCTTGCGCTGACCCATCACCGTCCGCGCACAGACGATTCCATGCTGAACGCGCTTCTCGCGGACGCCCGCCGAGACTACGCAGGTCCCGTCGTGCTCGGCGAGGACCTCACGCGGATCGAGGTCTGAGAGCCACAGGCGCGCGAAGGCCTGCCTCAGGACGATCCGACCTCGATCCGGTACGACAGTTCTTCGTTCGCGCCGGCCGCGATGTGCATCAGACCCGGCTTGTCGCTGAACTCGCCATCGAAACCGACGGGACTGGCATAGCCGCGCCACGGCTCGATGCAGAGGAACGGCGCGCCTGTCGGTTTCGACCAGACGCCGAGCTCGCGAAAGCCGCGCCATGACATTTTGAGCCAGGGCCCGCCCCCCTGCCCGGCCGCATAGCGGACCGCGTGGCTGTTGACGGGGTCGAGGATGACGGCGTCATTGGTGAACAGGGATTCCGACAAAGGAAGCACAGAGCCTCTGACGGGGCTCGGATCCGTTGCCGCGAGCAGGAGTCCGCCCTCGACACGGCGAACCGGAGATGGCTCCTCGTTCGTGAAGGTCAGCGCGTAGCTCTCCTTCGACACTCCAGGCTGAAGCGGCCAGTTGAAGGCGGGATGGCCGCCGAGCGATACCGGCAATGTCTCCTTGCCAGTGTTCACCACCGTGAGCGAGAGATCGAGACCGGCGTCGTCGATCGCATAGGTGGCCGTCAGGCGAAATGCGAACGGATAGAGTGCGCGCGTTGTCTCGCTGTCTTCGAGCGCTAGCGTGCAACGGTTCTCTCCGCGCTCTACCCACGCGAACCGGCTGTCGCGCGCAAAGCCGTGCTGGGTCATCCGGTAGGTCTTGCCCCGGTGCCGCATTTCGTCATTGGCGAGACGCCCGACGATCGGAAACAGCAGCGGCGCGTGGCGCGGCCAGGCCGGCCCCGCCTGCCAGACGAATTCGACACCGCTGCCGTCCTTCAGCGAGCACAATTCGGCGCCGTTTGCCTTGATGGTCGCGGTGAGCCCGCCACTGCGGATCCTGTGCGGGTCGTCGGTCATGACAATCTCCATCGCGGCAACGAGGCCGAGCGCGGCGGCCTGATGCGACCGGATCATATCGCACCAGAGACGATTTCGCCGCCCCAGGATGAGGCGGGCGAAGCCGAACTGCAAACGGCTTGCTTAAGCCTGGGACGATCGCCCGACGCCGGCTTGCATCTCTTCGGGCGGGTAGATGTTGCGGAGATCGACGACGACGGGAGGCCGTTGGTCCTTTATCTCGAAGTACTCCTGCTCGGAGCGGACCTCGTAGTGGTAGCGCAGCAGCGTGCCGACCAGGCCTTTGTCAATCGGCTCGAGCGCAATAATGTGCTCGCGGTTGGTGAGAACCACGATCGCCACCTTGTCCATCTCCCGGATGGTCTTCCTGATCACCGCGAAGGCGTCGTGACCGACCTTGCCGTCGGGACGCAGGTAGTACGGACGGATTAGATAGCGCGGGTCGATGTCGGCCCTGTCGACGAATTCGTCGATCTCGATGGTCCGCGTCGACTCCAGCGCCAGCTCCTCGAGCTCCTCCTTGGTGACCTCGATGTACTGTCCTTTGTCGAGTTCGTAGCCCTTGACGATGTCCTCGTTCGCGACCTCGTCACCGGTATCGGCGTCGACCTTCACGTACTTGATCCGGTGACCGGTCGCTCGATTGATCTGATTGAACGAGATCTTTTCGGATTCCGATGTCGCCGGGTAGAGAGCCACCGGACAGGTGACGAGCGACAGACGCAAGAAGCCTTTCCAGTTGGCTCTCGGGGCCATGTTACGCAGAACTCCGGTTCGGGACGGCTCGGATTCAAGACGAACGGGAGGGCATGGTTCCGACAGCATGGACGGGCCCCCAAGAGGATATTTTTAACGCCGGCTATCGACTCTTTTGTTCTTGTTATGTTCTATTGGATTATGAGGCGCGGGCCGGTTTCCGGGCTTAGTGGCTTAGGCAAAAAGGCAGGCAACTCTACGGCAGTGAAAGTGAAAGAGGCCGTCGGCTAGTCTAGCACTTTGCCCTGTCGTTCGATCGACCATTTGGATCATCCTTGTTTCGGAACGACATATTCAGCGCGACCACGGCCGGCAAGCACGCTCTGGAATTTACCTCACCGTCAACCTTAAGAGTTCAGTGGAAAGCTACGCGCTTGGCGATCCACTTCGCTACCTTCAACGTGGTGAAAAAAAGCCCGCCCGCTTGGGCGAGCGTTCGTGGGATAGCTTAATCCGGGCTCACCATCAGCCATAGCAGGCGGGCGTACCAGGCAAGAAGACCAAGCGCACCGATGAGCGCGATCGGGATCAATGAGCGTAAACCACGGTGCATGTTGGTAGCCTCGTCAGTAGCGGCAGTGTTGCCGATCATTGACGGCCCGTCCACTCCCTCAGCGCTACCCGAATTGATCCACTACACGGCTGTACGCAGGGTGCGCTCGATTTTTAACCTTCACCCAATCACACACGCGCGGCCGACAGCCGCGGTTACGGTGCTTCGACACGATTCCTTCGGACTCCATGCGGCAGCCGCGTCAAACAGGTCTGGGCCGATTTCCCCGGGCTCGTATGGCGCGACGAAGATGCCCTCGGGCCAGAGCTTCAGGAGGGTAGCCAGCTTCTCCTTACGCTGGAAAAGCGACAGCTTCCGCAGGTCATCGCCGCCCAGGGCCATCAGGTCGAGGCGTACAACTCGGCGTCGTTGTACCGAAACCGCAATGCGCCGTTGGTTGGAGACGATATCCAGCGGACTTTGGTGAAATTGCCCCATGGCCCGCCCGTCCACGCTGGCGGCCCACCTCGTTAGGAAAGGCAGGCGACGATGGCGAGAACTACGTCGGCGCCCAGGTCACCCGAATACATAGTGAAGATAAATCCGGCACCAAGGACAACCGCAATTGCTTTCAGCGTGATCATCTTGAAATCCCCTTATTTGCGAGGCCGAGGATGGATTCGGACTGTTTCGGGAGCGCTTCGCCTGAGGCAGCAAACGGTTTCGTTCACGGAGGCGTTATACTGGTGAGCGACTAAAATGGGCCGCAGCAGACCGCCGTGGCCGTAGCGCATGGTCAAATCGAACCGGGTAAAGAGCTCTAAGTGAATATGAAGCCAGCCCCTGGAATGAAAATCTACCGGGATAATCCGGTAATTTTCAAGCGAATCTGCCGCACTGCGAAGGAGCGCGGTTTTCATTGAGAACGCGAGGGAGGGCTTCGCCGGGGGCTGGCAAAGCTGGCGGGCTCTCGACCCCAAGTACGAGGCCGCCAATGCCTCAGCGCCCCGTCCTTCGCGGTCTTGGCGCCATTCGGCGAAGGCAGCGCCGGAGATGGCGACACGCAGCTCGGACCACGCCGACTCGAGGGCCTCGCGCGCGGCTTCGAAGGTCGTGGCTATTTCCCCTGTGCCCGGTGCCTGGCTCTTACCGGGATAGAAGCCAAGTGACCATCCTCATTGAACGGCATGGATCGGTACGCCGTCGCGCACGCCTGTAGTCCTGATGCGGACATCGGTGAAGTGGAGCTGCCAAGTCTCCTCGTGCGGATTGAGGGACCGGCATCGCGTAAGGGCGACATCACTCCCTGAGGGTCGGTGAAGCGGATCGCTCCTCCCCGTATCGGTACGGGCTATGCCAAGTCTGGCGATGGTCTTATATTCGACTAAAATCGGAAGCGTGATCCGAAATGCCAATGGAGCAGATCGCGCCAGTTACCAGTTTAGAGCGCGGCTGCGAGGAAGCGAGGGAGGAATGCAATGACTGAGGCGTTGCAGATTAACTTTGCGCTTTGGGGAATGATCATCTGCGCAACCATCAAGTTTGCGCAGTTCGTGACGAATACTTAGCCGAAAACCCAGCGACAAAATGCTCTCGCCGACTGCGCGAGGACGTAGAGCCAACCGATCATCGCTGCGCTGACTGTGGTCAGATAGGCCACTGCGATTGCTCGATCGCTGATAGGCGTCTTTTGAACACTGACTTCGTTTATGGTCATGCCCGCCCCGGAATTTTCTTGTTGATCTATGTTAGACATGTCTCGCCTCTGAGTGTGAAGCATGTCACTCGAATATTGCGACTGGGCGACAGAGACCGCGACTGTCGATTTCCTTAAGTAGCCGATCCGCGCGCTGCCTAGTAGCGAGGCCAATGAGGCGCGTCCCGGCCGACGCATCGACGTGGACTTCGTGACGGATGAACTCATACATTCGTAAAATGAAATGGTCGGAAAGGCCGTCAAAGTCTTCCATGGCGGTCACTTCAATCCCTTAAATAACCAGGCGACCAACTGCCAATTGACCCAGGCGATGGCGGCACACCATGTAATTAACGCGGTGCCGGCAACGCTCAGAAGGCAATGTGAAAAGAGTAATCCCCCAGTCGCCTGCGGTCTTCAATCGGTGGAATTTCCCCGGTTTCGTCGAACATGTCGATCCTATTCTTAGGCGAGAAATATCGGCTGTGGGATGCGGGGACAAATGGTCCCTGCGGTTAACCTCACCAGTCAACCTTAAGGCTGCCGTGGGGTCATTCTTTCAAAGCTCTTCAATGACGATTGCAGCTGACGCGCGCAGGGTCGGACCGGTCCAGTCTCGTACCTCGATCGCGGTCCGTCTTGCCACGGGGCTACGTGCGCCATCCATGATCGATTGACCTAGCGTCTCAAGCGCGAGCCGTCGCGCGACATCAAATGCCGGGCAAATCGTTGCCTTCATCGTCGATGACGACGCCGCCGCTATCGTACTTGGGCATCCCGCGAAAAATGTCCCCGAAGCTGCTTAGTTCCTATTTTTTCCCAGTATCCGCAGCGTTTGCCGACCCAAACCGCCTCGGTGACCGGGTCTTTTCCGTAGTGTTCCTGAATTAACCCGCTGCCGCGGCATCAAGCTTAATTTGCGACTTCGATTGCCGCTGCGTCCGCGAGCGCTAGGCTGCTCACACCGGACATTTTCCCGTCTGGGACCCCCATGACGAAGTGGGCGCGCCATCATACTCGGCGCGCCGGCTTCGTTCACGACGCGAGATGACGCTGTATGCGCAAATTGCTGCTGATCATCTTCGCTGCCTGTTTCTGGATCGCCTTGCTTGCAGCGGTCGTGACAACGGTTGCGCGTCTCGGTACGGAAGCAAAAGAACGACGCGGCCAGAATGAAGCTGCTCACCTCTCGAAGGCCCGGCGTTGAAGTAACAGGTTTAGTCTGGAGGGGCATTCCCTTTCGGTTCTTGCAAAAACTTTGGCAGATGATCGCGTCCCTCGCCGCGTGTGGTCCGGCCAGTCGATCAGCGGGCGGATCGAGGAGTATTCCTGATCCTCTATGGTCGCGGCGCCCGCAACAGCGTTCCGTGGCTCTGAAACTCCTTCAGCAGGCGCTTGTAATCGATGTCGACGCCCAGAGTTTTTCGCCGGCGCGTAAGGATTGGCCCCGTCAATGAAGGCTCTATTTTCAGTAAGTTCTTCATGACTGACGCGGACCGATGCTGGTTGCTTGGGCGTGAAGAGTAGTCCGGTCACCGGTTAGGGCCTCGACATAGTCGTCGATGGCCATCATCAGCGGCTCACGCGATGGGTGGAGGCATCGGCGGCCGAAGATCAAATAATGACGCAGGCGCCCGAGTTCAGTGAGGTCAGCCTTGACGGCATCAGGTCGAGCCGCCTCTCGGCGCTGTCGTTCGCGTTCTTCGTGCCAGGCTTTCGCCGCGGCTCGGTTCTCTGCCTTGGTCATGCCGCCATCGAAATGCGGCGCGAGCGAGAGTCAAATTATTCCCTTGGGCATGGGGAACGCACGCGGAACCGAAATTTCTGCTTGGACCGCCGCTCGCTATCCGACGCTGCCCTGGTGAAACTAATGAATGAAGAAGTCGCCGACATGCAACTGCACATCATGTCCGCTTGCTGGGCTTACGCCGATGGAAGGGTAGAAGGCGGCGTCGTATCTCGCTGCTGTCGACTGATGGTCGGATCGGGCATTGTTCACGAGTGCGATGAAATCGCTGTGCTCACCGTTCGATACCAACAAGTTTTGCGAGCTGTCCGGGTGCCCAGAATTTGTTCCCGCATGCTCGAAGGAAGGGGTGTTGTTGCCTGCGGCTTTATCCGTGACCGAGCTAGCAGCGCTATCATTTGGCGCGGGCGCGAAATTGAAATGGAGGTCATCATAGGGAGGATCAATTGTTATGCTGCCATGCCCGTTGACTGCCGCGCTGCCACTCTGGGGCGGTTCATTCTGAACGGTACTGCCTGAAGCCGCCGAGCCGGCCGCGAGGTGATCGACATCAGTCGCGGTCGCAACGGACGAATGAGTCGCCGTTTGAACTGGTAGAGCCCCGAAGTACTTCGCCCACGCCGCAGCCTCTAACGGTTTACCGTCAGAGGAATGAGAAAATTCATATTTGCCGCCGGCATTAGAATCCCAAATGTTCACAAAGCTAATCTTGACTCCCGATTGATGTAGCGTCTCCGCCAGCCACTTCACAAAAGTCGGATTATCAACGACGCCTGCACCATCATGCGTGTTGCCTGCTCCGGTCTCGGCGATCGCCAAGGGCTTACCGGTCGATTTGGCAAGATCGATGAGTTGCTGAAGAGTGGTCGCATGACCCACGCTGCCGTCCAGCGACCACTGGTTTGAAGCCGGGTTGGTATAGTAATGCTGAAGGTTGACGGGATCGGCAGCCCATTGCTTAAGGCTGGTGTCGAAGATCGGATGAGTCGAGTTGAGTACTTGTCCGCTTTTATCCCAATCGTACAGGTCGGTGTACGAACCGTAGGGGTAGAGGTCTGCATAGACGTCAGCGCCGATGATATCGACGTACTGGTTTCCGGGGTAGGCGGTCTGTATGACGTTGCCGGCATGGCTGTAGTTTACAACGCTTGGGTTCCACATCACCTGGACACTCACCCCATCCGCTTGGCCCGCCGCATGCAACACGGTCGAGATGTGCTGGAAGGCTTTGACCCAATCGGCCCGTGTAGCCGCGTCATTGCCGGTATAAGACGGCATAGTATCAACGTTCATCTCCCAGCCGGGCCGCCAGATCTGTGTGGTAAAGCCCTTATCGGCCCATGCTTTGACCATGCCCCCTAGAACAGTATCGTATTTTCCCGCAGCGAAGCCCTGATAAAACTGATCAGCATTTCCAGATCCTGGAGCAGTCGAAGTCATCGGCAACCCAATGACGGGAGTAACGTCGTGAAGTACAGGCGACTGAGCGACAGAGGCCGCATTCCAACTCGCTTGACCGACCCATTGTGAGATTGGAAGGCGTTGGTCGGCGTATTGGTCAAGAAATTGCGGTTTGGCTCCCATCAACGTTGAGAAGGCGTTGAAGTATGTTTCGAACGCCGTTTCCTCGCTTGAGACATAATAGTTCGGGTTGCCGACAAAAACGCCAAGGGGAAACGGCGTTACGCCGGTCGCGTTCTGACTCATTCTCGTCGCTCCGTCGCTGATTATCCACTTTCGTTTCAATAGTGTCTAAGCAACGAATGCGAAATTGTCGTGTCGCTCCTGGACACGCAACTGCCGCGACTTCGCCATGCATCTAGCAGCGATCGTGAGCTGACTGAACGACAAGATTCCTCCACTCAAAAGGGCAGCAAGCTCGAGGGTCAGTAACTAGTTTTGCAACAAGGATAGGTTTGTGAGGCCGGCCGCCCTCACCATCGACGTCCTTTTGTTCTCGCTTTAAGAGGAGCGTTGCCGGTGTACCCCTGTGGGCGCAAATCGTCAGACTGCGCAGGCATGTTTCATACGGGCCGATTGTGTTGCAAAAGTCGAAAGTTTCAGGGCTCAGATTTTTCGCGAAAACACTAAGCAGCAAGCGAACGCTGATTCGTATGACCTCAATCGCGTTACCGAAGTCACCTGTGAATTTTGCGTGAGGCCGTGAGGTCCCTCGCATCTTGTACGCGAAAGTTGTGCCCACGGCCCGCAGAATTCTGGTCATCGGTGAAAATCGACTTTTGCAACAATATCGGCCAACAGCAGACTAAGCGTCTGCCAGCGAGAGACGATGCGTCAGCCAATAGTCGATCTGCCCACTCTCGTAGCCAAGCAATTCGCCAAAGCGCCGTTCGCGGCCGCCGGACTTCAGGAGCGCAAGCATGGCATCCTCCCCACTCGTGCCCGGTAAGATGTAGAACAGCATCCGATATTCGGAGCTGCACAGTACTCCCGAAGCCACGCGATCGCCTCGGTACACCAGAACGCATACTCAGCCTGCTTTTTTGGATCTAACTGGAGCTCAGCCACTGATCGTGCTAAGGCGCGAGGCCTGACCACAAGTCGGATCGCTTGCCTGCTTGACCGAGGATCCCCGACGTCGATTCGTGATCGCCAGCAGCGCTTGAGTGAGAAGCTCCGGAACCAACAAACCTAGCTGAAGCTGCGCAGTTCCGCTGAGGGAGCGGGATGTCGATTGACGACTCAATTCAGAATTGCAGAATGCAGCTGGAACAAGAACTGAGCTTTTTTGTCAATGCAACTGGGTAACTCTTAGCGTTGGCGTGGATCACCCATTTCGATCGATTTTTCGCGCCTGCCGCCTCGCGGGCGATTGATTGTCATTGGCCAATGATCAAGAAGGCAGAAGACTTCATCGACGAATTGGCGCGAGCAGCGCTCTGGATCGAGCCGGTCTCGATCTTACTGATTGAACTGAGGACGTCGAACGCAAGTGCAGTCAATTGGTCTGTCGCCATCTCGCCTGTCCTGGGATCGACCTGCGAAGAGTTCGAAGATGTCGTAGCCAACTGGCAGCATAGAGAACTCCGGCTCGATTGGGATGGCGTCGCATTTGACCGCGAACGCCGGATGCTTACGAGATGGGTGTTTCCGCCAGACGTGGCGGACTGCCTATTACCGATGCCTTGAAGGGACCGAATAGGCGCCTCTGAGGGAGTGGACAATCCATCGACATCCGATGAATCAATATGCTTGAATAGGGCGCCAACCGCTCGGCCAAAAAGCCGCGACGCCAGCGCAAATTCCGTGAGCATAGAGGGTTGCGAGTTGCCCACTCAACGTATTGACTATCCAAACTTCAATTTGATTAGACTGATTGCTGCGAGTTCCGTCATTTTCTCCCATGCCTTCCTAATTGCCAACGGCGATGAGGCCGGTGAGCCGCTGGTGAAACTCTTAGGTAAAGGCAATATTCTGGGCATCTATGGCGTATTCACTTTCTTCTTCATTAGCGGATTTCTGGTAACACTGAGCCTTCTCAATTCACCATCTGTGCTCAACTACCTTTGGCGTCGGTTTCTCAGGATCTATCCTGCCCTCGCCGTTTGTCTCGCCATCAGTGCTTTCGTTATTGGGCCGCTCTTCAGTACCAAGGGCACTGTAACCTTCTTCACATCATCAGAAAGCATCCGGTACTTCCTTGGAAATCTGTGGTGGCCAGGCAAACCGCCGGGTCTGCCCTCCGTCACATTGTATGACGAGCCGAGCGGCTGGCTCGGAGGCATGATCAATGGTTCGCTGTGGACGATTTTCATGAATTAGCCTGTTACGTTCTGCTTGGCCTAATAGGGCTTTTGGGCGCGCTCAATGCCTGGGTTCTCGTGTTGATCTGCACGAGTATGGTGCTGATATCAGTCACCGGATTGACCCCAAATTCCGCGACGATTGGTGATTTCCTGCTGGTGGCTCCAGCGTTTTTCGCAGGTGCGGCCTTTTCCTCGCTCAAACTCCAGCACAAGAACTCAGTTTTCCGCCTCGCCAGCATGGTCGCTGCACTTCTCACCCTCTGCGTGGCGCACCGCTACGATGCAATGTTGCAGATTTTTCCTTTAGCCGGTGCACCGGTCATCCTCCTGATCGGGACATCACAACGGCTAAGCCTTCCGACACTGAGACAAGTAGGAGACATTTCCTTTGGAACGTATCTCTATGGCTGGCCGGCCGAACAATTGATGAGGGCCGGAGTTGGGCCTGACGCATCTTGGAGCCTGATATTCTTGGGGGCGCTTTCCGCAGCTTACCTCGCTGGCTATTTGTCCTGGTGGGCAATCGAACGTCCCGCACTCCGGTACAAGATGGCCCTTTGGAAGATTCCACTTCCTTGAAGGAAGCGAACAGGCGCCTCTGAGTGAGCGAACCATTACTTTCTTTCCTCGTAATGGTCACAGCGAGCGCGTCCCCGCGCTGGACATCGGAATTGATCTCGTCGAGCGGTGGATTGCAGCGGAGCAGCGAAAGCTTTTCTTTGTAAGGTGGGTTGTCGTCGAGAAATGCCCCGCCGATCACGCCGGTAAACCGGTTACGACGACCGCAAGATCGAGCACGAGGACTTGAAAACGGACGTCCCAGGGCACTTTGTCAGGGCCGCGCTCGTGATCGACGCTCCCTTTGCCCTCGCAGCGCATCGACTAGCGATCGCATCGCCGGTGTTTTCCAAGCGGTCCGACCGAAAACCGTGCCGTTGACGTATCCATCCGGGAGCGGTTATCGGCTGCCCCTGCCTGAGGCCGAGGCGGCCGAAGGTACCTTCGATCGAGCGATACGCAGCGGTTGCTATCTGCCTAGCCGTCGCGCGGCCCACTCGCACGTCCAACGCTCTCATAGACGAAGCCGGCCGCGGCCATCTCTTCGGGACGGTAGATGTTGCGGAGGTCGACGACGACGGGTTGGGCCATGGTCGCCTTCAGCCGATCGAGATCGAGCGCGCGGAACTGCACCCATTCGGTGACGATGACGATCGCATCGGCGCCTTCCGCGCAGGAATACGCGTCCTCGCAATAGGTGATGTTCGGCAACTCGCCCTTGGCCTGCTCCATGCCGACGGGATCGAAGGCCTTGACCGTCGCGCCCATGTCGATCAGGCCGGTGACGAGCGGGATCGACGGCGCATCGCGCATGTCGTCGGTGTCGGGCTTGAAGGTGAGGCCGAGCACGGCGATGGTCTTGCCGCGCAAGCTACCGCCGAGCGCCTGGCTGACCTTGCGCGCCATCGCGCGCTTGCGGTTCTCGTTGACGGCCAGCACGGATTCGACGATGCGCAAGCTCACATCATAGTCCTGCGCGATCTTGATCAGCGCCTTGGTGTCCTTCGGAAAGCAGGAGCCGCCGAAGCCGGGACCCGCATGCAGGAACTTGGTGCCGATGCGGTTGTCCAGGCCGATGCCGCGCGCGACTTCCTGGACGTTGGCGCCGACCTTTTCCGAGAGGTCCGCGATCTCGTTGATGAAGGTGATCTTGGTCGCGAGGAACGCGTTCGCGGCGTATTTGATCATTTCGGCGGTGCGGCGCGCCGTGAACATCAGCGGAGCCTGGTTCAGCGACAGCGGGCGATAGACGTCGCCCATCACCTTGCGGCCGCGCTCGTCGGAGGTGCCGACGACAACGCGGTCGGGATACTTGAAGTCGCGGATCGCCGCGCCCTCGCGCAGGAATTCGGGGTTGGAGGCGACGACGACGTCGGCCGCAGGGTTGGTCTCGCGGATGATGCGCTCGACCTCGTCGCCGGTGCCGACCGGGACGGTGGACTTGGTCACGACGACGGTGAAGCCCGACAGCGACTGCGCGATCT
The DNA here is from genome assembly GCF_056402655.1 of Bradyrhizobium sp. P3_C3. Classification (NCBI taxonomy): domain Bacteria; kingdom Pseudomonadati; phylum Pseudomonadota; class Alphaproteobacteria; order Hyphomicrobiales; family Nitrobacteraceae; genus Bradyrhizobium; species Bradyrhizobium sp. P3_C3. The sequence goes on along the minus strand of NZ_JBFUGY010000060.1, from coordinate 7 downwards.
CGCGCGC